>JBKJHG010000045.1:0-3151 GCA_046599115.1 Gemmatimonadaceae bacterium
CGTCGCGAAAGCGGCGGGAACGATGCGCCGGCAGAGAGCATCCAGCACTTTGCGTTGGTGAAATGTCAGAACTGGCCCTTCGGATGATCTGCTCTTGCGCGACATAGCCTCCCCATCGGTCATTCGGGTCCGTCAGTCCAAATCGAGCCAGTTAGCAAAGTTGTCGCGAGTGGTGCGGCAGAGCTAAATGACGGTGCGGCGCTCGGTGCTGACTTGGGTCTCGCGGTGCGGAAATTTTCAGGGCAATGACAGTAGGACGTACGTGTAGAGCCCGCTCAGAGCGAGGACGATGAACAAGCTGAATGCGGGCTCAGTAATCGGATGCCCATAGGCGAAGATGTTCTTGGGCCTGAAAGCCGCCGAGTACGGCCACTGGTCGTCCGACAGACCCGCCATCACCCGTATGTGGTCCGCCAGGTGTCGCGCGTGCTTCTGCAGTCGCCACCCGCGCAGATATAAGTAGGCTAGATGGCCCGCACCCGCCACGCCGACCACGAAGGGAAATAATGAAAACAGCGGCCCGGTACGCTGCGCCGTTGCAAGCCACACACTCAGCGCGGAGATTGCTCCGACGTAGAATTTGAGCGCCTGATCGGCCAAGTCATGATAGCCCGACACCCGACTCTCCAGATGCTTCCAGAATTCCAGAAGAGTGCCCTGGCCATCGCCGCCCGTTTCCCGGTCGATCGTCTGACCCGAGACGAAGCTGTTCACGCCAGTTAGCGCGCGATCGACCTGGGTAACGATCGCACTCTCCAGCGTTTGCGTGGCACGGTCGCCTTTCGGCCCCTGGCTCGCGTACTGAAGCGCGAGGTTTCTTGCAAGCTGGTCTGCATCGTCATATCGCCCGAGCTCTCGCCACCGCGGTTCATGCGCCGCGCGCGTCTCACCAAGTATCAGTAGGCCCGCGGCGGCGCTGTTCATCTCGGTATCGGACCGCCCCCGGCCGAATCGCGATTTGCGGGAACCGTAGCTGTCGATTTTCCCGATATCGTGAGTGAGCCCTATGGCGACCAGCACATCTCGGCCGACTCTCGCACGATATGGCTCGAGCTGGGCAATCGCCAACGACAGTTCGGCGGTTTCAACCAGATGCTCGAGTAAAGCGGTTCCGGGCGTGCCCTCATCGTGCGCGAAAGCCGTGGCTGCGTGAAGAGCTTTCTTCCCACGGTGATATAGGATGTCCTGGGTCACCTCGGCCCAGGAAGGATCGATGTCGCTGAGGAGCTGTTCGAGTCGCGCGTCAACGTCGGAACTCGATTGCGCTGTCGGCGGCATTGGGATCAGGATTGAATGAAAGTCAGCTACGCTACAGGCGACACCAGAAGCATCAGATCAACGACAACCATCCCGATAATGGCGCAGCCCGCCAGAACATCGAGGAAGATACCGATCCAACCAAGGCGTTGGATCCAGAGCCCGGCGAATATGCCGGCACCGTATCCAATGAGAAGTCCGATTATCACCGCACCCCCGGCTACCGCGCGGGAGCGATAGGCTACTTCACCCACGAACAGAGCGCCGGTGGCGCCGAGAACGACAAAGAAGAGGAAGACAGCCGGCCTGAATTGCGCATAGGAAATCCGATCTTCACGAGCCGAGGATATGCTCTGAATCATCAGCATCACGAGACCGGCTGTTGCGATGCCGGCCGAAGTCCAGCCGACGATCGAACCGTGAGCAACTGCGCGCGGCAAGGCGATCTCAAGGATCACTGCACACACGGCGACTGATATCGCGAATTCCAGAGGCAGATGGTTGGCAAAGGGGGAGTCAAACGTCTGCGTTCGGGGGCGCAGTTGTCGAACGAGAATCGCGGGCAAGAAAGTAGAGTGGAATTCGAGAGACCAGAACGGGGGCGCATTATCGAGGGGATCGACAACTGTCTCGACGGTTCCGCTATTCATCGATTCCCCGCTCTATGCGTGGCCAAGGCTTCGAGCCCGCCATCGGAGTGGAACGTTAACGGTGCGGCGCAGGGTCGTGTATGGATCTCCTGCGCATTATGAGAGTTGTCCCTGACCGGCTATCTCAGTGGCTTGGGGCGAGCGCCCACCACTTCCTGGGCTATGGCCGCGACTCCTCATCTGACGATTGCCATTTGCGATACGCAGCAACAGTCAGCCCAGTGCAGATCAAAAATGCCGGCACTATCAGGATCAGCATCGCAATCAGCATCCCCGGCATATAGCGGTTCATTAAGGTGCGTCCATTGGTGTCGTGCTGGCGGCGGTTGGAAGTCTCATCGACGCTACACGAAACGCGTCAGGCCAGAAGTGGTCGAACATCACCATCACAAATACGAGAGCCGGAATGAGGCTCCAAAAGACAATACGTCGTTCATATTTCAGATGCATGAAATACAGCAGCGCCACCGCTGCTTCTATCAGGGCGAGCGCAACAAGCGACACCGTGAGGGCAAGCCGCGAGAGACCCGCGTAGGTCAGCAGCACCTCACAGATGACTATACCTAACAAGCCGGCCCACAGGATGGAGTAAAACTTCATCCCGGCGATCGGATTCGGGCCAGCGCTCGGCGTACTCGCCTCTTCCTCTCGCCGCTCGGTCAAGAAGCGTTCAAAAGGTAGACCAGCGGGAAAACGAACATCCAAACCAGATCCACGAAATGCCAGTAGAGTCCGGTCGTCTCGATGTAGCTCGCGTCCACTTTGCCCCGTCGGAACAGCACGGTGATGAATCCAATTGCAATCACGCCGGAGATGACGTGCAGAAGATGCAGCCCGGTGATTCCGAAGAACGCCGCGCCGAAAAGCGGGGAGCCGCCCAGCGGGTTATGGCTCGGACTCCAGCCCTCGCGGATCATAGTGAACCATTCGCGCAAATGGAGCACGGCGAAGGCGGTTCCCAGCACCATCGTCGCTATCAGCCAGCGGAACGTGCTCCGACGACCGGCACTGGCAGCGCGGACGGCACCCAGCATAGTCAGACTGCTGGTGAGCAGCACTAACGTCATAACCATTCCATTCAGGATCGTCGGCGAAAACGCGAACGGCCGCGTCCAGTCCGGGCTGCCCACCCGAACGTATCCATAAGCGAACAGGATGGCGCCGAACGTGGCTGCGTCGGCAATGATGAAGAGCCACATCACAAGCTTCTTCGTTTGGAAGCCGAAAGGGCGTTCCTCGGCGAC
>JBKJHG010000170.1:0-2990 GCA_046599115.1 Gemmatimonadaceae bacterium
CGAGATTCTGTTCTTCTGGGTGGCGCGGATGATAATGGCCGGCTACGAGTTTATGGGTGCGGCGCCGTTCCACACGGTGTACATACACGGCACCGTGCGCGACACCGAGCATCAGAAAATGTCGAAGTCGCTCGGCAACGGAATAGATCCGCTCGACGTCGTTCGCCTCTTTGGCGCCGACTCGCTGCGCTACACGGTTATCGCCGGGCTCGGAATGGGAGCCGACCTCGTTCTCGATCCGGATGACCTCGAGCGCTCGTTCGCGCCGGGCCGGAATTTTGTCACCAAGCTGTGGAACATCGGGCGCTTTCTGCTCGGAAATGTCGGCGCCGGCGCAGTGAAACCGGTGGCGGACATTCCGACCGGGAGTCTGACGCTCGCAGACCGGTGGATTCTCTCGCGTCTCGATGTCGCTATTGCGGAGTGCGATGGCGCGCTTGGTCCGCCGCGTCCGGCGAACGGCAAATGGAAGAAGGAAGAACGGCAGCTCGGCCTCCGGCTCAGCGAGTACGCGGAAACTGCGCGGCGCTTCGTGTGGAACGAGATGGCCGACTGGTACGTTGAATCGGTCAAGGGACGGCTGCAATCCTCCACCGCCGATGGCGACGTCGCGCGCTCGGTACTCGTCCACGTATTCGATTCCGCGCTCAGACTCCTGCACCCGATCGTGCCGTTCATCACCGAGGACATCTGGCAGCGGCTCCCCGGTCACGTGAATGGCGAGTTCCTCGCCCGCGCGCCGTGGCCGGCCCGGATCGCGCGGAGCTGGAACGCCGAACAATTCGAGACTCTGCGCGAAGCTGTGAACGCGCTTCGCCAGCTTCGCGCCGATTACGCGATCACGCCGGGAAAACAGATTCAGGCAGTCGTCGTCGGAAGCGCCGCGGAGGATCTTTTCGCGGCTCACTCCGATCTCTTTGCACGCCTCTGCCGCACGCACTTCCGGAAGTCCGCCGGCGATGAGCAGTCCGCGCACGTTCTTCTCGCCGATGGAACCGAGATTCTCGTTCCGCTCGCCGGAATGGTGGACGTCGCCAAGGAGTGCGAAAAGATGCGCGGCGAGATCGGACAGATAGAAAAGCAGCTGGCGTCGCTCATCGGCCGGCTCAACAACGAGACCTTCACCAGCAAGGCGCCGGCAAAGGTCGTCGAGACGGAGCGCCAGAAGCAGCAGGACCTCGAGCGCAAACGTGAGCAGCTGACGAAAAGAGTGAGCGAGCTATGCGGAAGCTGATTGCCTGCGTTTTTCTCTGCGGATGCGCGTCGCAGGGGATGCCACCCGGCGGACCGCCGGACACCGAGGCGCCCACACTGCTGCTCGTCTCTCCGGATTCCGGCAGGACGATGGTGAAGACGGGCACGACTGCCCTCTTCCGATTCGACGAAGTCGTCAGCGAGCGTCCCTCCGGCGCAACAACGCTCGGCGACCTGTTCGTCGTGTCACCGAGGCAGGGCGTGCCGAACGTGTCGTGGCATCGTGAAGAGATTCACGTAAAGCCGCGGAAGGGATGGCTGCCAAATACGACGTACACAGTAACGATGCTGGCGGGAATTGCCGACCTTCGCGGCAACGTTCGGAATAAGTCCGCCACGACGTATTTCTCTACCGGACCGCGCGTGGACAGCGGTGCGATCGCCGGATCGGTTTACGATCTTCTCAGCGGCTCTGTCGCCGGCGGTGCGGTCGTCGAAGCGCGCGCAGGCACCGACACGACCGTCGCCTGGATCACCCGCACGGATTCCGCGGGGGGATTCAGGCTCGCGCATCTTCCGAAGAAACCTTTCTCCGTCCGCACATATCTCGACAAGAATCGGAATTTCGGCGCCGATGCGGATGAGCCGTTCGATACGGCGACGGTGGCCGCCGCGGATTCGGCGATCCCCGTCAACTTCTTCGTCGTCCTGCGCGACTCGATCGCACCACGAATGGTATCGGCCACCACGACCGACTCGGTAACGCTCGCTGTCACGTTCGACCGGCCGACCGATTCTGCCTCTGCCGCGACCGTCGGGAATTATTCACTGAGCGGATCGGATTCTTCGCTCATTCCCATCGTCTCAGTGCGCCCGCCGGCACGCGACAGCTTGCACAAGCGTCCCCCGACGACGCGACCGATGCCGCTCATCTCGGTGACGCTGACTCTCAGCCGTCCGCTCGCCGCGAAGGTGCAGTACCGTCTCCGCGCTGTCGGCATCCGTGGATTGCTGGGACAGACGGCGCCGAGCGAAGCAACCGTGACCACCGCGGCACCTCCGCAGCCCGATCGCCGGCCGCCGACTCCGACTAACCTTCCCGGCGGGGCCGTTCCCCTCCCCATCAAGCATGAATGACGTAAGGAGAGAGCTGCCCAGTGTGAGCTCACTCCTCGAGACGCCGGAGATCACGTCTCTCTCTCACGAACATCCCCGTGCTCTCGTCGTTGACGCGATTCGCTCGGCGATAGATGCGGCCCGTGTCGCTGCGCGCGCACCCACCGACTGGGCCGCGGCCGTTCGAGGCGAGCTCGACGCCGCGAGCCGCGCGTCGCTGCGCCCGGCGATCAACGCGACTGGAATCATTCTCCATACGAACCTCGGCCGCGCCCCTCTCGCCAAGGCAGCACTCGATGCGGTCGTGTCCGCGGCAGCCGGATTTTCAAATCTCGAGTACGATCTTGAATCGGGACGTCGCGGATCGCGCCATTCGCATTGCGTGTCGCTGCTGAGGCGGCTGACCGGCGCCGAAGACGCGATGGTCGTGAACAACGGCGCTGCGGCACTCGTGCTTGCGCTCAACACACTGGCGCGGAGAAAGGAGGCGCTCGTTTCACGCGGCGAGCTGGTGGAGATCGGTGGGAGCTTCCGAATCCCCGAGATAATGGAGAGGAGCGGCGTGAAGCTCGTCGAGGTCGGAACGACCAATCGCACACACCCCGACGACTATCGCGGCGGTTTTCTTGGTGATGGCGCGGCGATAGTCGTCGGGGTGTGTGCGATTGGTCGTTCCGACC
>JBKJHG010000209.1:0-4966 GCA_046599115.1 Gemmatimonadaceae bacterium
AGTCTCATCACCCACCCCGATCTCATATTCGCCGACGAACCGACGGGGCAGCTCGACCACGAATCAGCCGCGCATTTGCTCGATCTTCTCGATCGCCACCTGCAGGGCAGCGGGGCCGCCCTGGTCGTCGCTACGCACGATCCGTTCGTCGCCGGCAAGATGAAAACGAAGTGGCATATGGAACACGGGAAACTCACGTGAGCGCGATGATCACCTGGCTCTCCGGACTCGTCCGGCGCAGATCGGGACGAATGCTTCCCGCCGTGCTCGGCGTCAGCCTCACCATCGCGCTGCTCGCGATCCTCGGAATCTTCATCAACGCAAGTGCGGCGACGATGACGCAGCGCGCGCTCGGCGACGTTCCCATTGATTGGCAGGTGCAGCTCGTGCGCGGAGCCGACGTCTCTGCCGTCGAGCAGAATCTCCGCAAATCGGCGCGCGTGAAAACAGTGGACGTAGTCGGCTATGGTGACGTGGACGGCTTCACAGCGACGACCGGCGTGACGACGCAGACGACGGGCTCGGGAAAAGTTCTGGGCATCACTCCCACCTACTGGAAGGATTTTCCCGCGCTCCTCCGTCCGCTGCTCGGCGCGACTACCGGCGTCCTCATCGCTCAGCAGACAGCGGCCAACCTTCACGTAGCTGTCGGTGATACGGTGTCGGTCTCACGCGTCGGACTTCCACCGGTGAAGGCTCGCATTGACGGGGTGATGGATCTCCCGCAGGCTGACGCGATGTTCCAGGCGGTGGGAGTTCCCGCCGGCGCCGCGCCACAGGCTCCGCCCGACAACGTGCTGGTCGTTCCCGATTCGATGTGGCGCCAGTGGTTCGATCCGCAAAGCACGGTGCGCCCCGATGCTGTGCACACGCAATTGCACGTGCGTCTCGGAAACGCGCTGCCGCCCGATCCACGCAACGCGTTCGTATTCGTCGAGGGACTCGCGCGCAACTTCGAAGCCCGCGTCGTCGGCTCGGCGATCGTCGGGGATAATCTTGCCGCGCGGCTCGACTCGGTTCGCGAAGACGCACTTTACGCGCGCGTCCTGTTCCTGTTCCTCGGACTGCCCGGTGCCATCCTCGCGATCATTCTGACATTTGCAGTGAGCGCGACGGGGAATGATCGTCGCCGTCGAGAGCAGTCGCTATTGCGTGTGCGCGGCGCGACGACAGCGATGATCCTCCGGCTCGAGTCGCTCGAGGCGCTCATCGTATCGGTGCTGGCGGTAATCATTGCGCTGGTGATTACGCAGGTGATCGTCAGCCGGATGGTGGCGATTGCGATCGGGACTCGGCAAACTGTGACCGTTCTCGTTGTCGCGCTGCTTGTTGGAATTGTCACGGCACTGCTCGCCGTGATCGCGCCGGCCTGGCGAGCGTCGCGCGAGTCGTCGGTGAATATGGGGAGAGCTCGCGTGGGAAGAGAGGCGCGTCCGTTCTGGGAGAGGACGTGGGTGGACGTCATCCTCCTCGTCATCTCCGGGCTCATCTACTGGCGCACCGCCGCTTCGGGATATCAGATCGTTCTCGCGCCGGAGGGAGTGGCGGCGACGTCGGTGTCTTACCAATCGTTCCTCGCTCCGTTGGCGCTGTGGATCGGAGTCGGCTTGCTGGTGACACGATTGTTTCGCCACGGGCTGGTACGCGGCAGGGGATTCATCGCGAGCACGTTCCGTCCGCTGGCGGGCAACATCTCCCCGATCGTCGCGGCTTCGGTCTCTCGTCAGGCGCCGTTGATCACACGCGGCGTGGTGCTGGTTACGCTCGCGTTCTCATTTGCGGTTTCGACCGCCGTGTTCAACACCACGTACAATGTGCAATCGCGCGTTGACGCCGCGCTGTCGAATGGCAGCGACGTCACCGTCCGCGGAACGACCGCGTACCCGGCCGGTCCGTATGTTGACAGGATCGCCAAAGTGCCCGGTGTCGTGGCCGCGCGCTCGATGATGCACCGCTTCGCTTACGTGGGCAACGATCTCCAGGACATCTACGGAATAGATCCGAAGACGATCGGCGATGCTGCCGACATCTCCGACGCGTTTTTCGCCAATAACGATGCGAAGGCGGCGATGGGTGCGCTCGCGTCGAAGCGTGACGGCGCGCTCCTCTCGCAGGAGACGGTGAACGACTTCCAGCTCCACCTCGGCGACGTCATCAACCTCCGCCTGCAGAATGCGAAGGACCATCAGTACCACGCGGTGCCATTCCACTTCGTCGGCATCGTGCGAGAGTTCTCGACCGCGCCGCACGACTCGTTCATTCTCGCCAATGGCGACTATGTGGCGGAGCAAACGGGAGCACCGGCGAGAGAAATCGTCTTGATACGCAGCAGCATTCCGCCCGCGCAGCTCGCCGCGCGAGTGAAGGCGGTAGTGGCGGACCTTCCCGGGGCGCGCGTGACGGAGCTTGGCGCGGTGCTGGCGACGATCAGCTCGAGCCTGACCGCGGTTGATCTGCACGGACTGACGTTGATCGAATTGTCGTTCGCGATCCTGCTCATCGCCGGCGCGAGCGGACTCGTGCTTGGGCTTGGGCTAATCGAGCGGCGCCGGGATTTCGCGCTGCTCGCAGCGATGGGGGCAAAGGCGAGGCAGCTGGGCGCGTTCCTCTGGACGGAGGGGTTGATCATACTCGTCGGGGGGATGGTGCTGGGATTCGCGACGGGATTCGGAATCGCGAAGATGCTGGTGAAGGTGCTGACGGGGGTGTTTGATCCGGCGCCGACTGGGCTTTCGGTTCCGTGGACGTATCTGGCGGTGCTCATCGTCGCCGGGTTCTTGTCTATGATCGCGGCAGTGGTGATCGCTCAGACGGTGACGAAGAGGAATGCGATTCAGGCGCTGAGAACGATTTAACTGCAACGGAACACGACACGAGTAGAGCGGACCACACCCGTGGCGTTATAGCCGCGCGCGAATCCAGGTTGCGACGCCGGCTTCCTTGATCTTGTTCGTGGCGACTTTGAGAGTCAGTTCGTAGAGCTCGTCGGAATCAGCGGCGAGCTCTGCGTCGTTGAGACCGAGAAACACCAGCGCGCACGCGAGGCCGGTGCGCTTGTTTCCGTCGTTGAAGCCCTGAGTGCCCGCAAGCGCAACGAGGTACACCGCGGCGAGCTGCGCGAGATCCACGTCTTCGTCGTATGACCAGTGGTGAATCGGCCTCGCGAGCGCGGCGAGCACGACGTTCTTGTCAAGAACGCCGTGCAGGCCGCCGTAGCGCTCGATCTGCTGAGCGTGGATGATTACCAGAATCTCATCGGTGATCCACTTCGGCTCCTTGCGGAGCTTGCGACGCGTCATTTCGCAAGAGAACGAAAAGCGGCGTCGTACTTCTGCATTATCTTCTCGTGGACGGCGACCGCCTTGGCAGTGTTCGGGCCCATCGGAACGACGCGGAACCCGCCGAGTCCGTCCTCGATCCAGGTGAGCTCGGCGCCGACTTCGATTGCGAGACGGCGGACGACCTCGCTGGGAAGAGTGGTGACGGCGGAATTACCCTGCTGGCGGACAGTGGTGGTGAGAGCAGCCATTGCGATCTCCGGTTATACTTTCGTTGACTCTAGATAGTGCTATTATAGTTACACCGCCGTGCATTTGAAAGGTCCACCAGTAGAGTCAGCGTCGAGCCAGAAACTCCGCCGGGCTGACGGCAATTTCCGGGAAGCTCCGGCACAGCTTGTTGTCGTTGGTCAAGAGCGGCACGCCAAGTGTCCTGGCGACCGAAACAAATTCGCAGTCGTATGCTGATTGCCGCGAGGTGGCTGCGAGCTCCAGAATGTCCCGGCTCTTACCGAGGTGCTCGCGTGCGCCGATGAGGATCTCAGCGGACCGCATCAGTGTTAGCGCGTCGCGGACCGGAAGATCGCGCGCGCGAACGTAGGTGGCCAGCAGATTCCGGAATTCACTTCGCCAAAGAATCGGGGCGGCCCACTCAGGGTCGGCCGCTAGCAGGTCGCGCGCGAGTGGCGTATGCGCCCCGACGATCAGATAGTGCGCGAGAATATTGGTATCAACGACGATCACGGATCGATCATTTGCGGCCCCGATTAATCGCCGCCTTGAGGAACTTATCGGTCAGGAAGGGCAGCTTGATGGAGCTGCGGATATCGTCGCCCATCTTTAGAAGGCGAGTCGTGTCTGGCGGCACTGTGTCGGCGATCTGCTCGAGAGAGACGATTATCTCGCTGTTGAGGCTTCGACGATTCGCCGCCGCGCGCGCTTTCAAGCGGCGGTAGAGAGCGTCCGGCATTCCCTTGATCGTGAGCACAGGCATGTGACCCTCTCGGTGAGGTTCCGTTATGGTACCTTTATGGAACCTACCAGGATGGGCCAGAATGTGTCAACGCCGAGTGGGGGGGCGAATTATTTACCGAGCGCGAGTAGGTCGTGCCATCGATCAACCGCTTGCTCTACTAAACGGCTGCGACCCTCTCCACCGTAACCCTGGCAGCGCGACGTTTGCCTTTTGGTCGCGGCGCGATGTGAATGTGGACATCGTAGTCGAGCTTGTTCAGAAATCTCTCGAGCCGCTCCTGGCTGAATCTGGAGAACCTGCCCCTCATTAAGTCCGAAACATCGGGAGGAGCAACGCCGAGCTTGGTGGCGGCATAGCGTTGGGTCCAGCCGTTCTCGTGGATGATCTGACGAATTTCAATAGCGAGCAAAGCCTTCGCGAGCAGCTCTTCGGGGTTGGGACGTCCCAGATCGGCGAAGATATTTCCGCTGCCGTGCTCGACCTTGATGGGTTTTTGCCTCTTCAGCACTCGTTTCATTTCTTTGGCGGTAGATAGTTCAATTCGTAAAGTCGCGTAGCTTCCCGGTGTCGCTGAATGACACGTTGTCGGATTTGCAGCGGAGTCTCGATGCCAGTCTTTGATTTCTTCATGAAAACGTCAAGGACGTACACGGCATCCGGAAACGTCGTGTACGCCAATCGATATGTGTTGCCTCCAAAATCGTCGGCCAAT
>JBKJHG010000225.1:0-9675 GCA_046599115.1 Gemmatimonadaceae bacterium
CCTCATCAGCGAGAACGATTCGGTCAAAGTCTATGGTAGCGGCCTGATCTCGTCACACGGCGACGCGGCAAATGCGCTGGGTCCGAAATGCAAAAGGCGGAAGTTCTCACTGGATGCCGTGATCAATCAGCCGTTCGAGATCGATCACTTCCAGGATGTGCTGTTCGTGGTGGATTCGTTCGATCAGCTCTTTGACGCAGTGGAGAAGATGAAAACGCGCGGTTCCGCGCCAGCGTCATAGCGCGCCAACTTCGGTAGATCCTCGCGAGGTTTCTCATACCGAATCGGGCGACTCGGCGTTTACTTAGAGTGGGCGACCGGACCCGAAGTGTACCAACTTGAGGCATCGGCCAGTTCAATATTGCTATCCGTGCCTCGTCCCCAGCTAAAAGAGTAGCCTCACTTGTTCGTCCCAAAACTTTTTACATCGTTGAAGACTTACGATCGCAGGCAATTCCGCGACGATTTGGTCGCAGGAATTATCGTCGGCATCGTCGCTCTTCCGCTCGCTATTGCTTTCGCGATCGCCAGTGGTGTTACCCCGGACCGCGGGCTTTGGACGGCAGTTATTGCGGGCTTCCTGATTAGCGTGCTCGGTGGTTCGCGCGTGCAAATCGGCGGACCAACGGGCGCGTTTGTCGTGATCGTGTACGGCATCGTCCAGAAATACGGCATAGACGGCCTCACGATCGCGACTCTGATGGCTGGTGTGATTCTCGTTGTGATGGGGATCGCAAAACTTGGCGCGATGATCAAGTTCATTCCGCATCCGGTCATCACGGGATTTACCAGCGGAATAGCTGTCATAATCTTTTCCGGTGAGATCAAGGACTTCCTCGGACTTCGAATGGGTCCCGTGCCTGCGGACTTTATTGGGAAGTGGTCCGCGTACGCTCACAGCGCCACAGATTTCACCCCGGGCGCCGTTCTGGTCGGAGTCTCTGCCCTGGCAATCCTCCTCATCTGGCCGAAGTTGCATTTCAGGATTCCGGGGCCATTCGTCGCACTTCTCGCTACGACTGTGCTTGCGCAGATGATGCATTTGCCCGTCGAGACCATTGGGACCCGGTTCGGCGGAATCAGCTCCGGCCTGCCCCACGTGCAGGTGCCACATCTCTCGTTCGCGGTGATTGCGGCGCTCGCTGGCCCTGCATTCACTATCGCGATCCTTGCAGCGGTTGAGTCGCTTTTATCGGCGCAGGTATCCGATGGTATGATTGGCGGCCGGCACCGCTCGAATATGGAGCTCATCGCCCAGGGCATCGCCAACATCGTCACCCCGTTGTTCGGAGGGATGCCGGCAACGGGAGCGATAGCGCGTACGGCGACGAACGTTAAAAACGGGGCGCGCACGCCCGTGGCCGGAATTGTTCATTCAATAACACTGCTGCTGATCACGCTTTTTTTCGGGCGCTGGGCCGCGCTCATTCCAATGGCGACGCTCGCTGCGATTCTCACCGTCGTCAGCTACCACATGAGTGAGTGGCGTACCTTCCGGGCGGAGCTGCGCTCGCCCAAGAGTGATGTCGCCGTTCTCATTACCACCTTTTCCCTGACCGTTCTGGTTGACCTCACCGTCGCGATAAGTGTAGGAATGGTGCTGGCGGCATTTCTCTTCATCCGCAGAATGTCGGAGGTAACAAACGTCGCCGCTGTTTCACGCGAACTGCAAGACAACCAGGACGACGATGAACGGGATGAGCTGTACTCGCTTGACCCGAACGGGATAAGACTCCGCAACGTTCCGCACGGAGTGGAGGTATACGAAATCAATGGCCCGTTTTTCTTCGGCGCAGCGGAGAACTTCAAGGATACGATCGCACGCATCGCCGGTAAGCCAAAAGTCCTGATCATCCGCCTGCGGGGTGTGCTCGCGCTGGACTCGACAGGGATGCACGCATTGACGGATGTCGTCCATCGAACGCGAAAGGATGGCACTACAGTGCTGCTCTCAGATGTTCACATGCAGCCGCTTGTTGCGCTCACAGGGTCCCCCGTGTTGGCGGAAATCGGTGAAGAGAACGTTTTTGGAAACCTGGACGACGCGCTGAATCGCGCCAGGTCGCTGGTCGGACTTCCCGCGCAAAAACCACCCGCCGGAACAGTGCCAACGGTGACACGCGAAACTTAGAGCGGGCGACCGGACTCGAACCGGCGACGTCCAGCTTGGGAAGCTACACGTTCGCAACCACCAGGCGAGTTTCCCCTATACAAACCTCTCTGAGCAATTCTAGCAAACGCAACGAAAACTCCCGAAAGTTGCGTGTTTTTCGCGCGAAAGTGTACCAGAACTTGTACCAAATCCCATTTGCAGCGCCGCCCTATTCATCGCGTCGCAACCGAAGTTTCTGCTGATCGAGTCGAGCGTGGACAATTCGCAGGTAGAAGTCGTGCACGACTGGAAGGCGGAACTGCAACAGAAGATGAGCGGCCGAAAGTAATTACGATGTCGTGTTGCGGCTATCGAACGGTTGACAAAACCGTATACAAAACGGTAGACTTTGAAAATCGGATCCGCCTATGCCTAATACACGAATTTCAGAACCCGATCATCGACTTCTCCAGAGCCTTTCGGACCAAACCGGGAAGGGACATCAGGAGATCATTCACGAGGCGCTGGATACCTATCAGCGCGAGCGCCTTCTGGACGCCATCAACGAAGGATACGCCCGCCTGAAGTCCGAAAAATCGAGTTGGGCTGAGGTCTCTCGCGAGCGGCGGTTGCTTGAGAAGGCAAACGCCGACGGGTTGATCGACTGACTGTTCCGCCCCTTCAACAGCCGCTCCGAGGCGAAGTTTGGCAGGTGCAATTCAGCCCGACGAAAGGCCGGGAACAGGATGGCTCCCGGCCAGCCATGATCGTTTCGGTGGACAAGTTCAACAAGGGTCCTGCCGATCTGGCGATCGCGATTCCAATCATCCGAACCAATCGCCAAATCGCATCCCACGTTCCTGTGCCGAAGGGCGAAGGTGGGCTCGACTCCGATAGCTACATAATGGTTGAAGCGATTCGATCAATTTCGAAGGAGCGGTTGCTTCACTATCGCGGGGAGCTGACTTATCCGACAGTGGAGCGGGTGCAGCATATTATGCGCGTGTTACTTGGCGTTTGACATACAAGAGCGAACATGACTGAGAGCTTCACCCCGCCAGATATTGGATCGGCGTATTCAATAGAAAGCGAGATTGGCCGCGGTGGCATGGCGACGGTTTACAGCGCCCGTGATTTGAGGCACAACCGCCGAGTGGCTGTGAAGGTGATGAGTCCGGAGATCGCAGCGTCAATTGGCACGGCGAGATTCATTTCGGAGATTGCCACCGCCGCAGGACTCAGTCATCCGAACATCGTCCCGCTGCACGACTCCGGGGAGCATCGCGGAACTGTGTACTATGTGATGCCGCACATCGACGGCGAGACGCTGCGCGCGCGCATGAATCGCGACGGGAAGATTCCACTCGCGGCCGCCGTGAAGATTGTCGAGAGAACTGCGGCCGCACTCGATTTTGCACACAGGCGCGGCGTAGTCCACCGTGACATCAAACCCGAAAACATCATGCTGTGCGAAGGCGAGCCGCTCGTGCTCGATTTCGGAATTGCGA
Source organism: Gemmatimonadaceae bacterium (assembly GCA_046599115.1). Taxonomy (GTDB): domain Bacteria; phylum Gemmatimonadota; class Gemmatimonadetes; order Gemmatimonadales; family Gemmatimonadaceae; genus UBA4720. The sequence continues at coordinate 3,601 of JBKJHG010000225.1, forward strand.
AAGCCATTACTGCCGCCGCAGGCAATGCGCTCACCCAGACCGGTGTTTCCCTTGGGACTCCCGCCTATCTCAGTCCTGAACAGGCCAGTGGCGAAAGCAACATCGACGGGAGAAGCGACCAATACAGCCTCGCATGCACTTTATATGAGATGCTGGCCGGAGCTGCGCCATTCACGGCCGCGACTCCGCAACGTGTGATTGCGATGCGCTTTACCGAGAAAGCACCAGATCTCTCAGGCGTTGCCAATGCTGATATCGCAGCGGCCGTAACTAAGGCGATGGCGCTCGATCCTGTGGACCGCTTTCCATCTGTAAGCGATTTCGCAAAAGCGCTTACAGCAACGGCTGTCGAAACGGCCAGCGCTGCGCCGCGCGGCAAACAGTCCATCGCCGTGCTTCCATTCTCCAACATGAGCACTGACCAGGAGAACGAATTCTTCGCCGATGGTATCGCCGAAGAAATCATCAATGCGCTCACCAAGATTCAGACACTCGACGTAGTGTCGCGCGGCTCCGCGTTCGCCTTCAAGCAGCGCACCGAAGATGTCAGTGAGATCGGCAAGAAGCTCGGCGTCGCCACAATTCTCGAAGGTAGTGTGCGGAAGGCAGGGAGCCGGCTGCGCATCACCGGCCAGCTGATCGATGTCGCAACTCGCAACTACCTCTGGTCAGAACGGTACGATCGGGAGATGGCCGACGTGTTTGCAATTCAGGACGAGATTGCAACGAACATCGTCACCGCGCTCAAGATCGTTCTGACGCCGGACGAAGTCGCCGCTATCCAGAAAGTCCCGACGCAGAGCGTACGCGCATACGAATACTATTTGCGCGGCAGGCAGCTTTTTCATCAGCGTCGTGCAGAAACGCTGGAGGCCGCCGAAGACATGTATCGCCGGGCGATTGCGCTCGATCCGAATTATGCACTGGCGTACGCAGGACTCGCTGATTGTTCAGTCTTTCGCGCACAGGACCAGAGCGGCGGGCCGGAAGCCGTTGCGCAGGCGGAGGCATCCAGTAAGCGCGCGCTCGAGCTCGATCCGTTATCCGCAGAAGCGCATGCCTCGCGGGCCCTGACGCTCTCATACCAGAAGATGCACGAGGAGGCCGGAAACGAATTCGAGGAAGCGATGCGGCTCGATCCCACTCTATATGAAGCGGCGTACTTCTATGGAAGGAGCATGCAGGCGCAGGGAAAGCTGCACGAGGCGGCGAAGCTGTACGAGCGCGCAGTTGAAATCCGGCCTGACGAGTACCAGACGCTTTCGTATCTGGCGATGGCCTACCAGTCGCTCGGTGACAAGAAAAATCTTCTGGAAACCTCAGCCCGCATGGTGAAAGCCGCCGAGCGTGCGATCATGCTCAATCCCGGCGACTCACGCGCGCTCTATCTCGGCGCAATCAATCTCGAGCGGATTGGTGAGCCGGTGCGTGCGATGGAGTGGGCGAACCGCGCGCTGAACCTGGATCCGATGCATCCTGTGATGCTGTACAATCTGGCGTGCTTCCATTCTGTTGCGGGGCGGGTGGATGTTGCGCTCGATCATGTGGAGCGGGCGCTGGATCTCGGATTCTCGCACAAAGAGTGGTATCTCACGGATTCGGATTTGGAGAACGTGCGGAGTCTTCCGCGGTTTAAGCAGTTGATCGAAGAGTATTTCTCGCCTACCAATCCGTGACGCCAACGTTCGCCTTCTCGCGGTGTCGGCACGCGAGGCGAACAGAAATCGCCCCCAAATTGTACCAGAACTTGTACCAGAACTTGTACCAAGAGCGAAGGACGTGGTACAAGTTCAGAATAGCGAGGACGATAACACACTATGATTATCACACTTACAAAGAGCGGGCGACCGGACTCGAACCGGCGACGTCCAGCTTGGGAAGCTGGCATTCTACCAACTGAATTACGCCCGCGACTCTTTCGAATGTAATTACGCAGCGCGAAAGGTGCGAGCAGCCAGATTTCCGCAAGACTGGCATTTGTCGGCCTGTTCGAGCTAAACTCCGAAGCTGCCCGCTTCCTCCGGCTGATCGCCTTTCTGCTCATCCTGGCGGGAATTATCGAGAAGAATCGAGGAAGCTGAACCCTCGATCCATCGGGCGAGTCATCCCAACTCGCGTTCCATCCACAACGTGCTCGCCGGCCTGATTGAAGAACGGTCCCGCAATTGACGTTAAGGCGAATCCGAGTATCGTAGCTCGTTTCCGTAACGGGGTGGGTATTCCTTGGAATCCACATTTGTAATTCTGTTTTCGATTGCCTCGCTAGTCGCGATCTTCGTTCGGAAGGCGCGGCTGCCGTACACGGTCGCGCTGGTCGCGGTTGGTTTGCTGGTCGGCGCCACGCATATCGTCGACGCTCCCCACCTCACAAAAGAGCTCCTGTTTTCGCTCTTTCTGCCCGGGCTCGTATTTGAAGCCGCGTACAACCTTCACTTTCGTGAGCTGAGGGCGAATTGGCGGACGATAGCAACTCTCGCTGTTCCCGGCGTGATCGTCGCCATCGCCCTCACCACGGCATTGATGATGGGGGCTTTCACTGCCTTGGGGCTCGAGCCGGCCTTTTCGTGGCGCTTTGGAATGGTCTTCGCCGCTCTGGTGGCCGCGACGGACCCGATCGCGGTTGTCGCTCTGTTCCGACAAATGGGCGTGGCTCCGCGATTGACTACGCTGATAGAGGCAGAAAGTCTTTTCAACGACGGAACGTCGATAGTGGTCGTTTCGCTGGTGCTGGCCTTCGTGACCGGAGAAACGACCAGCTTTCCGTCCCTCGCGTTGCGTTTTGTAGAAGTCATAGGCGGCGGGGCAGTCGTCGGGATGCTGATTGGATTCGGCATCACGCGCGTCACGCGCCATTTGGACGATCCGATGATCGAGATTACGCTAACTACTATCGCCGCCTACGGATCATTCGTCATCGGGGAGCGGCTTCATCTTTCCGGCCTCATTGCCACAGTTTCTGCCGGCCTCGTGCTCGGGACCTACGGGCGAGAGAGCTCGATGTCGCGAACTACCCAGGTGAGCGTCGACGTTTTTTGGGAGTACGTGGCGTTTGCGCTCAATTCGATAGTCTTCCTGTTGATCGGATTCGAGGTTCCCCTCGCGGCACTGGTTCAGTCGGCGCTGCCGATCCTCATCGCCTTTATCTGTGTAGTGGTCTCCCGCTTTGCCGTAGTATTCGCCGTGCGCGCGGCTTACAGCCCCACGTCTGAGCGGATTTCCTGGGCCTGGGCCGGCGTGTTGACGTGGGGTGGACTGCGCGGCGCTCTCTCGATGGTGCTCGCGCTTGCACTCCCGCCCACATTCCCGCATCGAGCGCTGCTCATCGATCTGACATTCGGCGTCGTTCTCATCTCACTACTCCTTCAGGGGCTGACGATGCCTCCGTTCGCCAGGCGTTTTGGCGACTGCGCCGAGACACCGCTTGAGAAGTCCGGTGCGTAAACGTGCGATCGAATGGCCCGGACGCATCCGGGTCGCGATCGCCGCCGGCCAACATCGCGCGGCATCGGCCCTCGGCGTGAAGGAAAGCCAGCGGGCGGAAACCGTGATCGCGATGATCGAGAACAACCGCCGTCGCGGAGCCGGATATTGGATTCAGCTTGTCCTTTCGGTCGGGATCGCGACGTTGGGGCTCGTACTCAACAGCACAGCCGTTGTCATCGCGGCGATGCTGGTATCTCCGCTGATGGGACCCATCCTCGAGCTGGGAATGGGATTCGCCGTCGGCTCTCCCTTCCTCGTGCTGCGCGCGACGCTTCGTGTCGGCCTCAGCGTGGTGTTGGCAGTCGCCTTCGCTGCGGCGATGACGCAAGCGCTTCCCTTCCAGGAGGTCACGCTCGAGATATCCTCGCGAACATCACCCACCCTGCTCGACCTTTCAGTGGCGGTGTTCTGTGCGCTGACGGCAGCGTATACAACGATACGGCCGACCTCGGACGCGACGTCGGCGGCAGCAGGAACTGCGATCGGAGTCGCGCTGGTGCCTCCGCTCTGTGTTTGGGGGTTCGGATTCGGAATTGGGTCCGCGAGGATTGCTGGCGGAGCCGCGCTGCTTTTTAGCGCCAACCTATCGGCGATTCTGGTGCTGGCTGTCGTCAGCTTTCTCATTGTCGGCTTCGATCAGGTGAACGCGGAGCGGGTGGAGAGCGGATTTTTGGAGCCAGACACGACTGGAACCGGCCGCCTTGCCGCACGGATGGAGATGTCGCTCCGTCACGTATTTGGATCCCGATTCGGGATGGCGATGAGGATACTGGTACCGGGGCTTTTCCTTGCCTCGGTGTATTTCCCGCTGAGGAAAGCGCTGAACGAGGTTACGTGGGAGGTTCGCTCGCGCGCCGCGATTCGGCCGATACTTGCGCTCGAAGCACCGCGCGCGGTTCAGGCCAGACTCGTCGTCGAGCGGCATACCATCACCATACACCTGGTGGTCCTCGGTACTAACGAGAGGGCAGAGTACCTCGAGCGTACGCTTACGCACCGGATTACCGAGCGCACCGGCGTCATCCCGAATATCTCAGTAACCGCCGTACCGGACGCGCGAACACTGGCCGCGATTTCCCTGTCATCCGCGACCGGATTTGGGGAGACGCCGGTAGCTGAGCGGTCGAGCACGCTCGCTCAGCGCGCCGCAGGATCGCTGGCCGACAATTGGCCATCGGCCGCTGCGGGCCCTCTTTTGGGGTGGAACGTCGTAATTCCGTCGAGCGATTCGGCGACGGTCTCCGTGTATCATCTTGGCCCCCCACTTGGAACCTCCGGCGGAGCACTTCTCGCCGCGATGCTTTCCGATCGGGTCGGAGCTTCGGTGCGTGTTACCGATAAGCCCCTTGATGCCCGTCCCGTTTCGCGGCGACTGTCGGCGGCTAACAGCTGGCTGCAGCGCGCGCTCCCGCTGCTCGGCTGGGTCGAGAATGCCGACAAGGCTTTCGCCTGCGTGTCGGCGCCGGTCGGCGCCGCGCGCAGACTCAGCTCGGATCAGAAGAGATCAATCGCTGCCGTGCGCGCTTCCGCGGCGGCGAGAGCCGGCCGAGTGGTGATTTCAGATTCATCCGGCTGGAGCATACGCGTCGTCGCGGACAGCTGTGGCACCAAGCAATGACGCGATGAGCGTGGATGCCGTCCGGCCGAGTAGCCAGTTGCGGCTTCGTTAGAACCGAGCGGAGAGTGCGACACCCATTCCGCCGTGCATCGGTGCGATCTGGATGCTCGCCGTTTTTCTCAAAGGGACCCAGCGTTCGGTCTTGTCGAAGCTGCCGACGATGAAGGCGCCGACCAGCGTGCCCACAAGGCCGCCACTCAAGGCTCCCGCGGCAGCATCGAATCCGCGCGTGTCGCAGAATATGAAACAGTTCTGGGGCTTCTTGTATGTTGCCGCGCCCAGTATCGCACCGGCGCCTCCGCCGATGGCGAGGCCATAGAGCGCGTCGCGTCCGCGATGAGTTTCCATACCGCCGCTGATCTCGATGGAGGTGAGGTCTTTCACGGCCAGCGTCCGCGTAACGGGATTCGCATCGGATCTGAAGCTGATCGTGTCGCGTGTCGCGCTGACGACCCTTCCTACTTGCACCGAGGAATCGAGCGCCGGCGATGTGAGCCGCACTCTGGTCCCGGCGCCGAGAACCGAGGCGTCCTGCGCCAACGATGTTTGGGAAATTGCAAGCGTAAGCGCTGCAACGGAGAGAATGAGTTTGGTCATCGGCATAGGATTACCAGTAGCGGTGGATGAGTGAATGGCGCAAAGGAAACGAATCATCGGAACCTCCATCTCAGAGTGAATTGCTCACCGGGAAGGTGCCGAGCTGCTGGGAATGAGCCCATACGTACTGTGACGTAGAAACGAAAAAAGACGCCTTTCGGCGCCTCATTCGTGCGGTTTACGCAGAGCCACAGATCGGGATTGAACCGATGACCGCCCGATTACGAATCGGGTGCTCTACCACTGAGCTACTGTGGCGAAAACTTATCGAATGCCCTGGAGCGGACTCGAACCGCTATGCCTTTCGGCACCACCCCCTCAAGATGGCGTGTCTACCAATTTCACCACCAGGGCAACTCCCTTCTCCTACATCGAAC
>JBKJHG010000075.1:0-18327 GCA_046599115.1 Gemmatimonadaceae bacterium
TGCTCGGTGTGTCAGGCGGGGCTGCGGTCGGGGCGGTGATCGCATTTGCGTCGGGCGCATCCGGCGATGGCATCATCACCCTCGCCGCGTTCGGCGGAGCTGTGGCGGCGGTCATCGTCGCCCTTGCCGTCGCGCGAGCCGGCGGGCGAAGCGTCCGCGCCGACGTCCGAACGCTGCTCATCGCCGGCGTCATCGTCGGAGCGTTCGCGAACGCGGTGATAATGGTCGCACTCGCGAGTGCCCCGGCCAACACTGTGCGCGGCGCCCTCTGGTGGATGATGGGCTCCGCCGCCGACGCTACTTGGACGCGAGTGTTCTGGTTGGCATTGAGCGTCGCGGTGATCGGAGGCACGCTAGTCCACCGTGCGCGTGAGATTGACGTACTGATGCTCGGCGAAGACAGCGCCGCCGCCCTCGGAGTGGATGCCGCGCGCTCCGGCCGGATCATTTATCTCCTCGCTGCCTTGCTCGCCGCGGCGACCGTTTCGGCCGCGGGGCTCGTTGGATTCGTCGGGCTCGTCGTCCCGCACATCGGCCGGGCATTTGGAATTCGCGCCCATCGTCCGCTCATTGTTGCATCGGCCATCGTGGGAGCCACACTCGTCGTCGCCGCCGATCTGGCCGCACGTACTCTCGCGCCACCAACCGAGCTCCCGCTTGGCGCGATCACCGCTCTCCTCGGTGTTCCGTTCTTCCTCGTTCAGTTGCGGCGGATCGTATGATCGCGTTCCGCGATGTCGTGGTCAGGTATCCCAGCGCGGATGCCAACGCCCTTGATGGCGTTTCGCTCGAGGTTCGCCCCGGCCGAATTACGGCCCTTACGGGTCCCAATGGTTCGGGGAAGAGCACGCTTGTTCGCGCCCTTGTCAAGCGCGTCGAGATGGCTTCCGGATCCATCGTGATTGGAGATCGCAATCTCCGCGACATCGGAATCGCCGAGCTGGGGCGGCTCGCCGCCGTTCTCCCGCAGCGTGAGGAGAATGCGTTTCCACTCGACGTGCACGAGTACGTCACTCTCGGCCGCTTCCCGCACCTGGGCTTGTGGAACGCGAGATCCTCCATCGATGACTCCGCCGTCGAGCGCGCCATCGAGCGCGCGGAGATTCAGTCGCTGTCAGGCCGCCGCACCGATGAGCTCTCTGGTGGAGAATGGCAGCGTGTGCGCCTTGCGCGCGCTCTCGCGCAGGAGGCGCCGGCTCTCATTGTGGACGAGCCGACGACTTTTCTCGATATCGCGCACGAGATGGCGATCTTCGAGCTGCTTTCCTCACTCGCTGAATCGGGATTGGCGGTGATGCTCGTGAGTCATCAGCTCAACCTCGTCTCCCGCTTCGCGGATGACATCGTACTCCTCCACCGCGGCAAGGTCGCCGCACACGGATCGCCGCAGCAGGTAATGGAGCCGGCGCTTCTCGAGCGCGTCTTCGAATGGCCGGTTTCGGTTACTCCCGACCCGGATACAGGGAACCCCACGCTCTTTCCCCTCAGACGTCGTCGTCAACCCACAGAATCAAACACAAACAGGAATCGCTAATGAGAACGCTGCCCACTACTCACGTTGCACTTGCTATCGCACTGGTCTCCTTTCCGCAGCTCGGGCACGCGCAATCCGCCGACACCTCGCGCCTGGCGCCGGTCGTCGTCTCCGCTACGAAGGCCGACAATCCCGGCACTCTTACCCAGGCAGTGACTGTCATTTCCGGCGACGATCTTCGCGCGCGGGGCGTGACGAGAGTCAGCGACGCATTACGTGAAGTTCCCGGAGCGTCTCTGGTCCAATCGGGCTCGTTTGGATCGGTGACGTCGCTCTTCCTTCGTGGCGGCGAGAGCCGATACACCAAGGTCCTCATTGATGGCGTGGCGGTGAATGCGGTCGGCGGCTACTTCGACCTCAGTCATCTAACCACTGACAACATCGATCGCATCGAGATCGTGCGCGGCCCGGTCAGCGTTCTTTACGGCGCGGACGCGGTCTCGGGAATCGTTCAGATCTTTACTCGTCGTGCGGCGATTGGAGTTCGACACGATGCATCGTTGCGTGCCGGGACTTACGCCACGCGTGACGCCGATGCTTCCATCTCCGCAGGCGATTCGCGATTCGGGCTGACGCTTGGAGGCGGACAGCACTCCACAAACGGAATCTTCCCGATCAATAATCAATACAGAAACGGAACGCTCAGCACCTCGCTGCGAGCCGGTTCGGAGGGGATAGGCGACGCCGCCTTAACAGCTCGCTACACGACGGCCGATTACCACTATCCGCAGGATTTCTCCGCCCTGCCTGTCGATTCAAATTCGCACCGCGTTCAGCATCGTTTGACGCTCGGGCTCGACGCCTCGCGGCATCTTTCGCCTGAGGCGGAGGCCCGCCTGATACTCGCCAGCAACGACGTCCACGATCTGACGGAAGATGTCGCCGTCCCATTCGGTGGTAAATCGCCTTCACACTCACTCTCGTCATCGCGCGGGTTCCGCCGCAGCGCGGAGGGGAGAGTGAGCTACTCCTTGCCGTATGCTGCGACCGTTACGAGCGGTGCGGAATACACGCTCGAGCGCGAGCGAAACGGGAATCGCGCCGGCGCATTGGGCGCGAAGACGTCGCCCACCGACGGATTCGTCGCCAACCGCCACAACGTCGCGTACTACACCGAACTCCTCGGAACGGCGGCGGGCATTGTCTCCTACAACGCGAGTGGACGTATAGACGACAACTCCGACTACGGAAAGATCAACACCTTCCGACTCGGCGCGAGTCTCCCGCTTCTGCAGGGTGTCCGTCTCCGAAGCTCGCTCGCTACGGCGTTCAACGCACCCGCGTTCAGTCAAATCCGCGCCACGACATACACAGTTGCAAATCCAAATATCCAGCCGGAGCGGAGCCGCTCGTGGGAAGTCGGAATCGAGCGCACGTGGAACGAGGCGCGCCTGCGCATCGCCGGTGATTACTTCAACCAGCGATTCTCGCAGCTAATTCAATATGTGGACGGCGGACCGCCGAGCTATTTGGGGAGCTACGCCAATCTCACCCGCGCGGCTGCGAATGGATACGAAGGCGAAGTGGAGCTGCGGCCACTGTCCGCGCTTCATCTCACCGGCAGCTTCACTGTAGTCGCGCCGAAGGTTTCCGCGATCGCGGCCGGCTACACCGGATCTCAGAAGCCGGGCGACGCGCTCATCCGCCGTCCCACACATTCCGGGAGCGTCGGCGCGACCTACATCGCATCGCAGGTGCAGAGCTTTGGCGTCACCGCGGTGTATGTGGGGAAACGGCCGGATGTGGACTTCGCGCAGTTTCCGTCGCCGACACTGACCCTCCCTTCATACGTGAAGCTTGATCTGTCCGCGCGGCGGCGCGTCATCGCGCTCTCCACCAGCAACGAGCTGTCGCTAACTGCGCGCGTCGAGAACGCACTCGGCAAGAAGTATCAGGACGTGATCGGCTACCCGGCCCCTGGTAGAGTCATTCTCATCGGCGCGGAATACAGCGGCAGCCGCTGAGCCCGGTGTTAGATTGACGTATGTCCCTCGTCGTTACGGAGGCGATTCTGCTTCACGCTTTCGATTATCTCGAAAGCTCGCGGATAGTGCGCCTCCTCACCCGCGACGGGGGAGTGCAGTCCGCGCTCGCGCGAGGCGCGCGTAGGTCGCGGGGACGGTACGGAACTTCGCTCGATCTCTTCGCTCAAGGATCGGCTGAGCTTCATACGAAAGCAGGGCGTGAGCTTCATACACTTTCCGGTTTCGATCTCACCAAGTCGCGCCCCGGTTTGGCAGAGGACGTGAGCCGCTTCACCGCGGCATCCGCCGTCGCCGAGCTCGCGCTTCGGTTCGCCGGTGAAGACTCCGGCCCACATCTGTACGACACGGTTGACGAAGCGCTCGATCTGATCTCGGGTGCGGCGCCCGATCACACCGTCGCCGCCGGTCTCGCCGGATGCTGGCGTGTCGTCTCCGCTCTCGGATTCGCCCCCGCTCTCGAGAATTGCGCGGCCTGTCACGCCGACATCGAGCCCGATGCGGACGCCGGCTTCTCGCACGTCGCAGGCGGCGCTCTCTGCGCTCGCTGTTCCGGTGTCACGCCTGCCGCGCGGCGTCTGCCATCATCCGCCCGCATCGCGATACTCGGCTGGCTCGTGGATGGCCATCGCGCGTCGGTTACCCCAGCGGAAGGGCGCGCGCATCAGAGGCTCGTGCGCGAATTCCTCATCGAGCACCTCGATGACGGCCGTCCGCTGCGCGCCTTTCCCGTTTGGGAAGAGGAGCGCTGGACGGCGGCGTGATAATCGGAACCGCCGGGCACATCGATCACGGAAAGACTGCTCTGGTGAAGGCCCTCACCGGTGTGGACACCGACCGGCTTCCTGAAGAGAAGCGTCGCGGCATCACCGTCGAGCTCGGGTTCGCGCCGATTGACCTCGGCGGAATTGCGGCATCAGTCATTGACGTTCCCGGCCACGAAGCGTTCGTGAAGGCGATGGTCGCGGGAGCGGCGGGAGTTGACGTCGCGCTGCTCGTGATCGCCGGCGACGAAGGAATAATGCCGCAGACGCGCGACCACCTCGCGATCCTCGATCTGCTTGAGATTCCTTCGCTTGTCGTCGCGCTGACGAAGTCGGACGTGGTCGACGCGGAGTGGCTCTCGTTGGTCCGGGATGAAGTCGCCTCCTTGCTCGCCGGCTCCCGCTGGCGATCGGCGCCAATCATTCCGTGCTCCGCCGTAAACCATTCCGGGCTCGACGAGCTGCGCGATGCGCTTCGCGCTGCGGTGCCCGCCTCGGAGCGGGGGAGCGCCGAGGACATCTTCCGGCTCCCGGTTGACCGGTGCTTCACGCTGAAGGGAACTGGAACGGTGGTGACCGGCACGGTCTGGAGCGGCAATCTCGCGAGCGAATCAACAGTGACAATTCTTCCTGCTGGCCGCACCGCGCGCGTGCGCAGGCTGCATCGTCACGGAAGCGGAGTTGAATCCATCGGTCCCGGTGACCGCGCTGCGATTGCACTGTCCGGCATTGAGGTCTCGGACATCGAGCGGGGATTCACTCTCGTGACTTCGGCGAATTGGGAGGCGACGTCGGTTCTCGACACCCGCGTTGTCCTCCTCGACGCCGAACAAGTGCATATCGGTGCGCGCAGCTCCGTGCGGCTCCATCTGGCAGGAGCGGATGTCGGTGCGACGCTCATCTTCGCCGAGGATGGACGTTTCGCGCGCATCAAGCTCGACGCGCCGATCGCCGCACGCGGGGGTGACCGGTTTGTACTACGGCTGCCTGCCCCGGTCGGTACGATCGGCGGTGGGATCGTTCTGGATCCCCATCCACGCCGCAACTCGGTCGGCAGCGCAGCGCGCTCGTTCGAATCCGCGGACCCTCGCGACGCATCAGCCCGTTTCCTCTGCCTGCTGGATGCCTCGGCCGATCGGGGTCTTGCAATTGAATCGCTCCCGGTGAGAGTGGGCGTCGCGCCGGAGCTGGTGCCGGCGATGCTGCGCGGCGCCAGCTGCGCGGTTGCCGGGGAGCGTTGCTTCTCGAGCGCCGCATTGGCGGCTACCCGGGATTTGGTTCTTGCCGCGCTCCGGAAGGCGGAGACAACCTTTCCACTCGAGCGAGGTGTCCAACTGGAGTCAGTCAGTCACTCGGTCGGCGCCGACCATCAGCTTGTCCGGCTTGCCATCGCCGGGTTGGAGGTGAGCGGCGCGGTGGAAGTCGCAGGATCGGTGGTCCGGCGGGCAGGTTGGATTCCGCGGCTTTCGCCCGCGGATGCGGCGACGGTCTCATTGCTGGTGCACGCGATTTGCTTTGGTGGTAGTGAGCCACCGAGTGCCGGGGAATTGGGGGAGAAGTACGGCGGAGCAGTGCCGGGATTGCTGCGTTACCTCGAGCGCGAAGGACGCGTAGTGCAGGTGGGGGCGGACCGCTTTTACGCTCGCAACGCAGTGGACGAGCTGATTGAGAAGTTGAGAAAAAATCTGGAGATGGGCGCCGAGTACGGACCATCGCAACTCCGTGATCTGCTTGGGTTTTCGCGCAAGTACCTCATCCCGTTTCTAGAGTATTGTGACCGTGCCGGAGTTACGGAACGAAAAGGGGAGTTTCGCAGTTTAATGAGAGTGCGCGAATCCTTGACACAGATGTAGTAGTTTTCTAAGTTCGCGTCAGTCAGTCACTTGCCTTAAAAACCTCGTGCAGGAGTAAAGAGCCTAAACCCTTCTTAGTCAGTTTGGAGAAAAACATGAAGCACCTGTGGCGGGCGCTGGTACTAGTGCTCGCTGTCAGCGCGTTCATGCCAAGCCGGTCAGGGGCTCAAGGCACACCAACCCCAACCGGCCAGCATGGTACCGGGATGGCGTTGGGTCAGAATTATCCCAACCCATTCACGGACGATACCCGGATCCCGTTCGTCGTTGGTGACGCGCAAGGATGCACGAACGCCGGGTCGGTACACCGAGTCACTCTGCGGGTCTACAATCTGTTGGCGCAGCTGGTTGCTGTGCCGGTGCTGCAGAGCGGAAGCGGGAACGGAGCTGGAGGCGAGCCGGTTGAGAACCTGTTCCTAACGTGCAGTCAGTACGTGGCCTACTGGGATGGCAAGTACACCCAGACGGGCGAGGATGTCGCGTCGGGGATTTACCTGTTCAAGCTCGAAGTGGACGGGAAGGTTCTGGTGAAGAAGATGATCGCACGGAAATAGGAAGCGCCCCGGATTCGGGGCGCTTTTTTTTAACTGCGGACGGAGGACTGCAAGCTGGAAGCTGCAAGCGGAAAAAATCTGCAGGCCGCTAGCCGGAACTTCACCACGGATTTGCCTGGCCAGCAGCTAGCAGCTTGAGTTGCTAGAAGCTGCAAGCTTGCAGTCCGAAGTCCGCAGTTGACGGTTGCCGTTCGCCCTCCTCAGTTCATACCTTCCCCACGATGATCAACCCCGACAAGCTCACAGTAAAAGCCTCCGAAGCCGTCAACGCCGCCATTGAACACGCCCGGCGCGGCGGCAATCCGGTCGTCTACGACCTGCACCTTCTCCTCGCCCTCCTCGAACAGGACGAGGGAATCGTCGTCCCGATCCTTCACAAGCTCGGCGTCGCCGTGGACAAGCTCCTCGAGCAGGCGCAGCAGGAAGCCGCACGTTATCCCAAACAGTCGAACGCGCAGCCCACTCTCTCGCGCGAGCTGAATCAGGTTTTCGATCAGGCCGAGAAAGACGCGCGCGAGCTCGGCGACGAGTTCGTCTCCACCGAGCATCTGCTTCTCGCTCTATCCTCCGTAAAAGGCACTGAGAGCCGGAGCCTCCTCGACGCGCTCGGCGTCACGCGCAAGGATCTGCTCGAAGGGCTCGAAGCAGTGCGCGGAACGCATCGCGTCACCGACCAGACGCCCGAGAATCAGTATCAGGCGCTGCAGCGCTACACGCGCGATCTCACCGAGGCTGCGCGCAAAGGCAAGCTCGATCCCGTCATCGGCCGCGACGAAGAGATTCGCCGCGTCATACAGGTTTTGTCGCGCCGCACGAAGAACAACCCGGTGCTCATCGGCGAGCCCGGCGTCGGCAAGACAGCGATCGCTGAAGGTCTCGCCCAGCGCATCACAAACGGCGACGTGCCGGAAAGTCTCAAAGGCAAGCGCCTCGTCGCTCTCGATCTCGCCGCTCTCATCGCCGGCGCAAAGTTCCGCGGTGAATTCGAGGAGCGCCTCAAGGCTGTGCTCAAGGAGATTACCGAGAGCGAAGGAAAGTTTGTCGTCTTCATCGACGAGATGCACACCATCGTCGGCGCGGGAAAAGCGGAAGGATCGATGGACGCCGGCAATATGTTGAAGCCGATGCTCGCGCGCGGAGAGCTGCGCGTCGTCGGCGCAACGACGCTCGACGAATACAGAAAGCACGTCGAGAAAGATCCCGCTCTCGAGCGCCGCTTCCAACCGGTGTATGTCGGCGAGCCGAGCGTCGAGAACACGATTGCAATTCTTCGCGGACTGAAAGAGAAGTATGAGGCGCACCACGGCGTTCGCATCACCGACGGCGCCGTTGTCGCCGCGGCGACTCTATCCAACCGATACATCGGCGACCGCTTCCTCCCCGATAAGGCGATCGATCTCATCGATGAGGCGTCGTCGCGGATGCGGATTGAAATCGACTCGCTCCCGCAGGAGATCGACGAAGTAGAGCGCCGCAGCGTGCAGCTCGAAATAGAAAAGCAGGCACTCTCGAAGGAAAAAGACAAAGCGTCAAAGGAGCGCCTCAAGAATCTGGAGAAGGATCTCGCCGAGCTTCGCGAGCGCGCATCAGGAATGAGGGCGCAGTGGCAGCAGGAGAAGGAAACGCTGGGCTCGGTCGGCAAAATCAAGCAGGACATCGACCAGGCGCGCATCGAAGCCGAGCAGGCGACGCGCACAGGCGACCTCGGCAACGCGGCGGAGATCACCTATGGAAAGATTCCCCAGCTCGAGCAGAAGATGCGGGAAGCCGAGGAGCAGCTCGGCTCGAGACAGGAGGGAGGGGCGCGCTTCCTAAAGGAAGAGGTGACTGCCGACGACATCGCCGAGATCGTCGCCAAGTGGACCGGCATACCCGTCTCACGGCTGATGGAGGCGGAGCGCGAGCGCCTCACGAAGCTTGAGAGTGTGCTCGCGACGAGAGTGATCGGGCAGGAGGAAGCAGTGCGCGCGGTGTCGAACGCAGTACGCCGCTCGCGCGCCGGACTTCAGGATCCGAACAGACCGATCGGCTCATTCATCTTCCTCGGGCCGACCGGCGTTGGGAAGACGGAGACGGCGCGCGCACTAGCGGAGTTCCTGTTCGACGACGAGCAGGCGATGGTGCGCATCGATATGTCAGAGTATATGGAGAAGCACGCCGTGTCCCGTCTCATCGGCGCGCCGCCGGGCTACATCGGCTTCGACGAAGGCGGTCAGCTCACCGAAGTTGTGCGGCGCCGTCCTTACGCAGTGGTGTTGTTCGATGAGATCGAGAAGGCGCATCCCGACGTATTCAACATCCTGCTCCAGATTCTCGACGACGGCCGGCTCACCGATTCGCAGGGCCGAACGGTGGATTTCCGGAACACCGTCATCATAATGACGTCGAACATCGGAAGCAGCTACATCCTCGAGCACGGCAATGACGACTGGGCGATGATCGAGACGCAGGTAACGTCCGCGCTGAGGCAGCATTTCCGTCCCGAGTTTCTCAACCGCGTGGACGACGTCATCATCTTCAAGCCACTCGGAAAGGCGGAGATCGCGCACATCATCGATCTCCAGCTTGGCAGGTTGGAGAAACTTCTCGCCGACCGGAAGCTGAAGATCGAGCTGACGCCGCAGGCGAGGGAAGCGGTGGCGACCGAGGGCTACGACCCCGCGTATGGTGCGCGGCCTCTCAAGCGCGCGATTCAGCGGATGCTGCAGAACCCGCTGGCGATGGCGGTGCTGGAGGGGAAGTTCGTCGAAGGGGATACGATTAAGGTGGGGGTGGACGGGAAGGGGGAGCTGACTTTTGATAAGTAGGTACTGATAACTACAACCCAGAGATACACGGGTGGGAGTTGTCTGAGGAGCATAGTTGCCAGGTGCTAGACAACTGCACTGGTGCCACTCGCGACCGCGGAAGGTTTCGGGTACTCGTTGCGTTTGGATGGTGAGGCGCCAGAGGGCTATCTGCAGATTCTACGCGTGTGTCGGATTTCAAGAAGCTGGTTGTGTGGCAAAAAGCGCACGCAATGGCCCTAAATGCGCATAGGATCGCGGGCCGCATCCGGAGGGCTGATCACTCGGCACTGCGCAGCCAGATTATGCGTGCCGCGATGTCCGTGCCCGCCAACATCGTCGAAGGGTGTGGCCAGCAGAGCGGCCCCCAATTCAGCCGATTCTTGCTCATCGCGCTTAACTCCACTACGGAGCTAGAGTACGACTTCATAGCCGCGCGGGATCTGGAAATCATTCCGGCAAGTGAAAGCCTTACCGTCTTGAGCCAAGTAATAGAAGTTCGGAAAATGCTTCACGGTTTGCGGCGACGCCTCGCCACTCGCTCAGAGACACCCAGCGGGGCCTAAGTCATCGTTTCACTCTAGCACCTGATGACTATGCTCCTCTGGCCGCTCCTACCCGCGTATTTCTTGGTTGCAGTTATCAGTTGCAGTTATCCGTTGCAGTTATCCGTTGCAGTTATCAGTTGCCGTTATCAGTGGCCGTTCTCAGTAAATTTCTGCCGTGCCCCCGCCCCATCCCTCCGACGAGCAGTACCTCCGCAACGCCCTCGACCTCGCTCGCGAGGCGATGAAGCGCAACGAGGTTCCCGTCGGCGCGATCATCGTCCAAGGCTCCACGATCCTCGCCGTCGCGACGAATCGAACCGTTCGCGATCAAGACCCCACCGCTCACGCCGAGTGTCTCGCCATAAGAGAATCCGCCGAGAAGCTCGACCGCTGGCGTCTCGACGATTGCACTCTCTACGTCACGCTCGAGCCGTGCGCGATGTGCGCGGGAGCAATCGTGCTGGCGAGGATCAAGCGCGTTGTCTTCGGCGCGTGGGATGACAAAGCTGGGATGGCAGGCTCGGTCGGCGATCTGCTGCGCCATCCGAAGTTGAATCATCGCCCCGAGGTGAGCGGCGGGATTCTCGCGTCGGAGTGCGCGGCGCTATTGAGTGAATTCTTTCAAGCGCGCCGGACATAGCGGCCCACGCCCGTACCCGACAAAGAAAAATCGTCGTGACGCTGCGACTGACGGTCAAAAAGAATAACTTCTTGTTGTGCCCTCCTTGACCTTCCAATCGGTTCTCTCCCGCGTCCTCGTGATGGTCGAGGACGTTCGGCGGAAGGAAGACCGGCTCGCTCTTATTCTGAGCGTGATTATCGGCGCCCTCGTCGGGCTTGTCGTGGTTGCATTCATTCTCCTCACCGGCAGGCTCGCCGCTCACGCGTTTCCGCCGGGGGGCTCGGGGTGGCGCCGCATTTTCATTCCGACGTTTGGCGCGCTGGTCACCGGCTATCTGCTCTATCGTTTTTTCCCGATGGCACGCGGCAGCGGAATCCCCCAGACCCGCGCCAGCCTTTTCATCCACGACGGACGCATTTCGATGCGATCCATCATTGGAAAGTTCGTCTGCTGTTCAGGAGCGCTCGCCAGCGGCCTCGCGCTTGGGCGCGAGGGCCCGGCGGTTTACATCGGGTCCGGCATCTCTTCCGTCATCGCCCGGCGGCTTGGTCTCAGCACGGCGCAGGTGAAATGGCTCGTTCCCGTCGGCGGCGCAGCTGCACTCGCTGCTGCCTTCAATACTCCGATCGCCGCGGTGCTCTTCTCCCTCGAAGAAATAATGGGGGATCTCCACGCTCCGATTCTCGGCTCGGTGGTTCTCAGCTCCACTACTTCCTGGATGGTGCTGCACCTTGTGCTCGGAGACGAGCCACTCTTTCACGTCCCGGCCTACCGCCTCGTCAGTCCCTCCGAGCTCGGCATATATGCGGTTCTCGGAATTGTGGGTGGGCTCTGCTCAGTTGCATTCGTAAAGCTTCTCCTCGGCCTCCGCGTCCGGTTCGCGCGGATGTCGAAGAAGACGGTCTGGTTTCAGCCGGCGATCGGCGGTCTCACTGTCGGAGTTCTCGGGTATTTCGTCCCCCAGGTTCTCGGTGTCGGTTACGACCAGGTCGACCTCGTGCTGAATGGCGACGTCGTGCTCAAGATGGTGATCCTCCTGGCGGTACTCAAAATCGTCGCGACCTCGGTGTGTTACGCCTCCGGGAATGCCGGCGGAATATTCGGCCCGAGTATGTTCATCGGCGCGATGGTCGGCGCGGCGGTGGGCTCGGTGGCGCACCTGATATTCCCGGCGTCCACCGGCGGGCCAGGCGCCTACGCCCTGGTGGGAATGGGTACCGCCTTCGCCGGAATCATCAGAACGCCCCTCACGTCGGTGATAATGATCTTCGAGGTGACGCGCGATTACACGATCATCGTCCCTTTAATGATCTCGAATCTGCTCGCGTTCTTCATCTCGCAAAAGCTACAGAAGGAGCCCATCTACGAGGCGCTCGCCCATCAGGATGGTCTTCATCTGCCGACGTCTGCGTTTCGCACCGAGGCCGGCCGTTTGAATGTGACAGCGGCGATCCGGGAGGCGCCGCAACCGCTCGCTCCTTCCACATCCGTCGCGGAAGCGGCCGCCCGGGTCGAAGGCACCGAATTGGGTTCGTGGCCGGTGGCAGATGAGGACGGGCTCCTTGGAATGCTTCTCGTCAGCGATATCGCAGCGGCCGCACTTCGATCCGACGCCGCCGAGACGGTCGCCACGATTCTCGAGCGCAACCGGCAAACTGGAACCTTCGTTCAGCGCAGCAGCCACATTCACACCGACCAGCCGCTCGGCCAGGCGCTCGTCCGAATGGGTGAGAGCGGGCACCGCGTGCTCCCGGTGGTGAGTCGGGCGAACGCCCGATTGCTGCTCGGCGTCGTGACCCTTTCCGATGTGCTCCGCGTGTACGGCCTTGCCAACAAGGATGACCGGGCTAGCGAAGAGGACCTCGATCGTGGATAACCCGAACGGGCGTCAGTTCGTCTTCAGGTTCGGCGTTTTGCTTTCAATACTGGTCCTCGTCTATCTGTTCGACGCAACGCTCGCGAAAGTCGATCGCGCCGAGACGCGGGCGATTGCTGCTGGGCAGTACGGGGCCGGCACCCAGGCGATGAGAGCGGGAGATTTTCGCTCCGCGGTAGAGCATCTTAGGGAGGCAACGAATCTCGACCGGAGCAACCCCGACTATTCGATCGCGCTATCGTCAGCGATACTCGAGACGGGAAGGGTGGACGCCGCTGAAGCGCTGCTGCAGCCGGTGCTTGAGCGGAATGCCACAAACGGCGCCGCCAACTTGGCGATGGCGCGCGCGTTGGTGAAGGAAAAGCGGATGGACGAGGCGAAGTCATATTACCATCGTGCGATTTATGGGATTTGGCGGGGAGACGCCGAGCAGAGCCGGACGAAAGCGAGATTCGAGCTCATCGATTTTCTCGCCCGGTTCGGCACAAAGCAGGAAATCCTGGCGGAGCTTTTCACCGTAGAGGCAGCATCAACGCTCGACGAAGTTGCTCGGCGGCGCGTGGCGCATTTGCTTCTTGCTGCGGGCGCCCCCGAGAGAGCGGCCGTCATTTTTCGCGAGATGCTCCGCGCCGCGCCTCAGGATGCGGATGCCTACGCCGGAATGGGCGAATCAGCTCTGAGCCGCGGGAACTTACTCACCGCCCGCTCTGATTTCAGCGAGGCGCGTCGCCTAGCTCCGCACGACTCGTCGTTCGTCGCGCGCGAAGCTGTAGCCGACAGCGCGCTCGCGCTCGACCCGTTGCAGCTCAGGCTTGGTGTCGCCGAGCAGTTCCGCCGCGCCAGAAACGTCGTGAAGATGACGATCGCTTCCGTCCGCGCTTGCGGTCAGCTGGCCCCGCTAACGGCCCAGGTTCTCGACTCCGCGGATCGCGTTGTCGCGGCGAAACCGCGAACGGCAGCGCTCGATTCAGCTGCCGAATCGGACATCGCTCTCGCCGCGGAAGTTTGGAAATACCGGCCGGCGAGATGCGCTGTCACTGAGACTCACGAAACGGCATTGGCCGCAGTACAGGCGCGATTGGCGCAATAGCCGGCCGGCAAGAGCCACCGCGCTTCGTCGATCACCGCTTTCGCCAGAGCCCGCACTACGAGCGTCACCGGCGACCCGTTGCTGAACGCGCCCGCGATCGCCCACAGCGCCTTCGGCGGAAACTCCCGCGAATCTGCGAGTGCGACAATGTCTTCCCACTCCTCAGGATCGAACTTGCTCTTGAATGCATCGAGGCCTTCGAAGTTGTAGAACCGTGTCCCGTGCGCTCGCACCCAAGCCAGGGTGATCCGAAGCCACGGCGGCATTCTTCCCCTGTCGAATCGCGAATGCTGCGAGAGCGGGCAGAGCCCCAGTGTCGCGTAGGCCGCGCCGAGTCTTGCCATCTCGCGCATTGCGAAATCAATCATCAGCTCGGCGGTGCCATTCGGCGCCCGCGCTCCCCGCACGATCTGCTCGATCAACCAACCGTGCCTCGCGCGCACCGGGCTCGCGACGAGAAAGCCGACCGGCACACCATCCCGCTCGGCGACGATGAGCAGACGGTCGTTTAGGCGCGCCAAAGTATCCGGTTCGACAAGGAAGTGGAGGGGAGGGAGGCCGCGAGTGGCGAGCCACTCTTTCAGGCAACCCCGCAACTGATCCAACATCCCGGCATCCGGTTCGCTCACCAGCCGGGTTGCGACATTCTTGTTGCGCGCGCGGTTGAGCTGCGCGCGAAGCGAGGAGCGAGCGCTCATTATCCGGTCCCAGTTCGCCGGATTCCAGCTCGGCTGAGCGCCGAGGCCCGCAGCGCTCCACGAGCCGTCACCAACGAGCGCCGCTTCGAGACGCGCGCCAGCTCCGAAAAAACAGACACGCTGTCCGTGCCGCCTGGCGTCGCGCAGAAACTCTGCGGCGACTTCCTGGACTCTCGAGCCCTCGCAGATGGGGGCGCCACCTACGACGCGCGTGCCCGATTTGCACACGTATCCAATCACCGCGTCGCGTGATTCGGAGAACCAGAGAGAGAATCCGGGATTAAGGATCTGGTACGCGGTGGCGTTCCAGCCGTATCTCAGAATCAGAGCTCGGGCATCGGCTATGTCCGATGCGGCAATTTCGGTTGTCTGGCGGCGTTGATTCACTCTGCCATACAGAATAACTTTCAAAGCTGCACTCTGGACAGGTGGCCGAGTGGTTGAAGGCACCGGTCTCGAAAACCGGCGTACCGGCAACGGTATCGAGAGTTCGAATCTCTCCCTGTCCGCTCCAGTTTGCTTCGCGACGCAGAAGAACGATGTTAGGACGGGTGGCTGAGTGGTTTAAGGCGCACGCCTGGAAAGTGTGTGTACGTGAAAGCGTACCGTGGGTTCGAATCCCACCCTGTCCGTAGTTGCAGATGTTATCCCGTCAGCGCTTACAAGTGCGGCGGGATTTCTTCTTTTTCGGAGTCGAACCGTGCAGGCTAATAGCGCTGCGACCGCCATCGCCAGTTGTATCGAGGGCCTCCAATTCCTTGACGGTTACCGGTGTCCGGCGAATAGTTCGATGAGACGAATTGGATTTCGATCCGATCCGCAAGCAATCAAACGGTCGCACTCACTTCGTTTCAAGGAAGCCGATTATGAACGTCAGAGAGAAGTGGTCGCCACTCCCCGCGTACGGTCAGGGACTTTCACTCTTGTCGCAACGGCTCAGACTACGGCCCATTACGGAAGCCGATTTCGAAACGTTCTGCAGCGCGCTTGTGGACGATCCCTTCGTGATGCAATTCTACCACTCGTACGCGCGCGACCTTGGTCCAGCGGAGCGACGCCAGCGTGCCCGCGGTGACTTTTTCGAGCACTTCCGAGACGGAATCCCACGGGGCTACGTAGCGTGGGTTTTGGAACGTATTGATCCGGAGGTTGCATCAGACGAACGTTTCGCAGGATGGTGCGGCTTGACGACGGCGGCGCTCTCCGACCCGGCTCTTGGCCCGGAACTGCAGTACATGCTTGCGCGTCACGCGCAGGGATCCGGGCTCGCCACGGAGGCCTCGCGCGCCGTTCTAGGTGACGCCTTTCACCGACTAAAATTGCCGCGCGTGCACGCGGTCGTCGATGCGCCGAACGTGCCTTCTCGGCGAGTCGCCGAGAAGAGCGGCTTCCGGTTTGTCGGGCCCGTCGAAGTCTACGGAAGCGTGGACATGGTCCTTTACTCGCTCGATGCGGACGAATGGGGAAGCAATCAGAAGCGGGTCGCGGAGACGTGAGCGTCAATCTGGCCTGCGAGCACTTGAATCTGAATAGGAGCTCGGTACCCGCGAACAGCTAGTTTGGCGGATCATCGCGCGAGACCATATCTTTGAATCAGGCGGGCAGGGAGAAACTATGAACGCAGTTACAAACGTCGTACACAGTGATCCGGGAATCATGAGCGGCGAACCGGTGTTCGTCGGCACGCGCGTTCCGCTCAAGAACCTCATCGACTACCTGACAGCGGGCGATTCCCTGGAGAAGTTTCTCGAGTCGTTCCCCTCGGTCACCCGCGAACAGGCTACTGCCGCTCTGGAGTTTGCAGGCGATGCACTGAGCGAGCTTGCGCGTACTCATTGACGAATCGCTCCCTCGGGAACTCGCAGCGGCTCTCGAGGGTCACGAGGTACGGACTGTTCAGCAAGAAGGTTGGTCGTCGATATCGAATGGTGAGCTTCTTCGCCGCGCGGCTCAATCCGGATATCACGTCTTGCTTACTCCCGATCGGAATCTTCAGTATCAGCAGAACATTTCGCGCGCTGGAGTTGCTGTTGTAGTTCTTAGAGCTCCCAGCAACCGCATCGAAGATCTGTTGCCGCTGATTCCGAAGGTCTTGGCCCTGCTGTCCAAGTTGAAAGCGGGTACGGTCTATCAGATCGGTGGTTGACGAGCCACAACAATGGTTCGTTGCAAGTCTCGAATCTTTGAATCGGCGAAGATTATGATAGGGCGCTTCACCACCGCTAGCTCTCTCCGAGTGTTCGGATGAGTGTGGAAGACGTGCAACGCGTGGTGTCGGTTCAGGTGTCGGTTGCACCCGGACAGCACCGGACATCGGGGCAGGGGAGCACAGGACATATCGCGGTCCGTCATAGGTAACTGAGGACTTTTTGTCCGAATCCCTGCTTATTCCTTATCGCCTGGAAAGTGTGTGTACGTGAAAGCGTACCGTGGGTTCGAATCCCACCCCGTCCGTTTGAAGCGCAACGACTTAGAGCGTTGCGCTTTTTCTTTTCTCTAATGTGGTGTCGGACATTCCGTCGGATGGGTCGACCGATTTGAGGGCTAAGCATGTGAGACGCTAATGCATCTCGCAGAGATACTAGCGGTGCGGGTTACGACTCTGCTCGGCCCGAATCACACGAGTATTTTCGCCCCAGACCCAGATACGGGTTCGCTAGAGACTGGCGCGCAGCTTTTTTGATACTGGTAGTCAGAGATCCTCGCTCGATCTGCGACCGGCCTAGTCCCGCGGTGGCCGGAAGGGTTAAGGAGAAAGCAGCCTAGCTGACAATTCCGTGACACCTGTAGCGGCGCGCGTCTGTATTTTCGTGCGTGCATCAAACTGCCACTCGTCCCAAGCACAGACATGAGCTCGCGGTCTAATCGCCGGCTGGTTGCGCTTTTCCTCGGCACGGTGCTGCTGCCGTGCGCAGTGTTGCTTTCCATCGCGCTGCACACGATGCAGCGCGAAAGGGAATTCGAAGCGATGCGAGCTGCCGGAGACCGCGCGCGCCGTCTGGTTGAAGTGCGCCAGATGCTTTTCTCTCGGCTCGAAACCATCAAACAGCGAGCAATCGCTGGCGCGGGCGCAAGGGACCGGCCTGCGCCCATGAGCGCAACTGGGGATTCGACCGTTCGACTCGTGGCAGAGATGCGAGGAGGCTCGCTCCTTCTCGATTGGGAGTCGAACAAGCGGACCCAGCCCGACAGCAGGGTATTTGAGACCGCGCGACGTACCGGAGAAATTGCGGAATTCAGCAAACGCGACGTGGTGGCGGCCGCCAGGTCGTACGCCGCCGCGATATCCACCGCGCAGACGGCTGAGCAGGTTGCCGAAGCGCGCCTATCGCGAGCGCGAGTCCTTCTTGCTGCCGGACGACGTCAGGATGCAATGGCGGAATACAGCCGGTTGCTGATTTTGCCGTTTGCCATCAGCGACGAGCATGGCGTTCCCTTCGCCGCCTATGCCGCTTCGCGTTTTCTAGAGACGTCCGCAGCCGCCGTGATGCGACAGCTCGAGTCGCAATCGCGCTCCGCCTGTTGTGTCTCGGCGGAAGGATGGTTCATGGTGCGGGGTGTTGCTGATTCCCTGCTCCGGGGGCGGCCGACGAGGCCGGGTGTGGATCAGCGATCGGTGTTGCAGCTCCGGGCGCTCGCAAACCGGCGTGCCGAGGACGCGGAGCAGGGTGCGAGGCTGAAATCCGATCCTGGACCACTCCGTATGGGCAGCGCGTCAGCAGAGCGCGAATCAGGCGCCTGGATCCAATACGGCGCCCGTCCGTGGTTCGTATCCGGCGCTGGCAGCACGTCGAACGGTCGTGACGTCGTGGTGGGAATCGATGCGATCGCCACACTCAACGCCGTAAACCTGGCCGCCGCCAATTCGTTTCCGCCGGTCGTTCAGCTATCGCTTGCTACTAGCCCGGCGCATGCCAACAGCGGACAGGCGCTTGCGCCGGAATTTCCCGATGTCCGCGCGAGCTTCCGCTCACTTTCGGGGCCCGCACCGCTGCTATCCACGCCGTTCTATCTGGGAAT
>JBKJHG010000192.1:0-6159 GCA_046599115.1 Gemmatimonadaceae bacterium
TGCTCGGCGACGAGAAAGTGCAGCGCGACAACTGCCGCCGCCGCGGCACCCGCTGCGTACAGAAAACCGGGATGCAGAAAGCTGATCACAGCTCAGCCGCCGCGCGCTTCAGCAATCCTGCGAACTGCCCGCGCCGCCGGCTCATTTGTCGAACAGGCGAAGTAGTGCGCGCCGGCCATCCGCCAATCGCGGGCGAGCTGTTCTCGCCACGCGCCGAACTGCTCCAGGTATTCCAGTCTCGTCTCGCTCGTCACCGGACGGCGGATTGCAGCGTCCTCGGGGTCCGTGAGAAGAGTCGCTCGCTTCGGCGGATCGAGCTCGTCCGAATGAATGACGTGAATCGCGTGGACTTCCTTACCCGCAGCGGTGAGATGCGATGCGACACTAAGCAGCGCATCCGAATCACCGAGAAAATCGCTGACGATCGCGATCCGGGCGGCCGATCGAACTGTCGGCACCACTCCGGCAAGCCCCGCGCTCCCCGAAGGCTCGACTTCGTCGAGAACGCGCGCGATGTCGTACACCGCCCCTCGCCGAGTCCTCGGCGGAAGCCGTCTCGAATCGCCAGCGGAGACGAGTGTTATTCCAACCGGATCGCCGCCACTGTGCGCGGCCGACGCCAGACCGAGCACGAGCTGTTTCGCAAAAATCCATTTCTCATTCGAATCTGCGGGATACGCGAGGGACGCAGACGCATCCACGAGCAGCATCGTCGAAATGATCGTGCGGTCATTCGAGAGCCTGATGTAGGCCCGGTTGCTCCGGGCGAGCAGCTTCCAATCGATGCGGCGCGTCTCGTCGCCCTGACGATAAGCGCGATACTCTGTGAATTCCGCTGAGACGCCGAGCATATTGGAGAGGTGCGCGCCGCCCGGGCCGGCGGGGGATTTCTTCCGTGCCGGCCAGCGAATCGTTCGAACTGCGTCGAGGAGAACGCTATCTGCTGGTGCTATCGCGCCGGCCACGCGGCGTTAAACCCGGATGCCGCTCTTCGGCTCCTGCACTGCGCGCAGCAGCTCATCGATAATGCGCTCCACGCTCACACCCTCGGCTTCGGCGGCGAAGTTCGTCAGCACGCGGTGACGCAGAACCGGGTGCGCGATGCGGCGAATGTCGGCGGGAGAAACAGCGAAGCGGCCGTTGAGAAGCGCGTACGCCTTGGCGCCGAGAATGAGCGCCTGGCCAGCGCGCGGCCCTGCGCCCCACCGCACGTACTGCTTCACCAGAGACGTCGCATCGGGAGAATCGGGACGCGTCGCGCGGACGAGGCTCGCTGCATATCTCAGCGCCGGATCGGCAGCCGGAATCTCGCGCACGAGACGCTGCAGCTTTTGGGTCTGCGCGCCATCGAGAACGGGAGATAGAACAGTGTTGTCTACCGAAGTCGTGGCGCGAAGGATTCCGATCTCTTCATCGGCGGACGGATACCCGACGCGGATGTCGAAAAGGAAACGGTCGAGCTGCGCCTCGGGGAGCGGATAAGTCCCCTCCTGCTCGATCGGATTCTGCGTCGCGAGCACGAAGAACGGCTCGGGAAGCGACATCGTCTCGCCGGCGGCGGTTACACGGTGCTCCTGCATCGCCTCGAGCAGCGCGGCCTGCGTGCGCGGCGGGGCGCGATTGATCTCGTCGGCAAGAATGATATTGGCGAAAATCGGCCCTTTCGCAAATCGGAAGGAGCGATGTCCGCTCGCCTGATCCTCTTCCATTATCTCGGTGCCGGTGATGTCCGACGGCACGAGATCGGGAGTGAACTGAATGCGGCGGAAGTCGAGCCGCATCGCCTCGGAGACGGAGCGAATCATCAGCGTCTTGGCGAGCCCCGGTACGCCGACGAGAAGAGCGTGGCCGCCAGCGACAATGGCGAGGAGTATCTCCTCCAGCACCTGTTGCTGTCCGACGATTCTCTTCGACACCTCCTCACGGAGCCGGACCGCGGCGGCGAGCAGCTGCTCGCGCTCGGCGGGAGCGACTTGCCTTGCTTCAGAGGACGGCGACAGCGTTGCACTCAATTGGAGATTCTCCATTCCGGTTGCGTCAGCGGCTATCTAAATAGTAGTGACTTTCATACGCGCGACGCAGCCGCGCCGCTGAGATTTACACCTAATCTGACACCCCTACGGTAAAAACGTTTATCGAGTTGCGCAGCGAGGGATCTTGCGCCCTCAGTGCGCGGGTGGGATAATCGCTCGACCCTCATCCCAGAACCGAAATGACCGCTTCTTCTACACCCCGCGCCCTCGCTGCCCTGGCATTTGTCTCGATTCTCGCGGGATCCGCGACGGGCCAGACTACGACGCCGGCAGGCGGCGCAACGCCGCCAAAAATCGCAGGGATGGAGCGGAGGGACGGGTTCATTCCGATCCTGCTCGACAACAAGCAGGGGAAGATCTACCTCGAGCTCCCGCGCGATTCGATGCGGGCGCTGATGATGGTCACCCTCGCGACGGGGCTTGGATCCAACCCGATCGGCCTCGATCGTGGCTCGAGCGGCGATACCTACATCGCGCGCTTCGATCGTAACGGCGACCGCGTTCTGGTCGTGTTCGAGAACTGGAACTATCGCAGCTCCGCGTCGGACAACAGCGCGCATCAGCGAACGGTGTCGGAGGCATTTCCACCGAGCACTCCCGGATCGCTGCCGATCATCTCGCAAGAGAATGGAAAGACGATCGTGGACGCCACGGACTTCTTTCTCCGCGACTGGAATGACGTATCCGGCACACTGACGGCTCAGAGTGAAGGGAGCTACACCGTCGCGCGCGACCGCTCGAGCATCTACAGACAATACACGAAGGCGTTTCCGGAGAACACGGAGATAGAGGTCGCGCTCACGTTCGCAACGAGCGGCAAACCGGGAAATATCGTGAGCAGCATCGTGCCGGACGGCCACTCCTTCACGCTGCGCCAACACATCTCGCTTCTGCAGCTTCCCGACGACGGCTTCAAACCGCGCAAGCTCGATCCGCGTGTGGGGTACTTCGACGTCACCTTCAAGGATTACGCGCAGCCGATCCAGCTTCCGCTCGAGGTCCGCTGGGCGGCGCGTCACCGGCTCGAGCGCGTGAATCCGAACGATCCCAACAGTCCAATCAAGAATCCGATCACCTACTATATAGATAGAGGCATCCCGGAACCGATCCGCACCGCGACGAAACAGGGCGTGAGCTGGTGGATCGAAGCGTTCAATCGGGCCGGGCTTCCGGGCGCGTTTCGCGTCGAGGATCTACCCGAGGGCGTTGATCCGATGGACGCGCGCTACAACGTCGTCCAATGGGAGAATAGAAATGAACGGGGCTGGTCTATCGGCGGAGCGCTCACTGATCCCCGCACCGGAGAAATGATAAAGGGGATGGCGCGCCTCGATTCGCACCGCGCTCGGACGGACTACAACCTGTACGCCGGCCTGATGGGCGCCGACGCTGCTGCTGCCGACACCGCGTTTGTCCTCGCGCGCGTGCGGCAGGTGAGCGCTCACGAAGTCGGTCACACACTCGGGCTCGCGCACAACTACATCGCCTCGACATACGGGCGCGGCTCGGTGATGGATTATCCCCCGCCGCGCGTACGCCTCGACGGCAGCGGCAACATCGACATCTCCAGCGCGTATGCGACCGGCCCCGGCGCATATGACGTATTCGCGATTCACTGGGGATACGGAATCTTTCCGCCTGGCTCTGAATCCGATTCGTTGAACGCGATCGTCGCCGACGGATTGAAGAAGGGATTTCTCTTCTTATCCGACGCCGACGCTCGTCCCGAGTATGGTTCCGATCCACGCACGAACCTCTGGGATGACGCCGCGACGCCGCTGGAGTTTCTCCAGCATCAGTCGGATGTGCGACGAGTGGCGATGGCGAGATTCAACGAGCGCAACATCCGCGTCGGCGAGCCGGTCGCGCTGCTGCAAGAGCGATTCGTTCCTGTTTATATGATGCACCGCTTCGCCATCAACGCGGTCTCGAAAACGATCGGCGGAATGGAATACAGCAACGCGGTTCGCGGCGATCAGCAACAGGCGACCCGTGTGATTGACGGCGCGACGCAGCGTCGCGCGCTCGCGGCGCTCATCGAGGCGCTGTCGCCAAAGGAGCTTGCCATCCCCGACACCGTGCTCACCCTGCTCGGACCTCGGCCGTTCTCTTACGGTCCTTACGTCGAGCTTTTTCAGTCGCGCACGCGTCCCGCGTTCGACGAGCTCGGCACCGCGCGCACGTTGGCGCAGCTCATTACCGATCTCGTTCTGCAGCGCGAGCGAGCGGCGCGTCTCGTGCAGTTTTATCCCCACTCCGCAAATCAGCTCAGCCTCGGCGAAGTCATCGATGCGCTGACGGCCGACTGGCGCTCCGGAACGGCGGGGAGTCTCAAGCTCGATGCGATGCGCCGGGTGAAGCAGCGCGCAATCGCGGACCGGCTGATTTTCCTCGCCGCGGACAAGAACGCGGCTCCGGAAGTAAGGGCGATCGTAGAGATGAAAATGTCAGCGCTCCGCGCGCGCGCGAAGCTGCTCGCCGCCGCGGGGAGTGACGACAGCCGGGCGCAGTGGATGGCGATCGCGTCCGACTTTGCGAGATGGCTGGAGCGACAAGAGCTTCCGACGCCGTCACCCGCGCTCGTTCCGCCCCCCGGCGACCCGTTTGGTATGAATTGATGGGCTCCGACAGGATGAGATCGCACTTCACGCCAGGCGCAGCCATCTGCATAATGATCGCGCTTCCCTTTCGAGCCGATGCCCAGGACTCGGCGAGGACCAAGCTTCCTCCCGTCGTTGTAGAAGTCGGTCGCGACGGCGGACGTCCGCTGCTCGAGCTGCCCTATTCGATAACCAGCGTGACCCCGGATAGCGCGCGACCCGGGCAGCGACACTCTTCTCTCGACGAGACGCTCTTTCTCATTCCGGGAGTGTTCGTCTTCAATCGGAACAACCCGGCGCAGGACGCGCGGATTTCAATCAGGGGGTTCGGAGCACGATCGTCGTTCGGCGTGCGCGGCATTCGCGTGATGCGCGACGGCATCTCGCTGACTCTTCCTGATGGCCAAACCCCGATCGACTATCTCGATCTCGAAAACGTCGGCAGAGTGGAGGTGATGCGCGGCAGCGCGTCATCGCTGTACGGCAATGCCGGCGGAGGAGTGATAGACATTCATTCAAGCGCGCCGGGCCCCGCATCGCTCTCCGCGTCGGCAAAAGCGTGGAGCGGCGATCACTCTTCGCGAAAAACCGTGGCGCAGACCGGCGGGCATCTTTCGCGCTTATCGTATCAGACGACCGCCTCGCGCTGGAGAACTGACGGTTTTCGCGCGAATTCGAAGCAGGAGACGACAACTGGAGACGTGCGCGGGGAATTCGATGCCGGCACGACGAAGCTCGCGGCATCGTTCGAGGGGTACGAGATGCCGCTCGGCGAGAGTCCGGGCGCGCTTACTCTCGCGCAGATGAATTCGGATCCCGAAATGGCGGACCCACTCGCGGTGCGTAAGGCGGCCGGGAAAACGGTGAAGCAGGCGCAGTTCGGCGCGTCGGCGGTGCGGCCGCTGGGAAAAGGAGAGCTGCGCGCCAGCGTTCACTCGGGACGCAGAGCGCTTTACAATCCGCTCACATTCGCGATCGTCCACGTGCAGCGCCATACGTCGGGCGCGGAGCTGCGCGGCACGCTGCCCGCGCTCTTTCGCGGGCGCGAACACCGGCTCACCGGCGGGATCGAGCTTCAGCGGCAGAACGATGCGCGGCGGAATTACACCAACTGCACCGATCGAACGACACCGATCACGACGGCGACGGCGGCCTGCCCGGCGGTTGGATCTGCGCAAGGCTCGACGACCCTCGATCAGATAGAGCTGGTCACATCTTCGGGCGTTTACGCCGGAGATGAGATCACATTG
The DNA here is from genome assembly GCA_046599115.1 of Gemmatimonadaceae bacterium. GTDB lineage: Bacteria > Gemmatimonadota > Gemmatimonadetes > Gemmatimonadales > Gemmatimonadaceae > UBA4720. The sequence continues at coordinate 5,884 of JBKJHG010000192.1, forward strand.
TCGCCGCGCTACATCGTCACCGGCTCTGCCCGCGCCGACGCGGTGAAGTTCGCGGTAAAGGATCGCTTCATCACAAGCAAGAATCCGGACGACTCGGGGACTCGAACCCTTCGCTCTCTCAGCCCGATGGTCGGACTGACTATGCGGCTGTCGCCGACCAGCTCCTATTACTGGAACGTTTCGTCGGCATTCGAGACGCCAACGGCGACCGAGCTCGGTAACCACCCCGACGGCTCGGCGGGAATCAATCAGGATCTTCGTCCGCAGCGTTCACTC
>JBKJHG010000196.1:0-8044 GCA_046599115.1 Gemmatimonadaceae bacterium
GCGTCTCCTGGGCGATTCGCTTCTGCTTCTCGGGGGCGAGGTAGTCAAGCGTCCTCATATTGTGCAGACGGTCGGCGAGCTTGATGAGGATGACGCGCGCGTCCTTGGCGATCGAGAGCAGCAGCTTGCGGTAATTCTCGACCTGTCGCTCCTGCGACGAGTTAAGCGGAAGGTGTCCGATCTTGGTCAGGCCATCGACGATCTCGCAAACCTCAGGGCCGAACTCGCGCTCCACGTCCTGCAGCGTGACTTCGGTGTCTTCAATGACGTCGTGGATGAGGCCGCTCGCGACGGTGACCGTGTCGAGCTGGAGCTCAACCAGAATCCTGGCGACTTCGACGCAGTGATTTACATACTTATCGCCGGAGAGGCGCTTCTGGCCTTCGTGCGCCTTCTCGCTGAAGTGATAGGCGCGCGTGAGCAGCTCCCGATCGAGCCGATCGGGGAGATCAGGTGATGCCAGCCAATCAGGAAGGGCCACCGCCCCTCTCACCGCGCTCGCCGTCACAGCAGTCCCGCCTCCGCGAAGCTTATGTACCGCCCCCTTCCGATAATAACATGGTCCTGCACGGGGATGTCGAGTAGCCGCCCCGCCTGTACGAGCTGCTCCGTCACCGACTTGTCGTCGGGAGACGGGGTCGGATCACCACTCGGGTGGTTGTGGACGAGGATTATCGCCGCCGCCCGCTCCGCAATCGCCTCCCGGAACACCTCGCGCGGATGAACGAGGGAAGAGTTGAGCAAGCCCCGCGTTACAGTGATGTCGCGCTCCAGCCGATGCTGCGAATCCAGGACGGCGACGTGAAACTCCTCCACCGGCAAATCTTCGAGCCTCTGCGCGAAAATCTGGTACACGTCGCGGGGCCAACGCACCGGCGCACCCTCTTCCCTCACTTCAGCTGCCATCCTTCGCCCAAGCTCGAGCGCGGCGTGGATTCCTACCGCACGAGCTGTTCCTACACCACCGACGCTCGTGAGGGCGGCCACCGGCTGTGCCGCGAGCAATCGCAGCGAGCCTCGGCAGCTCGAAAGGACGTCCTGCCCGATTCCGATCGCAGAGCGTCCCGCGGAACCGCTGCCGAGGAGGATTGCGATCAGCTCGCTCGAGCTGAGCGCCTGCGCTCCGTGTGTTCTCAATCTTTCGCGAGGCCGCTCACCGGTGGGAAGCTCGCGTATCGTCGTTGCCATTTCGTCACTCTCCGTCGCAGAATTGTTCTGTCCGAAGTGTGACCGGTGAATCACCGGCGGCGCGCATCATCGCCGCGCGGCCGGAATCTTTGTATCAGGCCAGAATCAGGTGCCGAGCCCGTGGCACTTCTTGAACTTCTTCCCACTTCCGCACGGACACGGATCATTGCGTCCGACATTGCTCCAGTCCTTTCCTTCCAACGCAGCCGCGGCGCCACCGATGACTCCCGGCGGCGCGACATTCCGAACCGTCCTTCCACCGATCTGCACAGTCGGCTCGGCGCGAACGTGCGCTCCCTGGTTGGGCGCCTCCTCCGGGCCGACGTCGAGCGTCGCATCAGTGCCCTGATTGCTCGCCGGGACATCCTCGAGCACGCCGAGTGCGTTGTACTGTCTCGCCGGCGGCGGCGGCGCGCCGCGCATCTGCTGCGGCGGGTCGTTGAACGTCAGCTGCGCGCGAAGGAACCGCTCCGTGAACGTGTTGTGGATATCGCCCATCAGATCCACGAACATCGTGTACGCCTCGTGCTTGTACTCGATGAGCGGGTCCTTCTGGCCCCACGAACGATACTGGATGGCGTTCCGCAGCTGGTCGAGATCGTACAGATGGTCCTTCCACTTCTCATCGAGAACGTGGAGCATCACCAGCGAAAGCAGTTGGTCGGAGTATTCGCCCAGTGACGCCATCTTGTCGGAGAACGCCTTGCTGCCCGCATCGTTGGCGCGTGACTTCGCGTCGGCGAGCGAGGTTGGCAGATCTCCGTCTTCGAATCCCGGAACGCTGAGTATGTAGTGCATCAGCAGATCCTGCCGCACGATTCCGAAATCCCATTCCTCCGGGGTGTCGAATATCGCCAGCGCGTTCTCCACTCTCTTCTCGACCCCGGAAGCGATCATCTTCTCCGCCTCCGCCTTGAGCTCTTCCCCACCTTCGAGTGCGAACGAGCGCAGCGAGTAGATCACCTCGCGCTGCTGGTTCATCACGTCATCGTACTCGAGCAGTCGCTTTCTCGATTGGAAGTTCTGCAGCTCGACTCTCTTCTGCGCCTGTTCTATCGAGCGTGTGATGAGGGAGTGCGTCAGCATCTCACCTTCCTGCGCGCCGAGGCGGTCCATCAGCCGCGCGATGCGGTCCGAGCCGAAGAGACGCATCAGGTCGTCTTCCAGCGAGAGGAAGAACTGCGACGCGCCCGGATCTCCCTGACGCCCCGCTCTTCCGCGCAGCTGCCGGTCGATGCGCCGCGATTCGTGGCGCTCCGATCCGATGATGTGAAGACCGCCCGTCTCGACGATGTCCACTTCCTGGTTCTCGGCGTCCTTCCTGCGCGATGGCAGCGACTCGAGAACACCCTGGCCGGGTTTTATGGCGGTTTCGCGGCCGGCCATGTTCGTCGCGATAGTTACCGCGCCCTTCTGGCCCGCGCCGGCGACGATCTCGGCTTCACGCTGGTGGTACTTCGCGTTCAGCACGTTGTGGGGAATCCCCGCGCGCTTGAACAGGCGCGACAGAGTCTCCGAGACATCCACGTTCACGGTTCCGACGAGCACCGGATAGCCGAGCCCGTGCAGACGCTGCGTCTCCTCGAGAATCGCGTTGTACTTCTCGCGGCGTGTCTTGTAAACGAGATCCTGCCTGTCGTCCCGGATGACATCGCGGTTGGTTGGGATAACCGACACGGTCAGCTTGTAGATCTCGTGGAACTCCGTCTCTTCTGTCTCGGCGGTTCCGGTCATTCCCGCCAGCTTGTCGTAGAGGCGGAAGTAGTTCTGGATGGTGATCGTGGCGAGTGTCTGTGTCTCGCCCTTCACCTGAACGCCTTCTTTCGCTTCGACCGCCTGGTGGAGCCCCTCCGACCAGCGGCGCCCCGGCATCGTGCGGCCGGTGAACTCGTCAACGATCAGCACCTGCCCTTCCTGAATGACGTAGTTCACGTCGGCTTCGTAGAGGGCGTGCGCGCGCAGCAGCTGATGCACGATGTTGAGCTTCTCGCTCTTCGCGGCGTACTCGCGGTTAATCTCGTTGCGCGCGGTGAGCTTCTGCTCCGGAGTCATATCCGGATCGTGATCGACGTGATGCACTTCCTGCGAGATGTCGGGGAGAATGAACTCGTCGTGATTCTCCGGCGAGAGGTAGTCCACTCCGGCATCGGTGAGATGCACGGTGTGCCCCTTCTCGTCGAGCACGAAGAGTAGATCCTCCTCGATGTCGCGGTACTCCTGCTTGTTGGGCGGGAGCCGGCGGTCGGAGAGGTGCTTCAACTCCATCTTCTGAACGAGCTGCTTCGCTCCCGTCTCCTGCATAATCTTGAGCAGGCGCTTGTTCTTAGGGCCGCCCATCTGCGCCTTGTAGAGCTGGAGCGCCGCTTCGTTCTCGTCGCCCGCCTCGAGGGCCTTTTCCCCTGCGGCGACGAGCGAATTGACCAGATCGCCCTGCCGCCGCACCAGCCGCGCGACTGCGCCATTGTGAAGCGCGTACTCGGCATCTGTCTCGCTGCCCACCGGCCCGGAGATGATGAGCGGAGTCCGCGCTTCGTCGATGAGCACGGAGTCAACTTCGTCAACGATCGCGTAGTTGTGCGGACGCTGTACACGCTGAACCAGCTCGACGACCATATTGTCGCGCAGGTAGTCGAACCCGAACTCGTTGTTGGTGCCGTAGGTGATGTCGCATTCGTACATCGCGCGGCGCTGCTGCGTGCCCGGTTCGGCTTCGTCAATGCACCCGACCGTGAGGCCGAGATAGCGATAGACGTGGCCCATCCACTCCGAGTCGCGTCGGGCGAGATAGGAGTTGACGGTTACGAGGTGCGCGCCCTTCCCCGGCAGTGCGTTCAGATAAAGCGGCAGCGTAGCGACGAGCGTCTTTCCCTCGCCGGTCGCCATCTCGGCGATGCGCCCGGTGTGGAGCTGGATTCCGCCCATCAGCTGCACATCGTAGGGCACCATATTCCACTCGGTATCGTGCCCGGTGACCTTCACCATCGTTCCGAGCAGACGGCGACAGGCTTCGCGAACGGTCGCGAACGCCTCGGGCAGAATCTCGTCGAGCACGTCGGCAGTCGCGATGCGCAGCTCCGCTTCGAGCCCGCCCTGCCCGTCCAGGCCGATCAGCTCTTCGTCAATCGCGTCGCGCTCGGCTGGATCCGAAGTGATCTTCTTCTTCTCCCGCAGCGCGGCGATGCGGCCTTCTATCTCGCCATTGGCTTCGCGAATGCGCTCGCGGAAGCGGCCGGTTTGGGAGCGGAGCTCTTCTTCGGAAACAGTCTGCAGGCGGGCGTACTGCTCGTTGATCTCGTCCACGATCGGCTGGATCGCCTTCCGCTCGCGATCGTGACGGGTACCGAATACGCCTTTGATGAGTCCAGCTAGCATTCTCGTCCTTTGTGACCCGCGCCGACCGCTCAGCGATAGAGCGCGTTCGCCTCTATGTAGTGTTCCACGGCCTCGCTGACGAAGCCGCGGATAGAATTTCCCACCTGCACCCGCTCACGGATCTCGGTTGACGAGAGATCCACCAACCGCCTGCTCGCCTCGACAAACCCTTCGGGGAGCGGAGTGTCCGCTCCCTCCGGGTGGCGCCGCAGCACTGCCACCTTCGCCAGCTCGCGGATCCGCACCGGGTTCTTCCAACGGTCGAGCTCCCGCGCCGCATCCTCGCCGACTATCAGAAAGAGCTCCGCTCCGGCGTTCCGCCGGGAGAGCTCTTCGAGAGTGTCAACAGTGTAAGATAACCCCCCGCGGTCCAATTCGACGGTGTCCACCGCGAATGATTTTTGGCCTTTCACGGCCAGCCGGAGCATCTCCAGCCGCGCCTCCGGGGATGCGCCCCCCGTTTTTCCCGGTTTGAACGGCTGCGTGGAAGCGGGAACGAACAGCACCCTATGAAGATCGAGGTTCCGAGCGGCATCCGCCGCGAGAATCAGATGCCCGCTGTGCGGGGGGTCGAACGAGCCGCCGTAGACGCCGACTCTCACGCGCCCTACTTGGCCGGGGTCGGGGCCACTGTCTTCGACGCCGCCCCGCACGTCTCGCGAACATTCCGGTCCGTCGGGTAAGCCTTGATCATCGCGTCGCACGCATCGCGCGCATCGTCGGCGTACTTGATCGCCCTGTACGCTTCCACGAGCCGGAGATATGCGTCGCGCGTCTTCGGAGCGTTCGGGTGCAGCCTGATGACGTCCTTGAAGTAGATGATTCCCGAGTCGTACGCCTTCCGCTTCAGGTACAGATAGCCGGTGTCGTAGTCCTTGATCGCAAACCAGTCATCGAGCTTTCTGAGCGCCGCATTCGCGCGCGCGGCGAACGGACCGTCGGGCGATACCGTGAGCAGCGACTCATACGCCGTGATCGCGGATTGGCCGTACTGTGCGTCGAGAGCGGGCTTTCTCCAGAGCTTCTCATAGGACTTCCCCGAGGCGAACAGCGCGTCGTCCACGAGCGTGTCCTGCGGGAAAGCGTCCACGAGGCGGTTGAACGTCGTCGCCGCGAGGAGGTGCAACGACTGATTCGCCTGCGTTTGGCCGAGGTAGTAGTAAACCGACGGCAGACGCGGGTCGCGAATACCCAGATCGGTGGTGAGCTTCTCGAACGCCTTGCCGGCGTTCTCCCAGTGGCGCGCCTTGAACTCCGTCATCGCTACTTCGTACAGCTTGTCGGAGCTCGGGTAGGTCTTTGGATCGAATGTCGGCTTGCAAGCCGCAAGGCACAGCGCGAGCGCAGCGAATGTCGTTCTAAGGGTCATCGATCCTGTTACACGTAGGCGGTGAGTCGGGTTCATACCGTTTGGCGGCCGATCGAATAGTAGCGCAATCCGACGTCTTTCATCTTCTCGAGCTCATAAAGATTGCGCCCGTCCACCACGATCGGCCGCTTCAGAGTGCGCTTGATCCGCTCGAAGTCGGGATGGCGGTACTCGTGCCAATCGGTGACGATGACGAGGGCATCGGCGCCATCGAGCGCCTCATAATTAGTCTCGGCGTACTCGATACGGTTGCCGATGATCGCCTGGCACTGCTCCATTGACGCCGGATCGTGGGCTCGAATCGTCACCCCTTCGGCCAGCAGGTCCTCGATTATCGCCAGCGACGGAGCTTCACGCATGTCGTCCGTGCGCGGCTTGAAGGCGAGGCCCCAGAGTGCGACGCGGATCCCGGAAAGCTTCGCGCCGAGCGCATCCCTTACCTTGCCGACGAGGACGTGTTTCTGCCGTTCGTTGGCGCTCTCGACTCCACGAAGAACGTCGAGCGGAACGCCAAGCTCGTCCGCGGTGCGAACGAGCGCCTTCACGTCCTTCGGAAAGCAGGAGCCGCCGTAACCGGGGCCCGGGAAGAGAAAGGATTTCCCGATGCGGGCATCACTGCCGATTCCGCGCCGGACGGCATCGACGTTCGCACCCACCTTTTCGCAGAGATTCGCGATCTCATTCATGAATGAAATGCGCGTTGCCAGCATTCCGTTGGCGGCGTACTTGGTCATCTCGGCGGAGGGGATGTCCATCAGGATAATTGGCTGGCCGTTGCGGACGAATGGCGAGTACAGGTCCGACATCGTTCGCCGCGCTTCAGCGGAATCGACTCCGAGAACGACGCGATCGGGCTTGAGGAAATCCTCTACAGCCGCGCCCTCCTTGAGGAATTCCGGATTGCTGCAAAGGTGGAAGGGAAACTTTGCGTGCTTCCCTATCTCGTTCGCCACCTTCGCCGCCGTTCCCACCGGAACCGTGGACTTGGTAACGACCACAACGTCCCGCGTCATCGATTTTCCGATGGTAGAGGCGACTTTAAGGACGTGTTGGAGATCCGCCGAGCCGTCTTCCCCGGGAGGCGTCCCGACAGCGATGAAAATCACCTCGGCGCCGGCGATGGACGATCCGATGTCCGTCGAGAAGGAGAGTCTGCCCTCGCGCTGGTTATGTTCGACGATGGCTTCCAGCCCCGGCTCGAAAATGGGAATGACATTGTTCTTCAATGCGTCAATCTTGCCCGCATCAATGTCGGCGCAGACGACGTCGTTTCCGGTTTCCGCCAGGCACGCGCCCACCACGAGGCCGACGTAACCGGTACCAACAACGCAGATCTTCATTCTCTTGTTTGGTTAGACCGCAGCGAGCGGTACATGCGGCGAGGACAACGAAACTACTTTCGCCCTTCCCCCGGCGAGGCCGGCGGTGACGTTCCGAGTGTCCACGACAATCGGCGCCAATGCCACGACCCGCTGGTAGTCAACGTTGCTGTGATCAGTTACGATCACGACCGCGTCCGCGTCCCGAAGCGCTGCGTCAGTCAGCACGACTCCGGTGTGCGTCTCGCCCTCTTCGCGGAACGACGCGACGTACGGATCGTGGAAGCTCACTTCCGCGCCCTGCTGCTCGAGCAGCTTGATGACGTCGAGCGCCGGACTCTCGCGCATGTCGTCGATGTCCTTCTTGTAGGCGACGCCGAGGACGAGGATGTTGCTGCCGTTGATCGACTTCCTGTCATCATTGAGCGCGCGGCTGACCTTCTCTACGACGATCGCCGGCATCGCGCTGTTGATCTCGCTGGCGAGATCGATGAACCGCGTCTTGTAGTTGAGCGTGCGCATCTTCCACGCGAGATAGTGCGGATCGAGCGGAATACAGTGGCCGCCGATCCCGGGGCCGGGCGTGAACTTCATGAATCCGAACGGCTTCGTCGCCGCGGCGTCGATCACTTCCCACACGTTGACGCCTAGCTTGTCGCACACGATCGAGAGCTCGTTCACAAGTCCGATGTTCACCGCGCGGAAGGTATTCTCGAGCAGCTTCACCAACTCGGCTGCTTCAGTTGACGAGACCGGGACGAGATGGTCGATGCACGTCGCATAGAGCGCCAGCGCG
>JBKJHG010000030.1:0-17213 GCA_046599115.1 Gemmatimonadaceae bacterium
CGCGCTGGCGCATTCCGCCCGAGAGCTGGTGCGGATACTCTTTCGCGCGTTCCCCCGGAGCGGGGATCCCGGTCAGCGCGAGCGTCTCGACGGCGCGGGCGAACGCTTCGCGCTTGCCAAGTCCCTGATGGATTCGCGCTACCTCGGCGACCTGATCGCCGACGCTGAACACCGGATTTAGCGCGGACATCGGCTCCTGGAAGATCATCGAAATGCGATTGCCGCGGACTCTTCGGATTTCACCTTCCGAGACGGTCGCGAGGTCTTTCCCTTCGAAGAGGATGTGGCTGCCGGGCTCGATGCGTCCGGGCGGCTGAATCAATCTCAAAATCGAGAGGGCGGTCACCGATTTTCCGCAGCCCGACTCGCCGACGATGCCGAGTATCTCACCGTGGGCGACGTCGAACGAAACTCCGTCAACCGAGCGCGCGACGCCGGCGCTGGTGTGGAAGTACGTGCGAAGATCGCGAATCGAAAGAAGCGGATCTTTCATTTCAGCACGGTGTGTGCGAAGAGAAGGCGGCGCGGATATGCTCCCCGATAGTGTTCAGCGCAACGACTGTAATAAGCAACGCGAGTCCGGGAAAGAGCGAGAGCCACCATAAGCCTGCGACGTTCTCGGCGCCATCCTGGATGATGTTGCCCCAGCTGGCGAGGGGCTGTGGCACGCCGATGCCAAGATAGGAAAGTCCAGCCTCGAGCACGATGACTTGGGCGAAGCCGAGCGTGGCGGCGACGACGATGATTGAGAAAAGATTGGGCAGGAGATGTCTCACGATGATCCGTCCCTGATTCGCTCCGAGTGCGCGCGCCGCCATCACGAAATCCGATTCCTTCAACGCAAGAACCTGACCCCTGACAATGCGACTGAGGCCGAACCAGCCGGTGAACCCGAGGAAGAAAACGAGCGTTGTCACAGGCAGCGCCCGCCACCCCGCGAGAAGGGCGATGAGGAGGAGAAGCCGCGGAATCGCCATCAGGGCGTCGAGCACGCGCATCATCAACCCATCGAGAAAGCCGCCGGCAAGTCCCGACGCAGCGCCGTAGGCGACGCCGAGGGTCACGCTGATGAGCGTCGCGAGCAAGCCGATGCCGAGGGAGAGCCGCGCGCCGTAGATGGCGCGGCTGAGAACATCGCGGCTGTAGGGATCGGTTCCGAATGGATGCGCGAATGACGGCGCGAGATCCTTCGCCGCGACGATGTCGGGCTGTGCGATCGGATCGTAAGGCGCGACTACCGGCGCGAGTATGGCGCACGTGATCAGCACTAGAAGCACGAGCATCGCGGCGCGGGGCGAACGCGCCGTCCAGAGCGAAGAGAGAGCGCTCACCCGGTGCGCAGCCGCGGGTCGGCCCATCGGTAGAGTAGATCCGCTATCAGGCTGCCCGCAACGACGAGGACGCTCCCCACGATCACCGCGCCGATCACGAGCGGATAATCGCGCGAGCCGATCGCGTCCACCATCGTTAATCCCATTCCCGGCCACGAAAAAACTTTTTCGATGAACACGGCGCCGGTGAGAAGTGCGGGAAAGCTGAGTCCGATGAGGGTGATCAGAGTGAGAAGCGCGTTTCGCATCGCGTGGCGGAGAAGGATATGCCGCTCGCGAAGGCCCTTGCTGCGAGCGGTGCGAATGAAGTCCGACGGCATCACGTCGAGCAGCGCGGCGCGCTGGAAGCGCGCGATCCCCGATGCGTAGAGCAGCGTCAGCGTGAGCGCGGGGAGGATCAGGTGCCAGATGGAATCGAGCAGCTTGCCAGCCGGCGGAAGAGAGTCGTGCATCACAGGATCGACCGCGCCGCCGATGGGAAAGATCGGAATCCAGAAGGTCAGGGCGAGCAGCAGGAGTATCGCGAGCCAGAAGTCAGGCATCGACGCGAGAAAGAGCGAAGCGCGATCGAGAGCGCGGTCGAGCATCGTGCCGTGCTTTGACACCTGCACGGTTGCGACTCCGACGCCGATGAGGAAACTCGCGAAGAGCGCGGTTCCCATCAGCAGCAGCGTACGCGGCAGCACCTGGCCAAGCACTGCGCGGACGGGGCGCGCGCGTGAGAATGACCAGCCGAGCTCGCCGTGAGCGACCTGCGCGATGTAACGCGCGTACTGCTCGGCGATTGGGCGATCCAATCCGTACTGCGCTCTGAGGTTAGTGCGAACGACCGCGCTGATGTTCGGATTGTCGAGCGAGCCGGCGAACGGATCGCCGGGAGCGGAATGAATTAGTACGAACGAGAGCGTCGCCACGAGCGCGACGATGACTACGGACTGAAGGGTTCGCGAAACGAGGTAGGGAAGCACCCGCTACGGAGTTTTTCGAGGAGAAGCGGCAGGCGTGACCGCGAAGTCGCGCTGGATGCGCTCAGCGGCGGGAATCCACCACTCCGCGATATGCTGCCACCACGCGTCGCCACGGAGTCCGCTCGTTCTTATGCGGCGCTGTACTCCGACGACGTTCCTCGGCTCGGCGATCCAGATTGCCGGGGCGTCATCGGTGATGATTCGGTAGGCGCGGGAAAAGAGGGCGCGCCGCGTTGCGGGATCGTACGACGCCAGAGCGCTATCCACGAGTGCATCGAATGCCGGATTGCTGTAAGAGCCGGCGTTGTTTCCAGTCTTGATGCCGCTCGTCTCCCAATCCTCGCGGGCCGCACCAGGACTGGGATCGGAGTGAATGCTGCTGATGAGCGCGTCGAACGAGTGCTTGTCGCTGCGCTCTACGAATGTGGGGAATTCGACCTGCTCGATCGCGATTCGCGCGCCGGCAGCGCGGAGCTGCTCCTGAAGGATGACCGCCATTCGTCCTCTCACCTTGCTCGAGCTTGGAACGAGAATCGAGAACGCGAGCTCGCGCCCGTTCTTCTCGCGAATTCCATCGCCGTTTAGGTCGCGCCAACCGAGGGAATCGAGCGATTTCTTCGCTGCGGCAAGACTGAACGGAATCTGCGAGATGGAAGGATCGGTCGTCGGGTATGCACGAATCGTCGCGCCGAGGGCGGGAACGGCAAGCGTGTCGTAGATGCTGCGCACGATTGAGGTGCGATCGACCGCCATTGTCAGCGCGCGCCTGAGCTCACGGTCGCCGAGGAGCGGATGCGGCTTCGAATCGGACTTCGGATCCTTCAGATTGAATTGCAGGAACGTGTAGTCCACGCTGGGAAATGTCTCGATGCGAAGATCCGGCCGTTTGGTTATCTCGGCGATGTTGTCAGATCGAACCGCCTCGAAGAAATCGGTTTGTCCGCCGAGGAAGCGCGCGAGGGCGGTGTTGAAATCGGGGCCGATGCTCCAGATGACGCGGTCGAGCTTTGGGCGTCCGCGATAGTTGGCGCTGTCGGCGACAAGCGTGAGCGATTCGCCCTGGGTCCAGGATGAGAAGCGGAATTGGCCCGACCCGACCGGATGATTCGCCTGATCGGCGGTGCGCCACGAGCCGACGGGCAGTGCTCTCCAGATGTGCTGCGGGATGATGCTCATCTGATCTGTGGCGTCGTAGAACTGTTCCGGCGAGCGGGCCCTGAACCAGAAGACGGCGGTCACGCTGTCGGGCGTGGAGACGGAGTCGATCGAGGCGAGGAGCGGCGCGGTTGTGGACGCGAGAGCAGAATCGCGATATGCTGAGAGCGTGAAACGCACGTCGGATGAGGTGACAGGAGCGCCGTCGTGCCACTTCGCATTTGGATCGAGGTGGAAAGTGATTCGAGTAGAATCGGGTGACCAAGTCCACGTCTTCGCCAGTCCGGGAATGAAGCCGTGATCGCCAATCGTATTCATAGAATCGCCAAGGCTTGCAAGCCGGTCGTAGACGAGATCGGTGACCTGCCGCCCCTGAACCGTGTTCACCAACGGAGGGAACAGGGAGTTGGGATCTCCGGCAGTGGAGATGACGAGCGTGCCACCTCCCGCGCCTTCACCCGGCTTGTCCGGTGAAGTGCAAGCAGCGAGTCCCACGAGGGCGAGCGCAATTCGTCTCATCGTCTCCAAGTCCAATTATCATCGAGGAACCCGGGAAGCATATCCAGGGCGGCGCTGCGGACGTCATTTTCGTCCAATGGCGTACCGGTCACCTGCTCGAGCTCGCCGACCGCGTCGAACATCGCGGCGGCAAGCTCGGCGCTCTCGGGCGCGCGGCCGATCAGCGCGCGCACGGTCGCGGGCGCGGTGGGAAGAGCCGCCGCCTCGGATCCTTCGGCGCCAAGTGATGCCAGGGTGCTCTGATCGTCATCAATGAGAATAGATCCGTGCTGTAGAAATGCCGAATCGCCGCGCCACTGCGCGCTGCCTACCAGCTTGCGGCCGTCCGCCATCACCTCTCCATCTGATGGAAGCTGGAAGCAGGGTGATGCTCCCGGCTCGATCGCCTTCCCTCCGCGAGCGATGGACGCATCGATCCCGATGCGCGAAAGGCCGGCGAGCAGAATGAGATTGATCCGCTCGTAAGCATCGCGAAGCGACTCACTCTCTCGTAGCGGAGCGGCGACGCTGTAGGTGATCTCGCGGTGGTGTAGAATCGCGCGCCCGCCGGTGGGGCGTCTCACCACGTCGAGCTGGCAGTCTCCGATCCGCTCGCGGCGATATTGGCCAAGCGCCCGCTGATTGCGCCCGAAGGAAAGTGTCGGCCTCTCCCACGAATAGATGGAGAACACACTCTCACCTGTGGCGGCGGCGCGCGCGATCAGGGCCGAGTCGCGTGCCATATTTTCTGCTCCGGAGCGAGGCGGCGCGTGGAGAAAACGCCACTGCGCGAATCTTCGCTGAGAGTGCATAGGTGTTAAATTGTCACTCTTATGGCGACCACAATCAAGCACGTCGAGCGCGGGATTGCGGGTGGCGATTCATTCGTCGCGAGACACGTCGGCCCGTCCGACGCCGACGTGGCGGCGATGCTCGGTACACTCGGCTACGATTCGCTCGACGCACTCATAGATGCAACGATACCGGAGCGCATCAAGGCGCGCGCCCCGCTTGCCCTTCCCGCACCGATGACTGAGGCCGAGGTGTTGGCCCATTTCCGGACGATGGCGGCGAAAAACAGAATCAATCGCTCGTTTATCGGAATGGGATATTCCGATTGCCTCACGCCGCCGGTGATCCAGCGCAACATCATCGAGAATCCGGGCTGGTACACCGCGTACACGCCCTATCAGGCGGAGATCGCGCAGGGCCGGCTCGAGGCGCTGCTCAATTTTCAGACGACGGTCATCGATCTCACGGGTCTCGAGATCGCCAACGCATCGCTGCTCGACGAAGCGACAGCCGCAGCCGAAGCGATGACGATGAGTTACGCGCTGAAGGGAAATCCGGAGAGGGAAACCTTTCTCGTCGCGGCGGAGTGCCACCCGCAGACGATCGAGGTGGTGAAGACGCGCGCCGAGGCGCGCGGTATTGCCGTTCGCGTCTCCAGCTTCCGTGATTTCGAGATCGGCGCCGACGTGTTCGGAGTGCTGGTGCAATATCCGGCGACCGACGGCGCAGTCTACGACTACCGCCCGCTGTGCGAAAAGGCGCACGCGGCCGGCGCGCTCGTCACCGCCGCCGCCGATCTCCTCAGCCTCGTGCTCCTCGTTCCGCCCGGCGAGTGGGGCGCCGATATCGTCGTAGGAAACTCGCAGCGCTTCGGGGTGCCGCTCGGATTCGGCGGACCGCACGCGGCGTTCTTCGCGACAAAGGATGAGTACAAGCGGCAGATTCCCGGGCGCATCATCGGCCTTTCGCGCGACGCGGACGGAAAGCCGGCGCTGAGGATGGCGCTGCAGACTCGCGAGCAGCACATCCGCCGTGAGAAGGCGACGAGCAACGTGTGCACGGCGCAGGTTCTCCTCGCAGTCGTCGCCAGTATGTACGCGGTTTATCACGGGCCCAAGGGGCTTACGCGAATCGCGTCCCGCGTGCACGGCTTCGCCACAGCGCTCGCCGAAGGGCTGCGGCGGCTCGGATTCCCGCTCGCGCACGAGGACTATTTCGATACGCTATGCGTAGAGGCCGGGGCTAACAGGGATGCGATTCTCGCGAATGCCGGCGAGCGCGGAATCAATCTGCGCGCCGATGCCGCCGACAGAATCATCATCGCTCTCGACGAAACGTTCAGAGAGCACGACCTGTTCGAGATCCTCGGCGCCTTCAGCGGAGGTCTCGAGCCGCAGTTCGGTTTTTTCGAGGACGTGCTGGCGACGGCTGAGATCAACTTCGATGCGCGATTCAAGCGCACGACCCCGTTCCTGACACATCCGGTTTTCAGCTTGCACCATTCGGAGACGCAGCTGCTCCGCTACATGCACAAGCTGGAGTCGCGCGATCTTTCGCTGGTGCACTCGATGATTCCACTCGGCTCGTGCACGATGAAGCTAAACGCGACGGCAGAGATGATGCCGATCAGCTGGCCCGGCTTCGCGAAGATCCATCCATTCGCGCCGCGCTCGCAGACGGAGGGATACCACGAGCTGTTCTCCGAGTTGGAGAGCGCGCTCGCCGAGATAACCGGATTCGCGGCCGTCTCGCTGCAGCCGAACGCCGGTTCGCAGGGGGAGTACGCGGGACTGCTCGCGATCAGGGGATATCACCTCTCGCGTGGTGACACGCATCGCGACGTATGTCTGATTCCGCAGTCGGCGCACGGGACCAACCCGGCGAGCGCGGTGATGGCAGGGATGAAAGTCGTCGTCACGAAGACGGACGCGAGCGGGAACATCGACATCGCCGATCTGCGCGCGAAGGCGGAGGAGCACAAGGACGATCTCGCCGCGCTGATGGTGACGTATCCGTCAACGCACGGCGTGTTCGAAGAGGGAATCGTGGAAGTCTGCAAAATCATCCACGAGAACGGCGGACAGGTTTATATGGACGGCGCGAATATGAACGCGATGGTCGGGCTCTGCCGTCCGGGCGACATCGGCGCCGACGTCTGCCATCTCAATCTTCACAAGACGTTCTGCATACCTCACGGCGGCGGCGGCCCGGGAATGGGTCCGATCGGCGTCGCGTCTCATCTCGTTCCATTCCTTCCGAGCCATCCGGTGGTGGAGCTCGAAGGAAAGCACGCCGTAGGCCCGGTTTCGGCGGCGCCGTGGGGCAGCGCGAGCATTCTGCCGATCTCGCTCGCGTACATCAAGATGATGGGCGGCACCGGCCTCACCTACGCGACGAAGATCGCAATCCTCAACGCGAACTACATCGCGCGGCGGCTCGAGCCGCATTTTCCGGTTTTGTACAAGGGAGTGCACGGAACGGTAGCGCACGAGTGCATCATCGACACGCGCCCGCTCAAGGTCTCGGCGGGTATCGAAGTCGAGGACATTGCGAAGCGCCTTATGGATTACGGCTTCCACGCGCCGACTGTCTCGTTCCCGGTCGCGGGAACGCTGATGATCGAGCCGACGGAGAGTGAGTCCAAAGGCGAACTGGATCGTTTTTGCGACGCGCTCATCTCGATCCGCGAAGAAATTCGCGAGATCGAGTCAGGCGAAGCGGATCGTCAGGACAATCCGCTCAAGAACGCGCCGCACCCGCTGGGGAGAATTGCCTCGACGGTGTGGAACCACGCCTACACGCGCGAGCGGGCGGCGTTTCCAGCCGAGTGGACACTAGAGAACAAGTTCTGGCCGGCAGTGGCTCGGGTGGAGAGCGCTTATGGAGACAGAAATCTCATCTGTTCGTGCCCACCGACGGATGCGTACGCCGAAGTTGAGGCGGGGGCCACTGATTAACTGCTAGGCGCCGATCTGCTTCGAGTAAGCGTCGGCCTTCAGCAGCGCATCTTTTTCAGTCGGGTCGGTCATCTTCATTCTGACCATCCATCCGGCGCCGTACGGATCGGAATTCACGAGGGCAGGCTCCTTGTCGAGCCGCCCGTTCACCTCGGTAACCTCCCCGCTAACGGGGGAGAAGAGCTCCGAAACCGCTTTTACCGCCTCGATGGTACCGAACACGTCGTGCTTCCCGAACTTGGCTCCCACCGACGGCAGCTCGATGTAAACGACGTCGCCGAGCTCGCCCTGCGCGTAGTCGGTTACGCCGATCTCGACAATGTCGCCGTTGACGCGAAGGTATTCGTGCTCGGCGGTATAAAGCAGTTCAACTGGGACGTTCGACACCATTCACCTCGTAAAATGTTTTATCGGCGATCAGGAAACGCCGGCGGTGCGGCGCGCACCCGTCGCCTTCTTGTTGAGCGTCGCCCAGAGCTTGTCCACCTGCTTCTCGAGCTCGGCTAGCGAGGCGACGTTCTCAATGCAAATATCGGCGCGCGCGCGCTTGAGATCGGCGGGCATCTGCGACGCGATCATATTCATCGCGTCCGTTTCATTCAATCCGCGCTCGTTGGCAAGGCGCTCAAGCCGTATGTCGCGCGGCGCGTCAACGAGCACGATGTAATCGAAATCGCGGACGAGATTGCGCTCGAAGAGAAGCGGAATGACGCAGATGACGACTTTGTCACCGCGCGACTTGGCCTTCGCTATCTCGAGGTCGCGGAGGCGCGTCACCTCCGGATGCACGATCGCGTTGAGTTGCTCGAGCTGCCCGTGATCCGAAAACGCGATGCGCCGCAGCGCGCCGCGATCGAGGGTGCCGTCGGGTGCTAGAACCTCCACTCCCCAGCTGGCCACGATTTTCTCGAGCGCCTTGGTGCCCGGCTTAACTACTTCGCGGGCGAGGACGTCGGCGTCGATCAGAGTTGCGCCCCGCTCTCCGAGGAGGCGGGCGACTTCGGATTTGCCGCTGGCGATGTTTCCGGTGAGGCCGACTAGAAGCATCCCCAAAACTATTGAACAGAGACCGAACTGTCACGCAAAAACGGATGCTTGGAGCGGATTTTCCCTACCTTTAGATGTAAATGACCCTCTTATCGGCCGCCGTCGTCCTCTTTCTCGTTCTCGATCCGCTCGGAAACGTACCGTTCTTTCTGGCGGCTCTGGCGAACGTCGCGCCGGCGCGCTGGACGAAAATCATCTGCCGTGAGCTGCTCATCGCGCTGGTCGTTATGATCGCCTTCCTTTTTCTCGGGCAGTACATCCTCAACGTCCTGCAGATCACGCAGCCGGCGCTGACTGTAGCCGGCGGAGTGGTGCTCTTTCTCATCGCGATCAGGATGATTTTCCCGTCACCCGATTTTACCTTGATCGAAAAGGTCGAGGCCGAGCCGCTAATCGTCCCGCTGGCGATCCCTTACGTCGCGGGACCGTCGGTGCTCGCGACCGAACTGCTTTTTATGAGCCGGGAGCCGGAGCGCTGGGCAACCTGGCTGACTGCGCTCCTCATCGCGTGGGCGGCGTCGGGCGTCATACTCATTTTCTCGCCGGCGGTGCGGAAGCTGGTCGGCGCGAGAGTGCTTCAGGCCACCGAGCGGCTGATGGGAATGGTGTTGATCGTAATCGCCATTCAATTAGTGATGACGGGAGTGGCGGAAGCGCTAAAGGGCTGAGCGTCGGCTCAGGCGCTGCGGAAGAGCGGCACCTGCGACGCGTCGGACGCGGGCACTTCGTGGCACATCCGGCAGCGCGCTTCGTATGCCTCGGTCCCGCCCACCATAACCTGCGGCGAGTTGTACGGCGCGGGGTGTCCGCCGATGAGGCGCTGATTCCGACTCGCCGGCCCGCCACAAAGCACGCAGATGGCGTGCAGCTTGTCCACCACTTCCGAGACCGCCATCAACTCTGGCATCGGCCCGAACGGCTCTCCTCGAAAATCCGTATCGGTTCCGGCGAGAATCACGCGGCGGCCGCGGGCGGCGAGCGATGTAACCAGCTGTACGATTCCGTCATCGAGGAACTGCGCCTCGTCAATCGCGATCACCTGCGCCTGGGGATCGATCTGCTGCGCGATCTGCCCCGCGGAATCAGCGGGAACCGCTTCGACTGTGCGCCCGTCGTGGCTCGATACTTTGTAAAGCCCCGCGTATCGCGCGTCGAGGTGCGACTTGAACACCTGCACGCGTTTTTTCGCGATCATTGCCCGC
Source organism: Gemmatimonadaceae bacterium (assembly GCA_046599115.1). GTDB lineage: Bacteria > Gemmatimonadota > Gemmatimonadetes > Gemmatimonadales > Gemmatimonadaceae > UBA4720. The sequence continues at coordinate 9,951 of JBKJHG010000030.1, forward strand.
CGCACGCGGCGAATCAGCTCTTCGCTCTTCCCGCTGAACATCACGCCGGCGATTACTTCGATCCAGCCGCCGGTCTGATGGAATGGTCCGCTCATCTTTCAGGGCGTCCCTTGCGTGGAGGAGCTGAAGAGCGCGGTCCCGATCGCGGGCGATCGGATCCCGGGCGCGGACGATCGGATCCGGAACGTGAGCGGTCGGATCCGAAACGTGGACGATCCGAACCGGGGCGGGGGCGATCGGAACCGGGACGCGGGCGATCGGAGCCGGAACGAGGGCGATCGGAGCCGGAACGCGGGCGATCTCCGCCAGCGCCTGCGGGAGGCGCGCGCGGACGGTCGTCGCGCTCGAATGTGCGTCGCGGCGGGCGATCTCCACCGCGCGAGTCGCCCTCGCTGCTCTTTCTTTCCGACTTCGGACGGTCGGCGCGCACCGCCACCTTGCGTCCCTTGATCATCTTTCCGTTCAGTACGCCGATGATGCGCTCCGACTCCGCGGCCGGAACTTCGACGATCGTGTGCGACTCGTAGACCTCCACCTTTCCGATCTGTCCGCCGGGAATTCCCGCTTCACCGGCAATGGTGCCGACGAGATCTCCCGCTTTGAGTCCGTCGCGCTCACCGAGAGTGACGAAGAGCTTCGACATCGCTCCTGTCCAACCTGGCGTGGCCGAGGGAACTGCGGCGGCTGGCGCTGTCGGCCCACTCGATGCCGGAGCCTTCGCGATGCGACGCTCGCGCTCGAGAAGCTGAAGCGCCGCTGCGGCGATCTCGACGGCGTCGTATTCGGCGAGGAGTGGCTCGAGAGGAGCGATCTCGCGCGGCGGAACCCCCGCCGAGAGAATGGAACGCAGCTCGCTTCGAATTGCATCATCACGCCGGCGCAGCTTGCTCGCTCCGAGTGTGAGATTGAGCGGGCCCAGCTTGGCTCCCATCATCTCACGGAGCGGCGCCATCTCCGACGGCTGAACCAGGACAACCAGGTTCACCGCTTCCGCGCCGCCAAGCGCGTGGATCTCGCTGCGGCGGACCGGCGAATCGTAAAGGATGATAGTGTGGACGTGAGCGGTCGGCGCGCCGCGAATCAGATAGAAGGCCGGGTCGCTCTCCTGATAGCCGAGCGCGCGAAGAACGCGACGTGCTTCTTTTTCTCCCTTCTCAGTGCGAACGACGATCGCCGCCGAGGGCGGATCGAGCTCGTCGAGCAGTTTTCTGAGAGCGCCTGGCTTGGCGATTCCGGCTGTCGTCAGGTACTTGATCTCGGGGATCTCGCCGGAGCCGATGTCGTCCATCGGCATCGGCGCGCGGCGCGCGCGACGCGCGTACCGCTCAACGAAATCTTCGATTCGCTTGTCGAGCTTTCGCGTAACTATGACGCGCTCGGCCGTCTTTCCAGCTTCGGATAGAATACTCTCCAGCGCGGCGACTGACTTTTCGCCTTGCTCGAGCAGGTCTTCGGCCCACGCGATGACCACCGTTTTGAGATCGTCGAGCTTGAGATGCGTGCCCGAGACCAGAGAAAGGAGCTCTTCCGGGGTTCCCGCGACGGCCCGAACGGGGCGTGACTTGAGTTGACGCGCCGATCGTGACGCGCTGGTGGCGGGAAGAACTTCAATTCCGGTTGCGCCGTTGAGCGAATGCGCCATTTCGGCGATCGCGAGTGCGTTTTCGCCGTCCGAAGTCAGAATGAGCACCTGTACCGCGGGTGATTCGGGATCGATTCGCCCAAGAGCCGGGTTGAGGAACTCCGGAATGGACTCAGATGTATGTGGAAGCACGTAAACCGTGCCGGGATTGCGCCCAATGGTGGCCACCGCCTCGACCGATTCTGCCGCTTCCAACTGCTCTTCAGACATCCGATTCCTCTCGATGCGATGGCGCCGTTCGGCCCGCGCGGATTATGTTATCAAATAGGCCGCTGCGTGAAAAAAATCATCGGCGTAATCCAAGTATAGCGGGAAAAACTCCGGTGTGCGCAGGCCTGTGACCAGTCTCGTTCTCAACCATCCGCCGGAAGCCCCCGACAATGATTACAGCGATAGTCCTCATCAAGGCGGAGCCGAAATTCATCACCGCCGCGGCGACGAAAATAGCCGGAATCGAAGGAGTGTCGCAGGTCTTCTCGGTGAGCGGCGAATGGGATCTCGTGGCGATCCTGGAGGTCACCGACTACGAAGGCGTCGCTACGATCGTCACCGAAAAAATGGCCCCCGTTCCCGGCCTTCAGCTCACTCAGACGCTGACCGCATTCAGGGCCTACTCGAAGAAGGATTTGGAGCAGGCCTGGGACATCGGGCTGGAGTAGGCAGGTGATCGCACCACGCAATTCCGGACCTGACCTATCAAGCAGGGCTGCACTCGGCTTTTTGAGGTCGGAATTTCCGGAGATCAGCGTCTCGGACACACCTTCGATTGTCGTCGAGCGCCCCGTAGCGGCCGATCCGCCGCGTTTGAGCGCCGTCGAGCTCGTCGAGCACCGGAAATTTTCCGCAGTAAATGTCGGGATCGCGCCCCCATCGGAGAGGGCGAGTGAATTCGGCGGATTTCTCGACGGCGCGCAGAAGGTTCAGGTGCTCGCATACCCGAAGGGGATTCCGATTGTTCTCGGTACAGTCTCTGCGGGCATCCGGTGCCGAATTGAAAGACGACTGACGACTTGGAAGGAGAGAGAGACGTCGGTAGAGCGCCGCCTCTATCTTCCGCTAGCGTACCTCGGCGCCACTAAAATCGCCTCCAGCGAAAGGTTCGAGATCGTTGACACGTCCGCGGCTGACACGACAGGCGCGGCGCCGGACGCGCACCCACTCGGCCTCGTGGATCGCGCCGTGCAGCTCGTGCAGGAGAGTCGCGAAGCTCTAGAGAACTGCTTCTCCGAGGACTGGTGCGACAGTGAGAGTGCGCCGCTGTTCATTGATGGCGGTATCAGCGGCAGCGCGCGCATTGCGTCGTCGCCTCTGGCAATCGGAGTGGTGAAGAGCCATCGCACTCTGTACGTGGACAATGTCTCGCTCCCGATTCTATTCGGACTGAGGAAGGGCGAGCGCTCGAGTGTGTTTCGTGTCGCGCCTAGATCGAGGCACAGTATCGCCAGCTGGTATCTGCGCATTCGCTCGGCGAACGGCCAGGATCCGCTCTGGGGATTGGTTCGCGTCGAGATCGCCGACACGCCGGACGCAGCAGTGCGCGCCGACGAAATCTCGCGCTGGGTTCTCGCCGAGTCGTCGCCGCTGTCGCTTCCCGACGGACGATGGGACAAGATGGCGTACGGCATCCGCGATGCCGAAGAGTTCTTGAGGGCGATATCGTGACGCAGGCACTCGGACGCGTCGTGGCGACGGAGCGGAAGCCGAACACTCCGCACGAATTCCATTTCTGGACGGCGCTCGATTCGCCGGTCGGGATCGGAACGATCGTGCGCGTTGACGGAACGCAGCCGATCGAAGGGCAGATTCCGCGCATCTACGGAATTGTCGTCGAGGGATTCAGCTACACCGATCTCCAGACGCCTATGCACGACGTGCTCGGCCACGACGGCTCGCCGTCCGACGCGGGATACGCGCTCACCGAGCGCGCGGAAATCCGGCTCTACAGCGCTGCGGTGCTGCGCCAGATTCCCGAAGAGCCGCTGCAACCGGTGCCGATGGGGCAGGTATTTCTCGCCGAGGAAGCCGACGTGCAGATCGCGCTGCGGATGGACAGTTATCTGCGCGAGGGCGCGAACACGGGAATTCCGATCGGCGTTTACCGCGCCGGCGGAACGGAGGCGACCGTTTATCTCGACGCCGATTTTCTGCTCGGACCCGAGGCGGCGCATCTCAACATCACCGGTGTGTCGGGTTTGGCGACGAAGACGAGCGCGGTGGAGTGGCTGCTCTCGTCGCTGTTCACGCATTTTCCCGACGAGAAGGGCTCGATTGCGGCGGTGTGCTTTAATGTGAAGGGCCCCGACCTTTGCTATCTCGACCAGCCGGGGAAGATCGAGGACTCGGACCAGAAACTGTACGACAAGCTCGGCGTGAAGCCGGCGCCGTTCGAGAAGGTTCAGTATTTCGCGCCGTACACGGCGAAGGGATTCACACTCAACACGCTGCGGTCGAATCCGGCGCTGATGTACAACGTCAGCCCACTGACTTGGGGGCTCCGCGAGGTATTGCAGTACGCCGAGGTACTGCTCAACCGCGACGACGTGGACGCGAAGGCCGACGCGCTGATCGATTTCATCCGCGAGCAGGTGCTCGACAAGGAGTTCAGCGATCCGCTGCTGACGCACACGCACACGGTGCAGTCATTCGCCGATCTGGACGCGTGGTTCCGCGAAATTCTCCGCGGCCTGGAGCAGAAGGACGACCAGAGCTGGCGCACCCACCACGTCGCTACGATAAGAAAGGTTCGCAACCGTCTCTCGAACATCTCGACCCGCTGCGCCGGCCTCGTTACCGACTTCGGCGAGGTGAGCGATCTGCCGTTCGGCGAGTTTGAAGATCGCACCGTATATGTAGTGGATGTGGCGAATCTCGAGGAGAGCGCGCAGGATCTCATCTTCGCGCGAATCGTCTCCAAGCTGCGCGAGCATCTGGAGCGCCGTGATCTCGGGGTGAAGCACCTCGTCGTCTTCGTTGACGAGCTGAACAAGTATGCGCCAAGCGACGGCCCGGATAATTACGTCCGCAAGATGCTGCTCGACATCTCCGAGCGCGGCAGGTACCTCGGGCTCGTGCTCTTCAGCGCGCAGCAGTTCCGCTCGCAGATCCACCGCCGCGTCGTTGGGAACTCATCCACGTCGGTGTTCGGGCGGATGGACGCGGATGAGCTGGCGAGCCCCGGCTACGCGACGCTCAGCCCGGCGACGCGAACCAAGCTCGCGACGCTCGACAAAGGTCAGCTGATGATCCGCCATCCGCACTTCACGCAGCCGATCTTTGTCCGCTTCCCGCGACCGTCGGTGATGCAGGGAAGGGAGGGCGCTGAAAAATTCCCCGCTGCGCGCGAAGGCTCGCTCGACGCGGCGGTGTTCCGCGCGCTCCGGCAGCTCGACCCGGACATCACGTTGAACTGGGTGCAGGACGTGACTGCGCTCTACACCGAGCAGGAGGTACTGAAAGCGAGAAACGCGACGCTGCTCGCGAAACCGAAGGACGTTCGCGCCTTTTTTCAGTCGCAGTTCCGGCGCATCGTAGCGGCACAGCCGGCGCCGCGGCCTGTTGGTGCGGCGATCAAGGGTCTGCCTATAGATGATCCGTATGGCTTCTAGATTCTTCTTCAGAGTGGCAATCGCGCTGGGGCTGTTTGTTCAGCCGGCCCTGGCGCAGCGTGTGCTGCTCCAAATCAAGCCGCACGTAGGCGACACGATCAAGACGCACCTGACGCAGACGATTGAAATGAGCGGCACGAGGTGGAACGCCTCCGCCGACTCCGCCAAGACGATGACAACGACGACCGAAGTGTTCTCGCGGGCGATACCGTTTCAGTGGACCAGCAGCGGGACTCTCATCCACGCTATCACCGATTCCGTGACCGCGCGCCCAAGCGGGTCGGCGGCGGCGAAGGCGGATTTGCAGCGCAATTCTATGCCTCTCTCGCCGACAGTGCTCCGCGTCGCGCCGGACGGAGCGATCGAAGTCGTGGACGATGGAGATCCGAACAGCGAGATCAGACATCTCTTCGCAGAGATGCCGTCGATGCTGCCGAGGAAGGCGGTCGGCGTCGGAGAGAAATGGTCGAAGGAGATGCGCATCCCGCTGGCGGGCGATCCCGGGGCAGAGGGAACGGTAAAGGCGACACTTCAGCTCGATTCGCTCTCGCGCAGCGGCGAGATGGCGTTCATTTCGATTCGCGGAACGATCGCGCGGTTCGTGGATGGCGACAGGCCCGCGAATGCGAGCACATATCACACGTCGGGCACGTTCACCGGCTCGATGCAAATTGACCGCGCGCTCGGTTGGATCACCGATGCGAGGAGCGTTGTCAGCGTTCATTCGGAGATTGCCGACGAGGGCGGGTCCCGAGCCCAGTATTCCGGGAAGCCGCTTCTGATTCAGACGAAGGTGAGCGTGTGGACGAGAGCGACGAAGCAAAGATGAGAATCGTCCATCTCTCCGACATTCACCTTGGCTTCCGTCAGTACCAGCGGCAGACATCGGCCGGGCTGAATCAGCGCGAAGCGGATGTCGCGCGCACGCTTCATCGTGTGGTGGACAAGGTCATCGAGATAAATCCGAACATCGTTCTCATTGCCGGTGACGTGTTCCACACGGTGCGCCCGACGAACCCGGCGATTCTTCACGCATTCAGCCAGTTTCAGCGGCTGGTGCAGCGGCTTCCCGAGGCGCAGGTCGTCATCGTCGCCGGAAACCACGACACGCCGCGCACAACCGAGACGGGGTGCATTCTTCGCCTCTTCGTTCCTCTCGGGATCAGAGTGGTGGAAGCGGAGCCGGAGCGGATTCCGCTGTTCAACGGCGAAGTGTCGGTGCTCGCTGTTCCCGATCTGCCCACCGGCGCACGTCCGGCGCTCACCCCGGACACATCCGCCAGGTACAACATCCTCCTCATTCACGGCGAGGTGGAAGGAATCCTTCCGAAGTACGCCGTTACCGCCGACCGCATTCCGATGACTATCTCCGAGGAAGAGCTCGGCGCGCACCGTTGGGATTACGTCGCCCTCGGGCACTACCACGTCTATCGCTCTGTCGCGCCGAACGCGTTTTATTCCGGCTCGCTCGACTACACCAGCAGTAATCCGTGGGGCGAGCTGCTCGAGGAAGCGGACACCGGGATCGAAGGGAAGGGGTTCATCGAGCACGATCTCGCCACGCGCACGCATCGCTTCCATCACATCGCGCCCGACCGACGCTGGATTGACCTCCCGGCGATTTCCGGCTCCGGGCTCTCCGCCGCAGATCTCGACGCGCGCATCAAGGACACTCTCGAAGGATACGAAGGCGGAATCGCCGACAAGGTCGTGCGGCTCGTCGTGCGCGACGTTCCGCGCCACATCATCCGCGAGCTCGATCACAAGGCGCTGCGCGAGTTCCGCCGTACCGCGCTGCACTTCCATCTCGATACACGCCGCCCCGAGATCGTGAGACGCGAAGGGCAGGGCGCGCCGGGGCGGCGGCAGTCGCTCTCCGAAACTCTGCGCGACAGCCTGCGGTCGCGCACTCTCACCAGCGACTTGAATCGCGAATCGCTCGTCGAGCTCGGACTTCGTTATCTGCACGCCGCCGAGGCTGTCGCGCCCGAGTCCGAGGTAGACGCTCTGTGAGGC
>JBKJHG010000091.1:0-4713 GCA_046599115.1 Gemmatimonadaceae bacterium
TCCACTCGATCGAGGAGAGAGCCGGCCGCGTGAGACGCGAGCGGTGGGGACCGCGCACACTCGATCTCGACATTGTCGCTGTGGAAGGAAGGGCAGTTTCGTCTCCCGGTTTGGTAATCCCGCACCCGGAGCTCCCGAACCGCGACTTCTGGCGGCGCGAGCTGGCGTTCCTCCGTCAATCGGCCGGGCAGCGATGATTACATTTGGCGAGAGCGCGATCCACGGAAACAACAACCATTCTGCACGATGATTGACGCAATCAGCGCCGGACTTCCGAAGTGGGCGCAGGTCGGAGAAAAAAGGCTCGCGCACATCGGGCGCGTGACATCGCTGCTGCGCGCGTGGTCGGCGGCGATGCGCCTGCCGCCCGACGAAGCGAATGCGTGGATCGACGCCGGGGTATGGCACGACTCGCTGCGTGACGCGCCTGCATCCGAACTGAGAGCGATTTCCGGCGACCAAACATCCCCCGATGGATTACTTCACGGTCCGGCTGCTGCGATTCGCCTCGCCGCAGACGGGGAGGAACGCCGCGACGTGCTGGATGCCATCCGCTATCACACTATCGGCTCCGCCGAGTGGAAGCAGACCGGCCGCGCGCTATATATGGCCGACTATCTCGAGCCGGGACGAAAGTTTCTCCACGAAGACCGGAACTTTCTCGCCAGTCAGGTGCCGCACAACTTCGACGGCGTCTTCCGTCAGGTCGTCCGCTTCCGTCTGGATTGGTCGGTGCGGGAAGGGAATCACATCTTTCCGGAAACCGTAGCGCTCTGGAATAGCCTGAGGTGAAGAAGGGCCGACGCTGGGGGAGAATCATTCTCGCTCTCCTCGTTATCGCCGGCGCAGGCTATGGATCGTGGCGGCTGATGGAGCGCTATCGGAGCAGGACCATCTCGGCAAGTGCGACACCAATCGCTGGCCCCGCGACCGCAGCACCAGCAGATGCGCGCGCGCCCGCCGGCGTGAGAATCAAAGTCGAAGTTCTGAATACCACTACGACGAAAGGGATGGCCCGCCGCGCCACGCTCTTCCTCCGCGACCGCGGATTCGATGTCGTGGGAACCGGGACGACTCGCCCCCCTCGCGATTCCACTCTGGTGCTCGATCGCTCGGGCCATCCCGAATGGGCGCGCCTCGTTGCGAAGGCACTCAACGCGCGGATGGAGAGCAGGCCGGACAGCTCGCGCTATCTCGACGTCACGGTGCTGCTAGGCGGGAACTGGCGCCCGCTTCCCCTGCCGTTCTACCCGTAGCTGTCCGCACGCGGCGGCGATGTCTATGCCGCGGCTCTTTCGCACCGCCACTTCGACGCGCTCCGCTTTCAGCGCTCGCTCGAACGCGGCAGTCTCGCTCTTCGTGCTGGGCCGGAATTCCCCCGCGCCACCGGGGTGAAGCGGGATGAGGTTCACGAACGCGCGGCAGTCGTTCGCCAGCGCCGCCAGCTGACGCGCGTGCTCCGGCTTGTCGTTGACGCCGCCGAGCAACACGTACTCGAAGGTCACACGCCGGTCGAAGACGCGGGCGGCGTCGATGACGACTTCCAACGGGTACTTGGTGTTGATCGGCATCAGCTCCCCGCGCAGCCCGTCGTTCGGCGCGTGGATGGATATCGCGAGCCGGAACTGCTCCGGCCGCTCGCCGAGTGCCACGATGCCGGGGAGGACGCCGACCGTCGAGACGGTGATGTGCCGCGACCCGATTTCGAATCCCTTCTTCGAATTGAGAATGGTCAGCGTCGGGTCCACGGCCTTCCAGTTCATCATCGGCTCGCCCATTCCCATAAAGACGATGTTCGTCGCCTTGATGGGTGGATCGAGCAGCGCAAGCTCGCGCACCTGGCCGGCAATCTCGAAGGTCTCGAGGTTGCGGCTGAATCCCATCGCTCCCGTCGCGCAGAACGCGCACTGAAGCGCACACCCCGCCTGGGACGAAACGCAGAGGGTCATCCGCTGGCCCTCGGGTATTGCGACAGTCTCGATAAATTCGCCGTCGTGGAGGCGGAAAAGAAACTTCTCCGTCCCGTCGGCCGATTTCTGTCTCATCGCGAGTTCGAGGCGCGGCAGTGAAAACCGCGTCGCCAGCGCTTCGCGGAGCGACGCCGGTATCGTGCTGATCGAGGCAAAGTCGGGGAGGGGCGCTGTCCAAAGGTGGCGGCTGATCTGACCGACGCGGAAAGGCTGCTCGCCGATCTCGTTGGTGAACGCGCGCAACACTTCCTCAGCCCGTTGGGGGGCGAGGTTCAGGAGATTCGTTTTGTCGGGTGATTCGATGTCTTTCATCTGCTGCAACTTCTTCCACCAAGTGTATGCCAGTACTAAATTTAACCACTCGCGAATGAACCATTCGATCTGACCCAAAACTCTCTCTTCGCCACCTCAAAGCGCTCTCACCTCGCCGGTGAGCTTCGCGCCGCGCACGCGGGCCAACAGGTAACCCTCGGCGGGTGGGTCCACCGCGTCAGGAACCTCGGCGGTCTGGTGTTCGTGGATCTCCGCGATCGCGCCGGTTTGGTTCAGGTGTCGTTCGATCCTCGCTGGTCCTCTACTGAGGTCATCGCGCAGGCCGCATCGCTCGGCCAGGAGACCGTCGTCGAGATTCAAGGCGACGTCGAGCTGCGGCCGGCGAATATGCGGAACTCGGAAATGGTCTCCGGCGACGTGGAGGTGCACGGCGTCTCACTGACGATTCTTTCCCACGCTGAAGCGCCGGCTATTCCCGTCGCGCTCGGAAAAAGCGAGAAGCTGGCTTCGGAAGAGCTGCGCCTCAAGCACCGTCATCTCGATCTCCGGCGCGCCGAGCTGCAGGCGAATCTCATTCTGCGCCACCGCCTTCAGCAGGTGACGCGGAACTTCCTCGATTCGCGCGGATTTCTCGAGCTCGAGACGCCGATACTCAGCAAGCCGGCGCCGTCCGGTGCGCGCGATTACATCGTGCCGAGCCGCGTCCATCGCGGCGAGTTCTACGCTCTGCCGCAGTCTCCGCAGCTTTACAAGCAGCTGCTGATGGTGAGCGGCTTCGACCGCTACTTCCAGATCGCGCGCTGTTTCCGCGATGAGGATCTGCGCGCCGATCGCCAGCCCGAGTTCACGCAGATTGACATCGAGGCCTCGTTCGTCGGCGCCGAAGACATAATGGAGCTCACGGAAGCGATGTTCCTGCCGCTCTTCCGCGAGGCTGGCTTCGAGATCGAGCCGCACTACGCGCGGATGACCTACGCCGACGCCGTCGAGGGTTATGGCATTGATCGGCCGGACCTCCGCTACGATCTCAAGATCTTCGACGCGGGGGAGATTTTCTCGGGCTGCGAGTTCACGGTCACGTCATCGGTTCTCGAGAGCGGCGGCCGAGTGCGCGGCATTCGCATTCCTGGCGGAGCTACGCTTTCCCGGAAGCAGGTGGACGAAATCGAGGCAATCGCCAAGACGGGCGGCGCCGGTGGCTTGCTTCGATTGAAGAGATCGGCGGAAGGCGTCGAAGGTCCGGCCGCGAAGTTTCTCGACGACGCGGCGAAGCAGCGCCTCGCGCTCAACGAGGGCGATCTCTGTCTGCTCGTTGCGGGTTCGGAGACGGTGACGTCAACGTCACTCGATCGCGTGCGTCAGGATGTCGCGATTCGCACTGGTGTGATCCCGGAGAAGAAGCTGAACTTTCTCTGGGTCACCGACTTCCCGCTGTTCGCGAAAGACGAGAGCGGCGCCGTCACATCGGTGCATCACCCGTTCACGTCACCGCATCCGGAAGATCTTCACCTGCTGGAATCAGCGCCGGAGAAAGTCCGCGCGCTCGCCTATGACGTCGTGCTCAACGGAACAGAGCTCGGCGGCGGGAGTATCCGGATACACGATTCAGCTGTGCAAGCGCGTGTGTTTTCGGCGCTCGGCATCGGCGACGAGATCGCGAAGGCGAGGTTCGGATTCCTGCTCGACGCGCTCAAGTCGGGTGCGCCGCCCCACGGCGGAATCGCGATCGGCTTCGACCGCCTGGCGATGATGCTCGCCGGCGCGCCCTCGCTGCGCGATGTGATTGCCTTTCCGAAGACGACTACTGCGAGATCCTTGTTCGACGATTCTCCTTCGGCGATGACGGCGGAGGAGCTGCGCGACCTGCACATAGAGGTGAAAGGGACCTAGTGACTGACGAAACGACAATTCAGCGGTTGTCCACCGAAGGCGCCGACATGCTAACCCTCGCCGGCGTCAACGACGAGAATCTCGTCGAGCTGACGAGGCAGACCGGCGCGCGCGTCTCCCTTCGCGGCGACACTCTCACTCTCACCGGCGGCAACGACGCGGTTGCCAAGGCAATGCCTGTCGCGCAGCGGATGATTGACGCCGCAAAGCAACAGATGCCGCTCACCGCCGATGACGTTCTCCGAATGGCGATCGACGGACCGCGAAACGGCAACGGAACCGACGACGGCTCCGGCACTCGCATCGTACTCCCCGGCGTTCGCAAAATCATTCAGCCGAAGACGAACGGTCAGGCCGAGTATATGAAGCTCATCGCCGAGAACGACATCGTTGTCGGCATCGGCCCGGCGGGAACGGGCAAGACGTATCTCGCCGTCGCGGCCGCGGTGGATGCGCTTTCGCGAAAGCGTGTACGCCGGATCGTTCTCGCGCGTCCCGCTGTCGAAGCCGGCGAGAGTCTCGGATTCCTCCCCGGCGACATGCAGGCGAAAGTGGATCCGTATCTCCGCCCGCTCTACGA
>JBKJHG010000104.1:0-11721 GCA_046599115.1 Gemmatimonadaceae bacterium
GAACGATCTCGCGCCTGCCCGCGCCCTCGATTGCGCCTTCGTACGGATTGAGAACGGAGCGCTGTCCGTGAGGCGAGATCAGGATCAACGTGACGTATGCGCCCGGATCGGCGGTGACGCGATACCGCAGTCTCTCCGGTCTGACGATTACGTCTGAGCCGAGCAGCGACACGTTGACGTACGGCGCGTCCGTCAGCTGGCCGGCGGGAGGAGACGTGCTCTGCGCTCCCGCTTCGCGCACGGCGCCGATTCCGCAGGCCGCCGCGATACCACAAACGATCCCAATTCGTCCGATGCTCATCGTCGCTCCCTCGGGACGCTTGCCCCGTCCACCCTACTAAAGGTATGCGTGGGGGCAAAATCTGCCTCATCCGCGCCCGCCGGCCGTGTCCGGCCCCTCAGTTTGTATACAATTATACCTGCATGATACGTACCCATTTTCCGGAGCGCAAGAGCAGCCGTTCCCGGTGGGCGATGGCGGGCGCGCGACTCCTCGGAGGCTGCATCCCGACCGGCGCGCGCCGGCGGAGCCCGGCAGCGCGGCGCCGGAGGCGCAGGGAGGGCAAGCAGCCGGAGAGGAGTCACGCGCCCGCGCTGGAACCCGCAAATGGAACGCACGCGACCCCGTTTACATTGTCCGTAATGCCGCTCCCAACTCTAATCGAAGCGATCGAAGGGCTCCCCGAGCTTGGTGACGTGCTCGAAGCCCTTCCCGCGCGCGGCGCGCGGCTCAGCGTCGCCGGCCTTCACGGGTCGTCGGACGCGCTCCTCATCGCCGCCGTAGCGAAGCGAATCTCCACGCGGCTCATCCTCATCGTCGCCGACGACGTCGCCGGCGCGGAACGGTGGCTGGCAGATCTTTCGCAGCTCGTTGAGCCCGGAGCGGAAAGCGCTTCTCCCGTCGCCTTCTACCCGCCGCGCGAAAGTTTCGGCGAGGCGGAGCCTCACGCCGAGATCGCCGGGGAGCGCGTCGAGACCCTCGAGCGGATGGCGCGCGGAGCGCTGCGCATCGTCGTCACCACCAGCCGCGCGATTCTCGAGCGCACCCAGCTTCCCGGCGCGCTCGAGCACTCTCGGCTCGAAATAAGAAAGGGCGACTCGCGCCGTCCCGAATGCCTCGCCGAGCATTTGGAATCGGTCGGATTCGAGCGCACTCCGATGGTGGAGGATGTGGCGCAGTTCTCGATGCGCGGCGGGATCTTCGACATCTACGGATTCGGAATGGCGGAGCCGGTGCGGCTCGAGTTCTTCGGCGACGACATCGTCGAGCTGCGTCACTTCGATCTGGTCACCCAGCGCTCCACTCGCGACGCCGATGTCGCTCTCATCCTTCCGGTAGACGGCTCGGTGTCCGCCCGGGATGAAGACGAAGAGGCTGAACGGTCGTCAATTCGCGCGCTCCTCCCCCCGGACACGCTGATGGTTATTCCGCAGGGGACGCACATCGAGCCCGAAGTAGAGCGCACGTGGTCCGAATCGCAGCATCACATCGATCTCGCGCGCCGTCGCGGTGAAGACACACCGGACCGCGAAGAGCTGTACGAATCGCCGGAAACTATGCTCGCCGCGATGAAGCAGTTCGGGCGGCTCTTCCTCGAGCTCGCGCCCGCCGATGTGACGATGCCATTTCTGGCGCCGGAAATAATCCAGCGAAACATCAACGTACTGAAGGGTGTGATCGCGGACGGAATCCCAACCGTCATTCTCTGCGACAATCAGGGACAGGCGGAGCGGCTAGACGAGCTGCTCAACGACGACCGCGTCTCGAGTGCGTCGCTCGCTATCGGCGTTCTCCAGGGTGGATTTCTCATTCCTCCCTCCGGCCGCGCGTCAGGCCTTCGCGTTCTCACCGATCACGAGATCTTCCGCCGCGAACGCAGAATCCGCCGCTCGCGAAAGTACGCCGCCGGTACTCCCGTCGAATCTCTCACCGCGCTAAAACCTGGCGACTACGTCGTGCATCTCGAGCACGGCGTCGGCATCTACCGCGGAATTCAGAAGGTTTTCGTCCAGGAGAGCACGATTGAGGCGGCGGTGATCGAGTACGAGGGCGGCGACAAGCTCAACGTCCCGCTCTACCGCATCGATCAAATCGAGCGCTATCGCTCCTCCGACGACATCACCGGCGACACCGCGCCGCCCCGCCTTCACGCGCTTGGCGGCAAGCGGTGGAAGTCCCAGCGGGACAAGACGCGCGCGGCGATTCAGGAGATGACTGTCGAGCTGCTCGATCTCTACGCACGCAGAAAAGTCGCCACGCGCCCGCCCCATTTTCCGGACACGGTGTGGCAGCGCCAGCTCGAATCTTCCTTCCTCTTCGAAGACACTCCCGATCAGCGCACCGCCACCACTGATGTGAAAGGCGATATGGAGCGTGCGCGCCCGATGGACCGGCTGCTCGTCGGCGACGTCGGCTACGGAAAGACCGAGATCGCCGTGCGCGCCGCGTTCAAGGCGGTTCAGTCGGAGAAACAGGTAGTCGTGCTCGTCCCGACGACTATTCTCGCCGAGCAGCACGCGAGAACGTTCGAGGAGCGGCTGGCGGATTTTCCGATCACCGTGAAGACGATGAGCCGCTTCCAGAGCGCGAAGGAGCAGCTCGCCGTCATCGAAGGGCTGAAGCAGAACAAGGTTGACATTGTCATCGGCACGCACCGCCTGCTCAGTCCGGATGTGGAATTTCCGAACCTCGGGCTGATCATCGTTGACGAGGAGCATCGCTTCGGTGTCAAACACAAGGAGCGCCTCAAACGACTGAAGCTGGAGACCGACGTCCTCACGCTGACCGCCACACCGATCCCGCGCACCTTGCACCTGTCACTCGCCGGCCTGCGCGATATGACGCTGATGCAGACGCCACCGCGCGACCGCTCACCAGTGCTGACTTACGTCGAGCCGTGGGACGACGGCTTGATCGAGGAGGGAATCTCGCGCGAGCTCGATCGCGGCGGCCAGGTCTTCTTCGTCCACAACCGGATCGAGACGATTCAGGGAATCGCCGATCACATCCACCGCCTTGTCCCGCGCGCGAAGGTCGGCGTCGGCCACGGGCAGATGAAGGAGCGCGAGCTAGAGGAAGTGATGCGCTCGTTCGTGAACGGCGAGATTGATGTCCTCGTCTCCACAATGATCGTCGAGTCCGGCCTTGACGTCCCGAACGCGAATACGATGTTCGTCAATCGCGCCGACACCTTCGGGCTCGCGCAGCTGTACCAATTGCGCGGACGTGTGGGGCGCTCGCACCGCCGCGCCAGCTGCTATCTGCTGGTTCCCGATTCCGTTGACGAAGACGCCAACCGCCGCCTCAAGATTCTCGAACACCACACCGAGCTCGGTGCCGGCTACCAGATCGCGCTCAAGGATATGGAGCTCCGCGGGGCGGGGAATCTCCTCGGCCCGGAGCAGAGCGGTTTCGTGCACGCCGTCGGGTTCGATATGTATCTCCGTATGCTCGACGAAACTGTGAATCGTATCGTGCGCGGGAATGACGCGCCTAAGCTGATGCCCGCCGACGTCGTCCTCGACGCGCCGTCGTACATCCCGGACGACTACATACCATCACCTGAGATGAAGCTCGACATTTATCGCCGCCTCACCCATATGACAGAGCCGGCGGACATCCAGGCCATCCAGGTCGAGGTTCGCGACCGCTTTGGTCCGCTCCCCGAGCCCGCGCGCGGCTTCTTCGCCTCGGCCCTCCTCAGGGTGCTCGCCGGATCGCTGGACATCGAATCAGTTCTGGTGCGCGGTAACGAGGCTCGTATTACCTTTCGCCAGCAGGCCGTGCCCCGTATGAAGGGGATTTCGGTTGCTTTCCACGAGGTCCAGTTTCAGGCGGAAGTGCGTCGAACTCATCCACTTTCGCTGAAGCTCACGCGGCTGGGCGGAGCGGAGATGCTCGATGGACTTCTGCGCGCACTAACGACCCTTAAATCGCAATTATGAAACGCAATCTGGTTCTCGCCGCGTCCGCGGCTCTCGTCATCACCGCCTGCTCCGGCCTCAAGGACGCGTTCAGCGCCCACTCCGGAATCGTCGCCCGCGCCGGCTCGTCCGAGCTCACCTCGACCCAGCTCGCGAACTACCTTGGCAACTCGCGCGCTCCCATCAACAAGGACGTCGCGCGGACGATCGCCGGCCTGTGGGTTGACTACCACCTCCTCGCGCAGGCTGCCGCCGACAACGATTCGCTGACGGATCCGAAGGCAATCGACGAAGCGATGTGGCCGATGATCGCGAACCTCAAAGCGCGAAAGTGGTACGACCAGCTGTCGAAGAATTGGGGCACCGAGAACCCGGCGCAGGCGCAGGCCGACTACGGGTCGGGCAAGGCTCTCGCGGCGTCGCACATTCTGCTGCTCACCCAGAATCTGAACGACGCCGACAAGGCGTCGGTTAAGAAGAAGGCCGAAGCGCTTCGCGCCCAGGTCAACTCCGCAAACTTCGCCGCGCTCGCTGCCGCGAACAGCCAGGATCCCGGCTCGGCAAAGAACGGCGGCTCGCTCGGCGTGTTCCCGAAGGGAGCAATGGTGCCGGCGTTCGAGAGCGCGCTCCTCGCGCTCAAGCCCGGCGAGATCTCCGGCGTCATCGCAACCCAGTACGGATACCACATCATCCGCCGCCCGACGTACGACGAAGTGAAGTTGCAACTCCTCCAGGCCTCCAAGGGCGCGTCGCTCCAACAGGCGGAGAGCACCTACCTCGCCGGCGTCGAGAAGAACGGCGACATCGAATTGAAGTCCGGAGCGGTGGCGATGATGCATTCCGTCGGCGGCAACCCCGAAGGCTTCGAGGATGACAACACCGTTCTCGCCACGTCGAAGGCCGGCAAGTTCACCGCGTCGCGCCTCGTCGGATGGGCAAAGACCTTTCCGCCCCAGGCTCGCATCTTCGATCAGCTCAAGACCGCTCCCGACAGCATCCTCACCTCGTTCCTCAAGAATCTCGTCAAGAACGAGCTCGTGATCCGGCAGGCCGATTCCGCCAAGGTCGGTCCGGACTCGACTCAACTCAATGAGCTCCGCCGCAGCTTCGGCGGCGCCATCCAGTCGGCGTGGAAGCAGCTTGGAATTTCTCCGTCGCAGCTCGCTGACAGTGCCAAGACCAAGGATGCGCGGCTCGCGCTCGCGAATCGCCGCATTGACGATTACTTCACGCGCCTCGTCAGCGATCAGGCTCCGTTCGTACAACTTCCGTCGCCGGTAATCAGCGTACTGAAGAAGAAGTACAACTCTTCGATCAACGACGCCGGCATCGATCGCGGGATCGAGCAGGCGCAGAAGATTCGCTCCGGCCCGCAGGCCGCAAGCCAGACGCCTGCTCCGCCGAGCGCGGTACCGCTCGGCGACGCGCCGGCCGCATCTTCCACTTCCGGCGGACGCTGAGAAACCGGCGCCGCGTCGCGGGGTACAAATGAAGATGATCAAGCGCGCAATTATTCTGTCCGCTCTCCTGCCGGCGCTCGCCGCGGCGCAGGGGACTATTTCCGCCGTTCCCGTGCCCGTCCGCAAGGGAGACGTTCAGGTTGACCGGATTGTCGCCATCGTCGGCAACCAGCCGCTTCTCTGGAGCGACGTTCTCACCGCCGTCAACCAGCGGCGCGCGAATGGAATGGTGATTCCCACCGACACCGCCGCGCAGGCGGCGATGGCGAAATCGGTTCTCAGCGAACTCGTCGACGAAGAGCTTCTGGTGCAGAAGGCCAAGCAGCTCAAGCTCGAGGCAAGCGAGATTGACATCGCCTCAAACGCCGATCGACAGCTGAAGACAGTCCGCGATCAGTTCAAGACCGACGAGGAATACCGCGCCGAGCTGAAGCGGGCGGGATTCGGCACGCCCGAAGAGTATCGCCGGATGCTGGTCGATCAGTATCGCCGCCAGAGTCTGCAGCAGAAGGCGTTCGCCGAGCTGCGGAAGAAGGCAAAGCCGGTCGCGATCTCGGACGCCGAGATCAGCGCCGCGTACGAGAAGAGCAAGGACGTGCTCCAAAAGCGTCCTTCGCTGGTGAGCTTCCGTCAGATCATCATCACGCCGAAAGCGTCTGCCGAAGCGAAAGCGCGTGCGAAGGCGAAGGCGGAGTCCCTGCTCGTCGAAATCAAGAACGGCGGCGACTTCGAGCAAATCGCCAAGCGCGAGTCAATGGATCCGGGAACGAAGGGGCTCGGCGGAGATCTGGGCTGGAACCGCCGCGGCAGCGGGCTTGTGCCCGAGTTCGAGCGCGTGATGTTCGCCCTCAATCCCGGTCAGGTGAGCCCCGTCGTCGAGACGGCGTTCGGATATCACATCATCCGTGTTGACCGCGTGCAGTCGGCGGAAGTGAAATCGCACCACATTCTCATCTCACCGGTGATCAACGCCACCGACGTCGAGCGCGCGCTCGTGGAGGCAGACTCGGTAGCGGTGCAGTGGAGGCGCGGCGTTTCGTACGACACGCTCGCGGCGCATCACCACGATCCAGCGGAAGAAAAGGGAATTCTCCAGCCGTATCCCGTTGATTCGCTTCCGCCGAGCTATCAGACGGCGCTCGCCGGCGCCGCTCCAGGGAAAATCACGCAGCCGTTCCAGCTGCCGAACCCGCGCGGCAATCCGAAGTTCACGGTGATGCAGGTTCTGACATTCACGGCGCCCGGTCAATACGTCGAAGCGGAAGTGCGCGATCAGATCCGCGCACAACTCGCCGACGAGCGCGCGATCCGTCAGATGCTGAATGAGCTGAAGAAGCAGACATTCGTCACGGTGAAATTGTAGCGGTGCCGCCGCGGCAGTCGCTGGCCGTCACTGCTGGAGATCCCCGCGGCATCGGGCCGGAGATCATCATCAAAGCGCTCGCAGACCCCAGGGTCCGCGAGCGCTGCGACGTTCTGGTGGTCGGCCCATCGGGAATCGGTCTCGATGTTGACGAAGACATCGGCGCGTGGACGCTGCACGGCAACGCCGCGCTTGCCGGAAATCTCTCCGGGCGCGCCATCGAGCGGGCGGTGGAGCTCGCCGCGAGCGGACGCGTGGCGGGAATCGTCACCGCGCCGATTGACAAGTCGGCGCTCTTGGCCGGCGGATACGACTTTCCCGGCCACACAGAAATGCTCGCGTCGCTCACCGGATCGCGCGTGGCGATGATGCTCGCGTCGGAGAAGCTTCGGGTGGTTCTCGCGACCACGCATCTCCCGCTGCGCGACGTTCCCGCCGCGGTGACCGAAGCGGCGATTCTCGGCGCGGCTGAGGTGACGCGCGCCGGACTTCAGGATTGGTTCGGAATCGCGGTGCCGCGCATCGCGCTCTGCGCGCTCAATCCGCACGGTGGTGACAACCGGCGCTTCGGCACCGAGGACGATGATCTGCTTCTGCCCGCCGCCCGCAAGGCGGGGTTGGCCGGGCCGTTTCCGGCAGACACTGTGTTCGTGCGCGCGATGAAGGGAGAGTTCGACGCCGTCATCGCGCCCTATCACGACGTCGGAATGACTGCGATCAAGGTGGCGTCGTTCGGAAACGCGGTGAATGTCACGCTGGGCCTGCCGTTCCCGCGCACTTCACCCGATCACGGCACCGCGCTCGACATCGCCGGCCGGAACATCGCCGATCCGTCGAGCTTTATCGCTGCTCTACTTCTTTGCTCGGAGATTGCTGCTCGCGCCCGCCCGAGCGGCGGTCGCCCAGCGAGTGGAGATCAACGGCCAGAGAGCCGATCCGGCGGCCCTCCATCTCCCGCACGCTGAAAATCGCGCCGCCGGCCATCACCCTGTCACCGACAGCGGGGAGCCGGCCGAGCACTCCAAAGATGTAGCCCCCGATGGTCGTGTAGCCGTCCTCGGGGATGTCGAGACCGAAGTGCTCGTTGAGCTCGCCGATGTGTGTGCTTCCGTCAACGAGAGTTTCGCCGGCGCTCAGCTGAATCTCCGTCTCGGCGTCTTCGGGCGTGTCGTATTCGTCGAGAATGTCGCCGACGATTTCTTCCAGCAGGTCTTCCATCGTCACGACGCCCGCCGTTCCGCCGTACTCGTCGAGGACGACGGCGAGATGCTCCTTCATTCGCTTGAAGTCGGAGAGCACGTCCTCGACTTTGCGCGATCCCGGGATGACGTGCACCGGTCGCATAATGTTCTGGAGGGCAAATTCGGTCGTGCCGCGCGCGGCGACGACGCGCAGCAGGTCCTTGGCGAGCACGACACCGAGGATGTCGTCAATCGTCTCTTCGTACACGGGGTATCTCGACATCCCGCTTTCCTCGACGATGGCGAGCGTCTCGTCGAGCGTCGCCTCGATCGGCAGCGCGACGAGATCTGTGCGCGGCGTCATCACCTCGCGCGCGTTCTTCTCGGAAAACTCGAAAATCCCCTGAATCATCTCCGCGTCGCGCGACTGCAGCTGTCCCTTTTCCTCCGACTGCTCGACGAGCAGGAGCAGCTCCTCCGGAGAATGCACGCTCTCGTCGGTGCCGGCGGGCTTCTGGTTGAAAGCGCGCAGCACCACAGCGGACGACCGATTGAGAATCCAGGTGAAGGGCGTCGTCAGCCAGGCGAAGAAGAGTAGCGGTGGAGCGAGCCAGCGGGCGACGCTTTCCGGATGGTTGAGCGCCGCCGCCTTCGGCGTCAGCTCGCCGAACACCACGTGCAGGTAGGTGACGATGACGAGAGCGACGCCGGCGCCGATGGTGAGGCGGAGCGGGACGTCGATTCCCATCGGCAGGCGGGCGAACAGATTACTGAACGCTTCGCCGAGGGTGGCTTCGGCGACCCATCCGAGCCCGAGGCTGGCGAGAGTGACGCCAAGCTGGCTCGCGGATAGCACGCGAGAGATATTTGATGAGGCGCGCAACGCGAACCGCGCCAGCCGGTCACCGCTCCTCGTCATCGCTTCGAGGCGCGTGCGCCTGGAACGGACGAGTGCGAACTCGGCGCCGACGAAGAACGCGTTGAGGAGCACGAGTATTACTATGGCAGACAGCCGAGCGATCACCGGCACAAGTTACAACGATTTAGCCGGCGCACACCAGCACGGTGGGTGCGATCACGGCGGGAGTGCGTCCGTAAAAGGGCTGCGGACGGCGCTGGCGCTCATCGCCGCACTGCTCGTGGTCGAGGTCGTGGGCGGAATTCTTTCCAATTCCATCGCCCTTTTGGCTGACGCCGGTCATCTCCTCACCGACGTCGCTGCGCTATCGCTTTCGCTGTTTGTCGCCTGGTTCAGCGTTCGGCCGGAGACGCCGCGAAAGACTTACGGATATCTGAGGTGGGAGATCCTCGCCGCGTTGATCAACGGCGTGACGCTCATTCTCATCTCGGTGTGGATCGTCTTCGAGGCGGTGAGCCGCTTTCGCACCCCGCAGCCGATCTCGGGCGGGATGATGCTCTACGTCTCAATCATCGGGCTGGCGGTCAACATCGTCGCCGCGCGAATGCTGCACTCGTCCCACAACCACAATCTCAATGCCCGCGGCGCGTATCTCCACGTGCTGGGAGACCTGCTGGCCATCGTGGGCACGCTCGTCGCGGCGCTCCTCATCAAATACACGGGATGGCTGATCGCCGATCCGATTGCGTCAATTCTCACGACGCTGATAATCACCGGCGGAGCCTGGCGTCTGGTGCGCGAGTCGGTGGACGTCCTGCTCGAATCCACGCCCGCGCACATCCCGCTCCACGCCGTCCGCGCCCAGCTCGAGGCGATTCCGGGGATCGAGTCGGTGCACGACCTTCACGTGTGGGCGGTCACACCGGCGATGGTGGCGATGAGCGCGCACGCCGTCGTTCGCGATCCGTCGCAGCACCAGCATTGTCTCGAGCACATTCACTCGGCGATGCGCCTCTTCGGCGTCGAGCACGTCACCATCCAGCTCGAAGACACCGATATGCAGCAGATGGAGCGCCACCTCCACGCCTGAGCGCGCCCCAGGACCTCCCGGCTCACGGCTGCAGTACAAAAAACGACCCGAAACTGATAACTTGAAAGGCTATGGAAGTCCGGAATATCGCGATTATCGCGCACGTCGATCACGGCAAGACCACCCTCGTGGACAAGATGCTGCGCCAGGCGGGCGCCTTTCGCGACAATCAGGTCGTCGAAGAGCGGGTGATGGATTCGAATCCGCTCGAGCGGGAGCGGGGAATCACCATTCTCGCCAAGAACACCTCGATCCGCTGGCACGGCACGAAGATCAACGTCGTGGACACGCCGGGGCACGCCGATTTCGGCGGCGAGGTCGAGCGTATTCTGCGCATGGTCGACGGCGTGCTGCTCGTCGTCGATGCCTTTGACGGTCCGATGCCGCAAACGCGATTCGTGCTGCGGAAGGCGCTGGCCCTCGGCCGCAAGCCGATCGTCGTCATCAACAAGATCGACCGCCCCGGCGCCGACCCGCTTCGGGTTCACGACGAAGTGCTCGACCTCTTCATCGAGCTCGAAGCCGATGAGGCGCAGCTCGACGCGCCCGTCGTCTATGCCTCGGCCCGCGAAGGCACATCGACCCTGGATCTCGATACGCCGCTGACCAATCTCGCGCCGTTGTTCGACATGATCGTGTCGGCCGTTCCACCGCCGCCGAGCGACAAGGACGGCACGTTCCAGATGCTCGTCTCCACGATCGACCACTCCCCGTACCTCGGCCGTCTGGCGATCGGGCGTATCGAGCGGGGGATGGCGCACGTCGGCGACACCATCGCGCTCCTGCAGATGGATCCGAATGCGAAGGTGCAGACGGCGAAGATCACGAAGCTGTTCGGCATCGAGGGTCTCGATCGCATCGAGATCCAGTCGGCTCCGGCCGGCGAGATCGTCGCGCTGGCCGGTCTGGATGGCGTCGAGATCGGTTTGACGCTGACGAACATCGACGCGCAGGAGCGACTCGAGGGCATTGCCGTCGAAGAGCCGACCATCTCGGTCGATTTCATCGTGAACAACTCGCCCTTCGCCGGCAAGGACGGAAAGTTCGTCACGTCACGTCAGCTGCGTGAGCGGTTGTATCGCGAGCTCGAGCGCAATGTCGCGTTGCGGGTCGACGATACCGATGCGACCGATTCGTGGACGGTCTCAGGCCGTGGCGAGCTCCATCTCACCATTCTGATGGAGACCATGCGTCGCGAGGGCTACGAGTTTCAGGTGTCGCGTCCGCGCGTGATTCTGAAGACCGGGCTGAGCGGGGACCGGTTGGAGCCCTACGAGGAGCTGGCCATTGACGTGCCGGAGGAATTTCTTGGCGCCGTGATCGAGAAGCTCGGTCCTCGCCGCGGGGAGATGATCGAGATGAAGAATCCGGGGCAGGGGCTGACGCGCGTGTTGTATCGCATTCCGGCGCGTGGCTTGTTCGGGTATCGATCGGAGTTCCTCACGGATACGCGTGGCACGGGCATCATGCACCATCGTTTCCTCGAGTACGGGGCATGGGCCGGATCGCTGGCGACGCGCTCGCGA
Source organism: Gemmatimonadaceae bacterium (assembly GCA_046599115.1). Taxonomy (GTDB): domain Bacteria; phylum Gemmatimonadota; class Gemmatimonadetes; order Gemmatimonadales; family Gemmatimonadaceae; genus UBA4720. Next base: position 11,404 of record JBKJHG010000104.1, read on the forward strand.
GGGACGCTGGTGTCCATGGAGAATGGCACGATCATCGCATTCGCGTTGGCGGCGCTGCAGGAGCGCTCCACACTGTTCGTGTCGCCGGGCGATCCGGTGTACGAGGGGATGATCGTGGGCGAGAATTCGCGGCCAGGCGACATGGACGTGAATCCGACGAAGGAGAAGAAGTTGTCGAACATGCGGACCACGGGCACGGACGAGAACATTCGCCTGGAGCCGCCGCGGGAGTTGACGCTGGAAGGCGCGCTTGAGTATATCGAAGACGATGAGCTGATCGAAATCACGCCGAAGTCGGTGCGACTGCGGAAGCGTTTA
>JBKJHG010000082.1:0-15864 GCA_046599115.1 Gemmatimonadaceae bacterium
TCCACTCCCTCAACTGGACGAGCTGCAGGAGCTCGCCGTGCGAAACAACACTGCGCTTAAAGAAATGGAGTCGAGGATCGCAGCTCAATCAGCACGTGTTGCACTGGCCCAGAAGGCATACAAGCCTGACATCGACGTATCGCTTCAGTATGGGCAGCGCGATCAGCGTCCCGACATGTTCACCGCACTAGTCTCCTTCGCGCTGCCGATTCACAAACGTGCCCGGCAGGATCAGCAGGTCGCGGAAGCGCGCGCCGAGCGTGCGGCAATGGAAAGCGACTACGGAGCAGAAGTAAACAGGGTTCGGTCCGAGGTGGCACGGTTGGTCAGCGACCTCGAGCGGAGCCGAACCCAGCTCGCGCTCTACCAGCGGGCGATTCTCCCCCAAGGTGAGGCTGCGGTTACTTCGTCGCTTGCTGCTTATCAGGCAGGGAAGGGAGATTTTCTGAGCGTGCTCGATAACCAGGGGACGCTGTTCGCCTACCAAACCGCGAACTATCGAGCGCTGGCCGATTTCGCGAAAACCCTAGCCGATCTCGAGGAGAAAGTCGGGACGGAGGTGCTACGATGAAGCGGCTCTCACGCAGACAACTCGTGGCGATCGGAATTTTCGCCGTTGTTATGCTACTGGTGCTGACGTCGCTCGTGCGGAGCCGCGACTCGACGAAGAAAAGCGCAGCACAATCAGCGTCCCCGCCTCCGTCCGAAGCTCGAACCACATCGGGGATGGCCGGCATGACAGGAATGACCACGACGGAAAATGGGTCCGTGAAACTGACGGCAGATCAGATTCGGCAGTTCGGCGTCACCTTCGGCACGGCAGAAGTTCGTCCTCTTACGACGGAAGTACGCACGGCCGGCGTAGTCACGTTCAACGAGACAAGAATTGCCCAGGTCTCGGCCAGGTTCGGCGGTTTCGCCGAGCGTCTCTACGTGGACTTCACCGGGAAACCGGTGCGACGCGGTCAGCCCCTGCTAGAGATTTTTTCGCCCGATCTCGTGGCGGCCCAGCAGGAGCTGCTTCTTGCAGGTCAGCTTCAACGGGACATCGGCAGCAGCAGCGTCCCCGGAGTTCCCGCCTCGGCGAACCTCGTTGCCGCCGCACGCCGCCGCCTTGAGCTGTGGGATATTTCTGACGCGCAAATCAATCAGATTCTTCGCACTCGCCGGGTACGGCGGACGCTCACCCTTTACGCGCCGGTCTCCGGTGTTGTCGTTGAAAAGAAAGTCGTGCAGGGGCAGGCGGTAATGGCGGGCGAGCAACTTTACACGATCGTCGATCTGTCCAGTGTCTGGATCGAGGCCGAGCTCCGCGAAGCTGACGCGCCCAGCGTGCGTGTTGGATCGCCGGCGGACATCGAGTTTGTCGGATTGCCGGGCCGACCATTGAAGGGTCTCGTGCAATACGTGTATCCAACGCTCCAGCAGGAAGCGCGCACCCTCAAAGTGCGGATTCTTGTACAGAATCCCGGCGGCATCCTCAAGCCGGGGATGTACGCAACGGTGCGCATCAACACGCCCGGACGCAGCACTCTAACCGTTCCCAACACCGCCATCCTGCGCACCGGAGACCGCAGCGTTGTGTTCGTCGATATGGGCAAAGGTGAGCTGATGCCGCACGAAGTCGAGCTCGGCCGCGGCGCCGGAGACTACACGGAAATCCTCACCGGACTGGTGGTCGGGCAGCGGGTAGTAACGTCCGCGCAGTTCCTCCTCGATTCGGAATCAAACCTGGGCGAGGTGATGAAGTCGATGATCGGCAACATGGGGTCGGGTGACAAGGCGTCCAAGAGCGTGAACGAAATGCCTGGAATGAAAATGTCTCCGACGAAGAGATAGCCGCCATGCTTAAGCGCATCATCGAGTGGTCAGTGAACCACAAGCTGCTTGTGTTGCTCGGCACGGCGGTCATCACGCTCGCCGGGATTTGGGCGTTGGTTACGACGCCGGTTGACGCGATCCCCGACCTGTCCGATGTACAGGTCATTATCATGACTGAATACCCGGGACAGGCGCCGCAGATTGTCGAGGATCAGGTGACCTACCCGCTCTCGACTGAAATGCTCAAAGTCCCGCACATGAAATTCGTGCGCGGGATGAGCCAGTTCGGCATCTCCGCCGTGTACGTAGTCTTTCAAGACGGCACCGATTTATACTGGGCGCGCTCTCGCGTGCTCGAGTACCTGAACAGTGTTCGCGCGAAGCTTCCGGATCGGGCGCTACCGACGCTCGGTCCCGATGCAACGGGTGTGGGTTGGGTTATGCAATACATCCTGACCGACACCACGGGCACGCTCAACCTGGCGCAGCTTCGCGGGATTCAGGATTGGACGGTCGGGCCAGCTCTCACTGCGGTCCCGGGAGTGGCCGAGATCGCGTCGTTCGGGGGATTTGAGAAGCAGTATCAGATCGAGGTTGATCCGGCAAAGCTTCTCGCGTACAACATTTCGCTCGAGAAAGTCACCGCAGCGGTGCGCTCTTCCAATCAGGATGTCGGCGGCCGCGTCATCGAAATGAGCGGGACGGAATACGTGGTTCGCGGTCGTGGGCTGTTCCAGAGCCTCGACGACATGCGAAATGTTGCAATCGGCTCCGGACCGGGCGGGACGCCAATTCGCGTCGGCGACGTCGCAAATGTGCAGATCGGCCCTGAAATCCGACGAGGCATCGCTGATTTGAACGGGAAAGGCGAAGTGGTCACTGGTTGGGTTGTCATGCGCTACGGTGACAACCCTCGCGCGGTGATCGAGCGCGTAAAGGCGAAGATGGTCGAGGTGGAGAAGGCACTTCCCAAGGGAGTGCGCTTCGTGGATGGTTATGACCGCTCGGGACTCATCGACCGAGCGATCGAGACACTGCGCGGCAAGCTCGTCGAAGAGTCGATTATCGTAGCGATCGTGACGCTGGTGTTTTTGCTGCACGCGCCAAGCGCCCTGGTTGCGATTGTCACGCTTCCTCTCGGCGTATTGATGGCTCTCCTGGCAATGCGAGTCATCGGGCTCAACGCCAACATAATGTCCCTCGGCGGTATCGCGATCGCGATCGGCGCGATGATCGACGCCGCAATCGTGATGGTGGAGAACATGCACAAGCATATGGAGCGGAACGAGCGAGAGGGCGGTCTGCGGACCCACTGGGAACTTGTGATCGACGCGTCGAAGGAAGTCGGGCCCGCGCTCTTTGTTTCGCTTCTCATCATCACGTTCTCGTTTCTTCCTGTCTTTGCACTTGAAGCTCAGGAGGGTAGGCTATTTAAGCCGCTGGCGTGGACGAAAACTCTCTCGATGGCCGCAGCGTCCCTCCTCTCCATCACGCTCGTGCCGGTGATGATGGGACTTTTCATTCGGAAGGGAGTGAAGCCGGAGGCCGCAAACCCGGTGAATCGCTTCCTCATTAGGATTTACCGACCAGTTATTGTGTTTGTCCTACGGCATCGGTGGCCGACGATCGCTGCCGCCGGGCTTGTACTAGTCGTGACAATCCTTCCGTGGAAGTTGATCGGAAGCGAGTTCATGCCGCCCCTCAACGAAGGGGCGATAATGGACATGCCTTCGCTTTTCCCTGGCGTCGGGAGCGCGCAGGCGAAACAAATTCTCCAGCAGCGCGACGCCGCGCTGGCGCGCATACCGGAAGTGCAAACGGTAATGGGCAAGATCGGGCGTGCCGAAACCGCGACCGACATGGCGCCGATGTCGATGATCGAGACGATTGCGATTCTCAAGGACAAGAAGGACTGGCGCTCCGGCGTCAGTTACGACTCGATCGTCGCCGAGGCGAATGCCACCGTAAAGACTCCGGGGGTGGGCAATATGTGGTCGATGCCGATCAAGAATCGACTCGACATGCTCGCTACCGGGATAAAGACGCCAGTCGGAATCAAGATCTTCGGCCCCGATCTGGCGGAGCTTGACCGGATCGGGAAGCGGATCGAAGGAATTCTTCCCGCTGTTCGCGGCACGAATACAGTTTTCGCGGAGCGAGCGGTCGGCGGCCGATACCTCGACGTCACAATCGACCGTGACGCAGCGGCGCGTTACGGAATGACCGCCGGCGATGTGCAGATGGCGCTTAGTACGGCTGTCGGAGGGATGGACGCGGGACAAGTAATCGAAGGGCGAGAGCGGTACTCCGTTCTGGTGCGCTACCCCCGCGAGTTGCGGGACGAGCCTGGCAGGGTCGCTGAAGTTTTGGTCGCGACACCGTCGGGAGCGCAGGTCCCGCTCGGTCAGCTCGCGCGAATCGAGGTCACCAACGGCTCGACGCTGATAAAATCAGAGAACGCATATCTGAACAACATCGTCTACGTGGATGTACAGAACCGCGACGTCGGCGGCTACGTTGCCGAAGCGAGACGGGTGCTCGACCAGAAGCTGACCCTTCCTCCCGGGTATCGTCTGGAGTGGTCCGGGCAATTCGAAGCGATGGAGCGGGCGGGGAAGAAACTTAGAATCGTAGTCCCGATTACCCTCGCCATCATCTTCGGACTCCTGTACTTCAACTTCCGCAGCGTAACGGAGAGTGCGATTGTCATGCTCTCGCTTCCATTTGCGCTTGTTGGCGGAGTCTGGCTGATGTGGGCACTCGGCTACAACATGAGCGTTGCGGTAGCAATAGGATTCATAGCGCTGGCCGGGGTCGCCGCAGAAACCGGTGTCATAATGCTCATCTACCTCGACCAGGCTTACCTCGAGCGAGGCGGGCAGGGGCTCCTGCGCAATCGCTCGGATGTTGATGCGGCGGTCGAGCGGGGAGCTGTCGAGCGTGTGCGGCCGAAGATGATGACGGTGACCGCGATCATGGCTGGCCTGGTTCCGATACTCTGGAGCCAGGGCACTGGCGCGGATGTGATGAAGCGGATCGCCGCGCCGATGGTGGGGGGGATGCTTTCGAGTACAGTGCTCACGCTGGTTGTCATCCCCGCGATCTATTCTTTGTGGAAGGAGCACGAGCTGAGTCGTCGCGAGGCGGACACGGTCTTACGCCACACCACCGACAGTGTCGAGGGATGATCCCGCAGTGGGTGTATGTGGATCCAAATAAATCCGCACGGCCGCATCGCGACTATTCGGATTCCCGGTGAGTCGATTCCGGATGTATGAAACCCTAAACAATGAGTGGCGCCAACAATGACAATTCCCTATCCCCATATCCCGCCCGAGATCTTCCACGTAGGGCCGCTCGCCGTCCGTTGGTACGGGGTGATGTACGGCGTGGGCTACGCCGTCGGCTACCGCATCGCGCTGGTGCGCATCGGGCGCGGGCTCGTGGCGATGACGGTCGCAGCCCTCGACACCTTCGTGGCGTATCTGGTCGTGGGGATGCTCTTGGGAGCGCGAGTCATGTATGCCATCGCTTACGAGCCGGGGCACTATCTGCAGGACCCACTTGAGTTCTTGCGCGTGTGGCACGGCGGCCTTTCTTTCCACGGCGCGGTGATCGGGATGGCCGTCGCGTGCCTGGTGTTTGCGCGGGTGCATAAGGTTTCATTCTGGCAGCTCGCGGACACCTTGGCTCTGGCCGGCACGCCGGGTCTCTTCTTCGGCCGGCTGGGCAACTTCATCAACGGCGAGCTTTACGGGCGTCCCACTCACGTGCCGTGGGCGATGGTGTTCCCCACCGATCCGCTGCGACTTCCGCGTCATCCCTCCCAGCTATACGAGGCGGTGGCTGAGGGGATCGTGCTTTTCTTCGTGCTACGATACCTCGAACGCCGCGCGGTCGCCCGTGGCTGGTACCGTCCTGGTGTCCTCGCGGGCACGTTCCTGATCGGCTACGGCGTGATCCGCTTCGCGCTCGAGTTCACGCGGCAGCCGGACACGCAGCTTGGCCTCGTGTTCGGTCCGTTCAGCATGGGGCAGCTGCTTTCTGCGGGCACGGTCGTGATCGGAGTGTTGCTGCTCTTGATCGTGTTCGCCCGGCGACGCCGAGCGCCGGACTATCCCGCGTCCGTAGATGCGCGCGCGGTGCCTCCTGGCCAATAGCAATCCGGGCACTTCGAATCAACACCCATTAGCGGAGCAATACGGAGTCCGCCAGAGCGCGAAACACGATATCTACTCCCAGTCCCAGCCCAACGAGAGCTACTGCGCTCACGATCGCGACCCCAGCGGCTCTTCGATCCATTGAAGCACCGGACTGTTCCGGGGCTTCATCGAAGTAAATGGGCGCCAGAAAGCGAGCGTAGTACGCCAGCGAGACTACGCTGTTCAGTACCGCGAGAACAGCCAACCAGGTATAACCCGCATCGATCGTGGCGCCGAACAGTGTAAGCTTTCCGGCGAAACCGGCTAGTGGGGGGATGCCGAGGAACGATAGGAAGCATACAGTAAGAGCGGCTGCCAGCCACGGATGCGAGCGGGCGAGACCAGCATAGTGCTCGCGCTTAGCCCGCCCTCGCAGAGCGACGACGACGGCGAATGCCCCGACGTTCCCGAGCGCGTAAGCGGCGAGAAAATAAACAAGCGCCGGCAGCGCCAGCGGGCTTCCACCAAGCGCGACTATCGCCATCAACGCGTAACCGGTCTGCGATACCGCTGACCAGCCGAGCAAGCGGCGGATATCATCCTGCCAGAGCGCTGCGATGTTTCCGAGCGTCATCGTGAGGGCCGCCATTGCGGCTATGACAACGCGCCAGCCGGCGCCATCCTCAGGCAACACCGAGACGAAACGGGCGAGCACGATCAATGCACCTACTTTCGGCGCAACGGTGACGAACGCAGCCACCGGCGCGGGTGCCCCGTCTGCTACGTCGGGCAGCCAGGCGTGTGCCGGCACCGCGCCGATCTTGAACGCAAGGCCGACCACGACGAGTGACCAGGCCGCCACCAGGGGGAGGGCGCCGGCGAGTCGAAGCGGCGCTGCCATATCGGCGAACACCGTGGTACCACTGAGCCCGAAAAAAAGCGCCACGCCATACAGCATCGCGCCGTTCGTCAGCGCCCCAAGCAGGTAATACTTAATCGCCGCCTCGGCAGACCGCCTCGACTTACGGTGGAACGCGACCAGCACGTACCCGGTCGCCGACGAAAGCAGCATCGCAAGCACCATTTCCATCAAGTCCGCCGCCCCAGCGAGAATGATGGCGCCGAGCGCGGACATCAGCAGAAGAGCATAGTACTCGCCCTGCCGTGGATCGCTTCGGAACCAGTCCACCGATAACGCGATGACCAGCGCCGTGACGCTGAGGACGATGAGCTTCGCCGCGATCGCGAAAGAATCAACCGCATACGTGCCCGAAAAGCTGAGGTGTTGCCAGGGATGCAGGGCGCTGCCCTGGAATCCCGATTTCAACAACGCTGGTAGAGCCGCCGCAGCGAGGAAGGCGATCACCACCGTCAGGAGTGCGAGCACGGCGTTCATCGGTTGCAGGCGTCTCGGCAAAAAAAGCGCGGAAATCAGCACCGCCACGCTTCCGACGAGAAGCGCAAGCTCGGGGGTCAGGTCGCTTACGATCATCCCGTTCATTTCGGTCTTCAGCTTGAGTCCGACGATACCTTTGCGCGGGCGCTCACCGCGTCACGAGCGAACGAGCGAAGCTGTCTATCACGGCGAGGAGCCATCCCGGAGCGACACCGATAACGACGACAAACGCGATCAGCATCGCGAGAGAAGCGATCTCCACTCGATCGAGATCGCGGAATTCCTGCCAACGTTCGGGAAGCGGTCCCAGAAATACCCGCTGAAGCAGATTGAGAAAGAGGGCTGCCGTTATGATCAGACCAAGGAGTGCCAGCGCGATCAGCCACGGATATACCGGGAAGCCGCCGACAAAGATCTGAAATTCGGCGACAAATCCTGCCAGCCCGGGAAGGCCCAGGCTGGCGAACGCTGCGACAACGGCAAACGCGGTGAAGATTGGTGCGCGGCGTGCCAGTCCCCCCAGCTGAGAGATCTCGTAGGTGCCGGTCCGTCGCCAGAGCGATCCCATCATCAGGAACAAAGCCCCCGTGATGAGCCCGTGTGCAACCATTTCGACGGTCGCGCCTGTCAGAGCGAGGGAGCGCACCTGGACGAAGCCGCCACCAAGCCCCGGTACAGTTGCAGCAGCGGCCGCAATGCCCAGAATCACGTAGCCCATATGGTTGACGCTCGTGTAAGCGATCCGTCGTTTCACGTTCTGCTGCGCGAGCGCGACAAGCGCGCCGTACACGACGCTCACCAGCGCCACGATCGCCACCGGCAGCGCAAGACGGGAAAAAGTCTGCGGCATCATCTGCAGCAGAATGCGGACGAAGCCGTACGTCCCCATCTTGAGCAGCACGCCGGCGAGTATGGTGGACGCGGGTGCCGGCGCGTCAACGTGAGCCGGCGGCAGCCAGGTGTGAAAGGGCACCAGCGGCGCTTTGATCGCGAAGGCCAGCGCGAAACCAAAAAAAGTGAGGGTCGCGGCCAGCCCTGTTCCGTCCAGCGGCCGCGTCGCGATGAGGTGACGCATGTCAAAGGCGTGCGGTGCGGTGCTCAGGTACAGAGAGAGTACGGCCAGAAGCATTACCAGTGAGCCGGCGAGTGTGTAAAGAAAAAACTTGAGCGCCGAGCGTCTCGCCGCTTCGCCGTGGCCCCACACTCCGATCAGAAAGTACATTCCCACCAGACTGAGATCCCAGAACACGTAGAAGAGGAGCAGGTCGAGCGAAAGAAAAACTCCGAGCGAAGCAGTCTCGAGAAAAAGAAAAAGAGAGAAATAGGCCTTGGGCCTGCCACGGAAATTGACCGGATAGATGATAGCAGCGAAAAACAGCAGGGCCGTCATTGCCGCGAGCGCGAGCGACAGGCCGTCGACTCCCACCACGTAACTGGCGCCGAGGGTCGGAATCCACGGTGCAGATTCAATTTGCTCGAACGTACCGGTGCCCTTGAACCTGGACCACGCGACTATTAACAGAACGAGCGGGGCGAGAGCTACGAGCCCGGACACGACCCGCAGCGAGCGCTCGCCACGAAGGGGTAGCAGAAACAGCAGCAGTGCCCCAAGTAGCGGGACGAACAACGTGATCGTGATCATCGGTGAGTCGCCACAATTTCCACCGACGCTATCGCGATGAGCAGTACGGTGCCGATTGCAACGATCAGATAGTACTGGTGAGCCAGTCCGGTCTGGAGACGCCTGCCCTGGGTACCCGCAACGCCGACTCCGCGAGCCGCATTTTCTATGGTAGCGTCCACACCATGATCGTCAGCTATCCGTGACGCGTTGGCGACGAAACGCGTAGCCGTCGACATCGAATTGACGCCGGCATCGAAGAGCAGGTCGAGCCTGTAAGAGAACAAGCGAGAGACATATCCGGCGATTCGCGCGGCACCGCGTATGCCAGCGTCTATTATCCTGTCGTCCACTGCCGCCAGAGTGCGGGCTAACGTGAGCGCGGGACGCCTCACCAACATACTTGTTACGAGCGGAATCCCGAGCCACTCGGCTGCCGGGACGCGCACATTGGCGCTCAATCCGAAATCGACCAGATTGTCACGTCTCGATAGCAGCCAGCATGCGATTCCTGCCGCCGCGATTGCCACCATCGATGCGCCAGCCAACCGGCCTTCGCCGATGGCGAATTTCCCACCCATTAATTCCACGGTGCTCGCCGCCACAGCGGGGAACCAGAGCACGCTCGAAGCCAGAGTCAGACTTGCAAGCAGGAGGATACTCGCTGTCACAGCACTACTGAGAGGCCGGACGTCTCCCCGATCTCGATCGGGACCAAAAGTGAGCAGTGCCAGTCTTGCCGCATAAAGGGCGCTCAGAAATCCCGCGGCAGTGACCCCCGCCTTGAAGAACGGACCCGCCTGACTCGCGGCAGCGACGATTTGCTCCTTCGAGTACGCTCCTCCGAGAGGCGGTACCGCAGCTAGTGCCAACGCCCCGATCACGAACGTAATCGCCGCTAGTGGGAGTACCCTTCCCAGCCGCAAAGACGAGAGATCGAGCGTTCCCGTCGCATGGAGCGCGATGCCAGCGCCGAGGAAGAGGAGCGCCTTGAACGCCGCGTGCGTCGCGAGATGCATTCCCGCTGCTGCGGGAGCGCCAACGCCGATGGCCACGAACATAAAGCCGTACTGCGCGGAAGTCGACGCGGCCAGGGCCTTTTTCAGATCTGACTGTAGCGCGGCTACGACACCTCCGGCAAGGGCCGTCGCCAGTCCGAGAGCGGCAATCGACGGGGCCAACCAGGATACCGGGATACTTGGGGCAAGCCGTGCCAATGCATACGCTCCCGCCGCCACCATTGTTGCCGAGTGCAGCAGCGCCGACGCAGCGGTCGGACCGAGCATGGCGCGAAACAGCCACGGAGAAAAAGGTAGCTGCGCCGATTTCGCCGCTGCGGCCAGAAGAAGTCCGCCCGCCACGATAGCTGCAGCAGTGCCGTGCAGCTGGGGGATAGTGTCGAAGCGGAACGACCCCGTTCCCGCGAATGCAGCCGCCGCGGCAATGTAAAGACCGAGGTCACCCGCGCGTGTAGTCAGAAATGCATCGAGCGCAGCACGGGGACGCGCGGAATCTGTCCATTCATAGCCGATGAGCGCCCAGGAGCACGCGCCGACAAGCTCCCATCCAATCAGCAAGACGAGGAAATCATCCGCTATCACGAGAAGCTCCATCGCGCCGACGAACGCCAGCAAGAGCGCCAGCAGTCGCGGGAATCCACTATCACGCCGGTTGGACGACGACGCATAGAGTACGACCGGAATGGCAATGGCCGGCACCAGGATTACCATCATGCGCCCGATCCCGGCTACGGCAAGGCGGCCTCCGAGTATCGGTCCCCACGTCCACTCGCTTACCGGCAACGAGACTCCGGTCCAAATCGCGCAGGCCAGCGTCAGGATCAATGCAGCAAGCGGTATGACCGGGAGAACTGAGCGTTTGCCTCGCAAGAAGAGCAACGTGACGGCTCCGAGCAGCGGCATCAGTGGAAGCGCGAGCATGGCTACCGCGGAACCCTCGCTGGGAATCGTCATCCGCGCAGAGCTTTGAGCTTTTCCGTGATGTCCGCGCGGCGAATGCGGTACACGTTGGTGACGAGCGCAAAACCAATAGCGGCTTCCACCGCCATCACTGTCAGGAACACTACCGCCAGTAGCTGTCCCTTGGGCGGGTGAGCCGCGGCGCGCGACCAGAGCGTCACCGCGGCGACGATGGCGCCGTTGACCATGAGCTCAAGCCCCATCATGATCATCACGAAAGACTGCTGGCTAAGCGCGCCGTACACTCCGATTCCGAACAGCGCGGCAGCGAGCACAAGCAAAGCCTCTCTGCTCACGCTGTTTCTCCTGGTTCCTGTGATCCTTCGTCCGCGGAACCAAAGCGGCCCCTCGCGCTGGCAATGGCAAGCGCTCCGATCATCGTGGCGAGAAGCGCCACGCCCGCCGTCTCGAAGACGAGCATCGAATCGCCCAACAGCTCATGTCCCAACTGGGCGGTGACCTGGCCAGGCGACCAAACTGTGGGCTCGGGAAAACGCGCAAAGATGCCGATCCCGGCGAGCCCAACGAAAGCAATCACACCGGCGGCGATCGATGCCCGATGCTGATGCACCATCATCATCGGATTTAGCCCGGCGGGATTCATCATGAACATCACCATGAAAACCGCCATTATGGTCATCTCGCCTGCCATCATCAGGATAAGGACGAGCCCGAGGAATTCAGCATCGAGCTGCACCATGATGATCCCGACCGCCGCGAACGACGCCATCAGCCAGTACGCGGCTCTCACCATTGAGTCGGTCCTGAACACCCGCCAGCCCGAGACTATCGATGCCACCGCCAGCACCCAAAAAAGCGCGACTCTCATTTAGCTTGCAAAATGACGTTACCCGTGAAGGACATTCAAGCGCTCGTCAACGCGGCGATCCCGCCAAGACCACCGCGCCAGCGACGAAGACATCGAGCAACGCCAACGGAATGAGCACTGTCCAGGCGAAGACGACGAAGCGCTCCAGCCTGACGCGTGCGACGAGATGTCCCGACACCACCATAATGAAGATTAGCGCGACCGTCTTGATCGTCATCCATACGGCGCCGGGAAGCCACGGTCCATTCCAGCCGCCAAGAAAAACGGCGGCGCCCATTGCCGCAACCGCCACCAGCACCGCGATGCGTGCAGTCCGCCACAGCAGAAGTTGCACTCCTGACAGCTCGCTTTCGGTGCCGCCGGCAAGATCTGCCGCATCCGGTAACGCCAACGGACCCCAGAAGCAGACGCCGAGGCCCGCGGTCAGATAAATCGGCAGTCCGAGGGGTTGGCGAATGACGTTCCAGAGCGAGTCCTGCGAAATGACGATGGCGCTCACCGAAAGCGATTGCGCGGGCAGAGCGGCGCCTATCAATACCAGCGCCAGCGGCATCTCGTACGACAACGCCTCGGCGATGAAGCGATAGCCGCCAATCATCGGGAAAACCGAATTCGCGGACCACCCGTTGAAATAGACTGCGATCATCACCAGCGCCATCAACGCACCGAAATAAACTATTCCTGACTCGATCCCTGCCGCTGAAGATTGGAGAGAAAAAGGGATCGTCAGAAGCGACGCCGCGGCAATCGCGGCAAGTAGCGCCGGTGCAAGCGCCCCCAACTGCGCATCAGGTCGCTCGGTGGCGGCAGGCTGCTGCAGGAGGAATAGCGCGGCCTGCCGAACCGGAAACATAAGCATACGGAATGCGCGGACCGGCGCCCGAGCAACTACGCGGCCTGCCCAAATGTCGATCACGACGGTGGCATAGACGCCGGAAACAAGGACCAGCGCGATGGTCGCCAACTCTCTGAGGAGACGGCCGTAAGAAATCACGCCACCTGTCGGGAGCGGACGTCGCGCAAATCAAGATCGAGACTAACGACCGTGGCCACGGCATCCCCCCACTCGAGGCCACGCAAAAGATCCGGCAAAAGCCCGAGCAGTAGCGGCAACGGATTCCCATCGAGTGTGATGACTCCGCGGGGTCCTTCGACTCGACCCGTTCCGCCACTGGTAGCGTTACCACAGCGGCCAGCGAGCAACACGCTCTCGATCGCCTCGTCGAGCCGCTGCCAGAGTCGGCTCCGCACATCACTCTCGGCATGCACGACCGGCGCGAAGCCAAGCTCCTGGTATGCGGAATCGGCCATGCGCAGATCCTCGCGTGATCCGGCCGCTCGCGCAACCGGGCCGAGGCCCCCGTCACGTATTCTGTCGAGCGGGATAATGCCAACGCCGGCGCCCACCAATGAAACGCTACGCGAGTAGCGAAGGATTTTTCTGAGCTTCGCAATCGGTGCTATCACACCAGGGCGAAGCGATCTGGCCATCGAGCGTGTCCTCAAGCCCAATGCGCCGAGGCCGTATGCCTGAAGAGCATTGCACAGCCAGTGCAGATGATGCCGGGCGCGCGCCATCTCCATATCGAGGATCGGAACCGGTTTGGAGAGTGCTCGAATGAAGGGATCGCCGCTCTCGGAGTCAGGAATCAATTTCTGATCATCGAATGGATTTTCTCCGACAGTCGCTTCCTGAACTACGTCCCCCTGCAGCTTCAGGGCGAGAGTGAGTCCGGTCGGGAAGGGTCGAAAAAAAGGTCCGACGCGGAGCGAAAGTTGATCCAGCGCGAGACCGTCCCGATCCGTAGCGATCTCAGGCATCGGCCGACCGTAGGGAACGCCGCCCGTCATGCCCGTTCCCCCCTGGCCGTAGGGCCCGACGCCTCGCCAGAGCGCCGGCTCCTCGTCAGGCAGAATCGGCTCCTCCGAGGGCTCAACCCCGGTCAGAAGATCGCGATGAATCTTGCGCAGCAACAAAGCCAGATCAGAGTGGGCATCTTCACGGATCGCTTTTGGGAAGATTGCTTCGCTCGGGGCTGAGACATTTTGTCGGAGCCATAACGTACGCCGTGGTCGAGAGAGTTGATCGTGTATTCGCCGGGCGGGCTCGTGCATCGATCCGGGGAACTCTCCCATGGCGAGCAGAACATTCGCCGAGGGCGGAGAATCCGTCAGAACGATCTCCTGCTCGAGCTCGAGATCCTTTATCAGCGTTTCGATTTCACCACTTTCGCTGCCGCTGATCGCGAACACCCGAACGGGCGCCATGGCGGCGAGTCGCTTCAGGATTCCAGGCCGCTGGCCTACGCCCACCTCAATGCGCGCTCCCGCCACGCATACAGGATGCCCAAGGTGAGGATGACGATGAACATCAGCATCTCCACCATAGCCTTCATCCCCTCGCGGAGGAATACAACCGCCCACGGATACATAAAGACCATCTCCATGTCGAACGCAAGAAAAAGAAGCGCCATTGCATAGTAGCGCACGTGGAAGCGACTCCACGCGTGAGTCTCCGGACTCAGGCCTCCGAGAAAAGGGACTCGTTCGGGTGCAGTCGTGCGCGGCGGGGCCAGTAGACCGCCAAGTGACCGGAGTCCGAGTGCCAGCCCGGCGGCCAAGAACGCGATAATCAGAGAACCACCAAGGACGGTGAGCATCGCTATGAGGCGTAATCCGCGGGATTCGCGTCAAACTCCGTTTTGCAATCCTTGCTGCAGAAGTAGTAGCGCTTTCCCTGATATTCGGAACTGCCAACTGCATCCTTCTCTTCGATCATCATCCCGCATACTGGGTCTTTGACTTTTGCCATTTGCACTCCTTGTTTGTCGATCTGGCTGTGTTCTGTGCGCTGTGTCAACTGCAAAGGAACGGCCGTCTCCATTTTTTGGCAACTTTCCAGAACGTACTCGGCGATGGTAGTCGCCGCGCTGGCGACCGAGTTTCTCTTTCAGGCACTTGGCCTGATTCCGACGGAGCGCAATGCACGCGTGGTGGGTGCGGCGCTGTCCTGGAATTACACGACCTGGCTCAACATCGCGCTGATCATCGTCGGGTTTCTGCTGTTCGTGCGTTTCCTACGGACGGGCGGGCCGGCGATGCTGAGGATGATGGACGCATAGCGATCAGCTTGCCAACAGCTTGCGCCGCGTCTTCATCTCAGTCTCGAGCCGGCCGCACATGATCTCGCAGAGGCGGAACACGCTCTTGTCAGCGAGGGCATAGTGAACGAAGAGTCCATCCTTGCGCCGGCTTACAAAACCGAGCTTGTGCAGGGATTGTAGATGTTTGGACACGTTCGCCTGGCCGAGCCCGGTCTCCTCGACCAATTCGGATACAGACATCTCCCGCCCGCGCAGACAGTTGAGGATTTGCAGCCGGGCCGGCTCCGCGAGCACCTTGAAACGCTCTGCAATAAGCCCTAAGAGCTCGGGGGTCAATGCGAATTTGCCCACCTAAATCTCCAGATTGGGAATATAAATTGCTATTGAGTAATATAGTTATATGTATCCGGCGGAACAAGCAGGATCGACTGGATCATTGCGACCAACCCGCGACCGGGGCTTTTTATGATTGAGCAAAGAACACGATACGGAATGGGCACGACTGTACCCGTCGCCTACGAGCAGGCCGCGGAGCTGGCGCGCCAGGCACTCGCCGCCGAAGGATTCGGAATCCTCGCCGAGATGGACATCGCCGCCACACTGAAGAAGAAGCTGGACGTGAATTTCCGCCCGTACATTATCCTTGGCGCGTGCAACCCACCGCTCGCACACAAGGCGCTGCTTGCCGAGCCGGACATCGGACTGCTGCTCCCGTGCAACGTCATTGTTTATGCCGCCGACGAGCCTGGAAGGAGTGTGATCGCCGCGATGGACCCGGTGGAGGCGCTGGCCCTAACCGGCAATGACAGCATTCGTCCAATTGCGGAGGATGTCAAAGCACGTTTGCTACGTGTGCTCGAAGCGGTCGAGCGAAGCGCTTCATCCGCCCGGTAGCGACCGATGTCGGGGTTTCCCGGATAGCTACACGAGGCTCATCTCGCTAACGTGTGATCCTTAACTGCGTTCTTCACA
>JBKJHG010000218.1:0-9603 GCA_046599115.1 Gemmatimonadaceae bacterium
GATGCCGGGCGACAACGTGCAGATGGTGATCGAGCTGATCACGCCGATCGCGATGGACGAAGGGCTGAGATTCGCCATTCGTGAGGGCGGCCGCACGGTAGGCGCTGGTGTCGTGACCAAGATTCTGAAATAACGAGGGACAAGGGACAAGGGAGTGAACCTCGAGTTCGTTCCCTAGTCCCTCGTCCCTAGTCGCAGTTAATAGCTCATTCACTAGTTACAGGTTGTCCTTAAATGCCTCGCGAAAAAATCATCCTCGCTTGCAGCGACTGCAAAAACAGGAACTACTTCTCCGACAAGAACAAGCGCCTGCATCCGGAGCGCGTCGAGTGGAAGAAGTACTGCCCACGCTGCAACGCGCACAAGCTTCATAAGGAAACGAAGTAATGGCCGGTGAAGTGGTCGAGCACCGCTCGGCACCGCGCGGATCCGTCGACAAGTTCACCGGCGGCATCCGCAACATTCCCGCTTTCTACAACGAAGTCGTTGCGGAGATGGGGAAGGTTACGTGGCCCGATCGCACGCAGCTGAAGGACACGACGATCAAGCTGATCATCTTCGTGCTGTTTATCGGCGCGGTAATCGGTGTGATCGATCTCGTGATGCAGCTGATTCTCGTCCAGGGACTGCCCTCGCTGCTCGCGGGCAAATGATAATGACCGACCACCGCTGGTACGCGATCCAGACGACGTCTGGCCACGAGAACAAGGTGAAATCGCTGATCCAGCGGAAGATCGACACCGATACCCATCCGCCGGAGGAGCGCGCGATTCGCCAGGCGCTAGTGCCGACGCAGGAAGCGGTTGAGATCAAGAATGGCAAGAAGGTGAACGTCGAGCGGAAGATCTACCCCGGCTACGTGCTCGTGGAAATGGTGATGGACCAGGAAACGGCCCACGTCATCAACGGCATCCAGGGCGTGATCAAGTTCGTCGGACACGAACGGCTCCCGCAGCCGCTGCGCCCGGATGAAGTCAACCGCATCCTCGGCGTCAGCGACGATTCGGAGCCGGAGGAAGTGAAGGAAGAGATTCCGTTCCTCGTCGGTCAGGCAGTCGCGATCACCGAGGGACCGTTCACCGATTTCAATGGTACAGTCGAGGAAGTTCTCCCCGACAAGGGCAAGGTCAGAGTGAGCGTTTCGCTCTTCGGCCGCCCGACAAGCGTAGAGTTGGATTACCTGCAGCTGAAGGGTTACTAGGCAATCCAGCAGTTTGTGGTTAGCGGTTCGCTGTTTCTATGAAGATGATGAAGTGAGTGTGGCCTGAGTTTCTAGCTTGCAGTCCGCAGTTTGTGTTTCAAGCCACAGTGACCTACTCCAGTCACGGGTGGTGGCCCTTGCGCGGGGCGGCTCAATTGAGCGAGGAGCGCACGGTCGGATACCACTACGACCTTTAAATACACCGTGGGAGTTTGACGCAAAGCCCAAAGTGGGCGATGCGAATTGAACCTGAGGAGTAACATGGCAAAAAAGGCAATCGGATTCGTCAAGCTGCAGATCCCTGCAGGCAAGGCGAACCCGGCGCCCCCCGTGGGAACGGCTCTCGGCCCCCAGGGAATCAACATCATGGCATTCTGCAAAGAGTTTAACGCTCGGACACAGGGCCAAGACACGATTCTCCCGGTCGAGATCACGATTTTCTCGGACAAGTCCTTTTCTTTCATCACCAAGACGCCGCCTGCGGCAGTCCTGCTGAAGAAGGAAGCGGGAATTGAGAAGGGCTCGGGTCAGCCGAATCGGAACAAGGTCGGTTCCGTGACGAAGGCGCAGATCAGAAAGATCGCGGAAATAAAGCTCCCTGACCTCAATTGTGATTCCATTGAATCGGCGATGGCGATGGTTGCCGGCGCCGCTCGCTCGATGGGTGTCGAGGTGAGGGACTAATGAGCGGTCACGGAAAGAAGTACGCCGCCGCTTCAACAAAGCGCGACATCGCTGCGAAGTATCAGCCGAAGGCGGCGATCGAATTGGTGAAGTCGGCCGCGTTCGCGAAGTTCGATGAGACTGTCGAGGTAGCAGTCCGCCTCGGCGTCGATCCGCGTCACGCCGATCAGGCAGTGCGCGGTACGGTCGTGCTCCCCGCCGGAACCGGTAAGACGGTTCGCGTGCTCGTCATCGCCGCCGGAGACAAGGCGCGCGAGGCTGAAGCTGCGGGCGCAGATTTCGTCGGCACGGAGTACATCGCTAAGATCAAGGAAAACTGGCTCGATTTCGACGTCCTCATTGCGACGCCGGATCAGATGGGCCAACTCGGCGCGCTCGGACGCGTGCTCGGTCCCCGCGGACTGATGCCGAATCCGAAAGCTGGCACGGTGACGTTCGACGTCACCCGCGCCGTCAAGGAAGTGAAGGCCGGCAAGATCGAGTTCCGCGTCGACAAGGCGGGGAACGTCCAGGCCCCCATCGGAAAGGTTTCGTTTCCGCTGGAAGCGCTGGAGTCGAACTTCGCCGCGTTCATGGACCAGATCATCCGGTCCAAGCCAAGCGCAACGAAGGGCGTATATGTCCGCAACGTCGCCATCAGCAGCACGATGGGTCCCGGCGTCAGCATCGACACCACCCCTTACCGGTAACGAGCGATGAAAAGAACTGAGAAGGAAGCGCTCGTCATCGAGCTGAGCGACAAGCTGAAGAACGCGACGTCGCTGTACTACACCGATTTCACCGGGCTGAACGTGAAGCGGATGACGGAGCTCCGCCGGCGCCTCAAGAAGGCCGGCATCGAGTACGTCGTCATCAAGAACACGCTCGCCCTGCGCGCAGTTAACGACAGCGGTCTCGTCGGCGAGAAGCTCAAGGGTCCTTCCGGACTCGTCGTCGGCAGCGACCCGGTCGCAGCAGCAAAGATCCTCACCGATTTCGCGAAGGAGTTCGAGCAGAAGCCCGCGTTCAAGGGCGGAATGCTCGACGGCAAGACGATCGACGCCACGCAGCTCAAGCGTCTCGCCTCGCTTCCGTCGCGCGAGCAAATGCTGGCAGAGCTGGGCGCCGGCATGCAGTCCCCGATGGCCGCCTTCGCCGGTGCGCTCAACGGTTTTCTTTCCATGTTCGTAGGCGCGCTCGACGCGCTCAAGTCACAGCGCGAAGGCGCCTAATCTCTCGGAGAATCAAACAATGGCAAACGCAACTATGAGCAAAGACGAGATCCTCGACGCAATCGGCAATATGTCGGTGCTCGAGCTCTCAGAGCTCGTCAAAGCTTTCAAGACGAAGTTCAACGTCACCATCTCTGCCGCCCCGATGGGCGGAGCGCCCGCGGCGGGCGGTGGTGCCGCGGCCGCGGCACCGGCAGCCGAAGAGCAGACTGAGTTCTCGATCAGCCTGAAGGAAGCCGGCGCGAAGAAGATCCAGGTCATCAAGGTCGTGCGCGAGCTGACCGGTCTGGGTCTGAAGGAAGCGAAGGACCTCGTCGATGGCGCACCCAGCGTTGTGAAGGCTGGCGTCACGAAGGAAGAGGCCGCTTCCATGAAGGCCAAGCTCGAAGAGCAGGGCGCGACCGTCGAAGTGAAGTAACCCGCTAGGTCCACGGAGAGCCATCGCGCTCTCCGTGGACCCGGCCCGTTACTCCCACTTCGACAACATGAACGCGATTCCGTCTCCTCGTTCCACAACTGAAGCACCCGTTTCGCCTCTCTCCGACCGCAAAAATTTTGCGGCAACCGGGGTGGGGCTGTTTGCGCCTGCAGTGGGTGATACATGCCTGAATTGATGAAGCAGATTTCTTTCGCCAAGCTCGACAAGGGGATGGAGATGCCCCATCTCCTCGACATCCAGACGCGCGCCTTCGAGTCGCTCCTCCAGCTCGACGCCGCCTCGAAGAACCGCGAGGACATCGGTCTCGAACGCGTCTTCAAGGATCTTTTCCCGATCTCGGATGTCCACGAGAATTTCGAGCTCACCTTCAAGAGCTACAACCTCGGAGAGCCGAAGTACTCCGTCGCCGAATGCATCGAGCGCGACATGACGTACTCGGCGCCTCTCAAGGCCCACCTCGGTCTCAACATCTACGAGGAAGTCCCGGGCACCGACGGCAAGCCGACCAAGCGGCTCAAGAACCAGATCGAGAAGGAAGTCTACCTCGGCGAGCTGCCGCTTCTCACTCCGCTCGGAACGTTCGTCATCAATGGCGCCGAGCGCGTCATCGTCAGCCAGCTGCACCGCTCCCCGGGCGTGGTGTTCGAAGAGTCCACCCACCCGAATGGACAGCGGCTGATCAGCGCCCGCATCATCCCGTTCCGCGGATCGTGGGTCGAGTTCACGGTGGACATCCACGACGTGATATTCGTCCACATCGACAAGAAGAAGAAGTTCCCCGCCACCGCGCTGCTGCGCGCGTTCGGCTACGGAACGAACTCGTCGATCCTGCATCTCTTCTTCGCCGTCCGCGAGCTCGACCTCGTGAAGAAGCGCGAGTCGCGCGTTGACCAGCGTGAAGTGCTCGGCGCGATCATCGCCGAAGACATCACGCTGGCCGGCACTGCGCACGATCCCGAAGCGCCGAAGCTGAAGACGAAGAAGGCCCGCACCGCTCTCGAGCGCGAAGAGTCTGAGCTGCTCGTGCGCGAAGGCGACGAGCTGACGGAAGAAGTGTTCAACCGCCTTCGCCGCCTCAACATCAACAAGGTGAAGGTCTTTGCGTCGTACGCGACGGTTGACGTCCGTGACGAGCAGGACGCCATCGAGCGCGGCGAGCGCGCCACCAAGCGGGTTGTCGCCGTTGACGCGGTTGACCCGGAAAGCGGCGAAGTCATCGCCGAGATCGGTGACAACCTCACCGACACGCTGCTCCGCAAGCTGAAGAAGAACGGCATCAACAAGGTGCAGGTCTTCGTTCAGTCGGGACGCGCCGAGTCGATGCTGATCAAGAACACGATCGCCAAGGATCCGACCAGCCCCGCTCTCATCAGCGAGGATGACCGGAAGAAGCGCGGCTGGTCGGGAGACGCCGAAGCCGGAGAAGGAAAGGCGCTGCAGTCCATCTACGCGCTGCTCCGTCCCGGCGACGCTCCGAACAAGGAGACTGCGAAGCAAGCGCTCGAGCGTCTGTTCTTCTCGCCGAAGCGCTACGGCCTCGGCCGCGTCGGACGCTACAAGATCAACCAGCGCCTCAACACCAACCGCCCCGCGAACGAGACCGTTCTCACCCGCGAGGATTTCATCGCCATCATCCGCTACCTCGTCGAGCTTCACGAAGGACGCGGGTACACGGACGACATCGATCATTTGGGCAACCGCCGCATCCGCTCGGTCGGCGAACTCATCGCCAACCAGTTCTCGGTCGGCTTGAGCAGAATGGCGCGCCTGGTCAAGGAGCGCATGTCCATCAACACCGATCCGGAGAAGATCTCGCTCGACGACCTCGTCAACGCGAGAACCGTTTCCGCCGTCATTCAGGCGTTCTTCGGATCGTCGCAGCTGTCGCAGTTTATGGATCAGACGAACCCGCTCGCCGAGCTCACGCATAAGCGTCGCTTGAGCGCGCTCGGACCGGGCGGTCTCACCCGTGAGCGAGCCGGCTTCGAAGTCCGCGACGTGCACTACTCGCAATACGGACGTATGTGCCCGATCGAAACGCCCGAAGGTCCGAACATCGGACTCATCACCTCGCTCGCGTGCTATGCGAAGGTGAACGACCTCGGCTTCGTTGAGACGCCTTACCGTATCGTCAAGAACGGCAAGGTTACCGGCGAGATCGAGTGGCTTGATGCGAACCGCGAGGAAGACGTCGTCATCGCCCAGGCGAACGCGAAGCTCAACGACGACGGCACGTTCGTGGACGAGCTCGTGCTCTGCCGCCAGCGCGGCGACGTTCCGCTCGTAGTGCCTGATCGCATCGACTATATGGACGTCGCTCCCGAACAGCTCGTGTCAATCGCCGCCGCGCTCATTCCGTTCCTCGAGCACGACGACGCCAACCGCGCGCTGATGGGATCGAACATGCAGCGGCAAGCCGTTCCGCTCCTCAATCCCCGCACTCCGCTCGTCGGAACGGGACTCGAGGAGAAAGTCGCGCGCGATTCCGGCGCGGTCATCATCGCCAACCGCGCGGGAACCGTGACCAGCGTCACCGCCGACGAGATCATCGTTGACAGCGGCGCCTCGGAGCGCGGCGGAAAGAAGGATTCCGACCGTCCGCTGGCGCGCCTCACGCAGCACGACCGTTACAGGCTGAAAAAGTACTGGAGAACGAACCAGGACACCGCGCTCAACCAGCGTCCGCTGGTGAAGGCCGGCCAGAAGGTGCGCGCCGGCGAAGTTCTCGCCGACGGAGCTTCGACCGAGATGGGACAGCTCGCGCTTGGCGCCAACGTCACCGTCGCGTTCATGCCCTGGTACGGGCACAACTTCGAGGATGCCATCGTCCTCTCCGAGCGGTTGGTGAAGGACGACGTCTATTCGTCGATCCACATCCAGGAGCTCGAGCTGCACGTGCGCGACACCAAGCGCGGGCAGGAAGAGATCACGCGTGAAATTCCGAACGTCGCCGAGGAAGCGCTGAGCGACCTCGACGAGCGCGGCATTGTCCGCATCGGCGCGCACGTCAAGCCGGGCGACATTCTCGTCGGCAAGATCACGCCGAAGGGCGAGACCGAGCTTTCGCCGGAAGAGAAGCTGCTCACCGCGATCTTCGGAGAGAAGGCGAAGGACGTGAAGGATTCCTCGCTCAAGGTCCCGCCGGGAATGGAAGGCGTCGTCATCGACGTCAAGATTTTCTCGCGCGTCGAAGACCAGGTGATCGAAAAGGATCGCGGCGAGCGCATCGGAGAGATCCGACGGCTCGAAGGCGAAGAGAAGGTGCGCGTCAACGACGTGCGCGACGCCGAACTGGCGGAGCTGCTCGACGGCGCGACCGTTGACCTGGCGCTGAAGAGCGGCACGGTCGAGGAAGCGATCGCGAAGGGAACGAAGCTGACCGCGGCGACGCTGAAGGACCTGCGCCTCGCCACGCTCGACCTCAAGACCTTCCGCGTTTCCGACAAGAAGCTCAATGAGAAGGTCCGCATCATCATCGATCTTGCCAACGAAGAGAAGGCGCGCATCGAGGAGAAGGCGGAAGAGAGAATCGACAGAGTGCTTCAGCCGGATGAGCTGCCCCCGGGCGTCATCCAGCTGGTGAAGGTTTATATGGCGGAGAAGAGAAAGGTCTCCGTCGGCGACAAGATGGCCGGACGCCACGGCAACAAGGGTATCGTTGCCCGCATCGTTCCCGAGGAGGACATGCCGTTCCTTCCCGACGGCCGTCCGGTGGACATCGTTCTCAACCCTCTCGGCGTGCCGAGCCGAATGAACGTCGGCCAGATCCTCGAGACACACCTCGGGTGGGCCGCGCGTCTGCTCGGCTTCTACGCCAAGACTCCGGTTTTCCAGGGAGCCAACGAGCGCGAGATCGGACTGCTCCTCAAGCTTGCCGCGGTGACGTGGCTGAAGAGCGCGCTCGATCTCCGCACCGCGGGAGTCACCATCAGCGAGTCCGACATTCGCAGCATCATCGGCGACGTCTCAACGGGCAGACAGCACGGTGAGCGTGTCGAGCTGCTCGGCGACGCGACCATCAACTCGCTTGCCGCTCGCGGCGTGTCGGCTGAGACGCGCGACGTTTACAACAGCATTCGCGATTTCGTGACGGAAGCGGCGCAGGAGCTCGTCTCCCGCGAAACTTTCGAGACGGAAAACCAGATCTCGTTCAACTCGACCGCCTCCGGCGACGAGGAGTACGAGCCGGTGCAGCGGTCGCAGTTCAAGGCCGCCGCGTCGCAGGTGGAGAAAAAGCGCATCGACGATCCCGCGCAGCTGCTCGAAAGCCAGGAGCTGCCGGCGCTCGCGTCCACCTTCGGGAAGAAGTCGGACGTGGACGTTGATGCCGCGGCGCTCGAGCTGATGCGTCTCGCCGGAATCTCGGCGGGCGGAAAGGTTCGCCTCCGCGACGGACGGACGGGTGAGACGTTCACCAATCCGGTCACCGTCGGCGAGATCTACATGCTCAAGCTGTCGCACTTGGTGGATGACAAGATCCACGCGCGCAGCATCGGTCCTTATTCACTCGTCACGCAGCAGCCGCTCGCCGGAAAGGCGCAGTTCGGCGGCCAGCGTTTCGGAGAGATGGAAGTGTGGGCGCTCGAAGCCTATGGAGCTGCGCATACCCTGCAGGAGATTCTCACCGTCAAGTCCGACGATGTGAACGGCCGCAGCCGGGTGTACGAGGCCATCGTGAAGGGCCAGAACCTTCCCGAGCCGGGCATTCCCGAGTCTTTCAACGTGCTCGTGCAGGAGCTGAAGGCGCTCGGCATTCACGTCAACATGGGCGCCAACGCGACCAGCGGTTACGGTCTAGGCAACAGCTCCCGAAACGGTAACGGGAGCGAGGAGTAATACATGATTGATTTTCGCAGCACGCGCGAGACGCGCGCATCGTCGTTCGATTACATCCAGGTCCGCATCGCTTCCCCGGAAGAGATGCGCGGCCCGAAGGATCCGAAGGAGCGCGAGCGGCTCGAGATGAGCGGGCTCCGCACCTGGTGGTCGTGGGGTGAAGTGCTCAAGCCGGAGACGATCAACTATCGGTCGTTCAAGCCGGAAAAGGACGGACTCTTCTGCGAGCGCATCTTCGGTCCTGTAAAGGATTGGGAGTGCCACTGCGGCAAGTACAAGCGCATCAGATATCGCGGCGTCATCTGCGATCGTTGCGGCGTCGAAGTAACCCTCAGCCGCGTTCGTCGCGAGCGGATGGGTCACATCGAGCTCGCCGTGCCCGTCGCTCACATCTGGTTCTTCAAGACTCTTCCGAGTCCGATGGGGAACCTCGTTGACCTGACGCTGCGTGATCTCGAGAAGGTCATCTACTACTCGAACTACGTCGTCATCGACGCCGGCGAGCAGGATTTCATTCCTGACGACCAGGCTGTTCCTGATGGCCCGGGCAAGCCGGTGGAAGCGAACACGCTTATCTCGGAAGAAGAATATTTCTACCTCAAGCAGAAGGCGAAGGACGAGAAGGACGACGCGTTCCTCGCCGACATCGGCGCTCCCGCCGTGCGCGAGCTGCTGAAGCGCATTGACGTTGACAAGGTCGCCGAAGAGCTTCGCGCCGGCCTCGTTGACGAGGGCTCGCAGCACCGCAAGAAGCAGATGCTGAAACGGCTCAAGGTCGTTGACGCGTTCAGAAATTCCGGCAATTCCGGCGAGACGCGGAACAAGGCGGAGTGGCTGATCATGGACGTCGTTCCGGTCATTCCTCCGGATCTTCGCCCGCTCGTTCCTCTCGACGGCGGCCGTTTCGCGACGTCGGATCTGAACGATCTCTACCGCCGCGTCATCAACCGCAACAACCGGTTGATGAAGCTGATCTCGCACCGCGCACCGGAAGTCATTCTCCGCAACGAAAAGAGAATGCTTCAGGAAGCGGTTGACGCATTGTTCGACAACGGCCGCCGCTCGAAGGCGATCCGCGGCCGCGGCAAGCGTCCGTTGAAGTCGCTGTCCGACATGCTGAAGGGCAAGCAGGGCCGCTTCCGCCAGAACCTGCTCGGAAAGCGCGTCGATTACTCCGGCCGTTCCGTCATCGTCGTCGGACCGGAGCTCAAGCTGCACCAGTGCGGTCTGCC
>JBKJHG010000047.1:0-5619 GCA_046599115.1 Gemmatimonadaceae bacterium
ATGGCGGGATATCCGAGCTCGGCCGCCCGCGCGACCATCGCCTCCGGTGAGACGCTTCCATCTCCAAACAAGAAGGCGGTATGCGCCCCTAATTCGACATACCCCATACCTCGGAGAGTACCCGAACAAAGACCGAAATACAAGGATGAAAAAACTGATCGCTCGCGACCGATAACTGCAACTGAACGGGATGCGAGTTGTGTGTAGGTAAGTGCCAGGGTTAAGGGTACGACCGCAAGACTGTACGCTTCATTTTAAAGGCGGGCCGGACGGTCGTGCGGTAGTTCCCCAAGCCCTCATCCCTTACCTACTGATCCCTCGCATCCCGTTCAGTTGTAGTTGCCTTTAATCCCCGGTGACCTGCCTCACATTCGGCAGCGGTATCAAACACGTTCCGGCGGTTAAGTGACTAAAATTCAGGCCTTACCCAGACCAATCAATGGCTTCTTCCAAAATCTCCAGAGCTGACGAAACCCCGGCGCTGATTCCCGCGGCGATCGCCGCGGCGCTCGTATTCGGTTTGTATCTGCTCACGCTCGCGCCTTCAGTCGCGATGTGGGACACCGGCGAGTATATGGCGGCGATCAAAGTGCTCGGCATTCCGCACCCGCCCGGCAATCCATTTTTCATGCTGCTCGGCCACGCATTCGCGTCTATACCGATTCCCGCTTCTTACGCCGCCCGCGTCAACATTCTCGCCGCGCTCGCCAGCGCGTGCTCGGCGGGCATCTGGTTCCTCTGCATCGAGCGGATCACAGCGCGGTGGATCACGCTTCGCTGGCAGCGGCTCGTAATCGCAGCGGTCGGCACACTCGTGGGAGCGACAGCGTTCACCGTTTGGAATCAGGCGGTCGTGAACGAGAAGGTTTATCCGGTCTCGCTGCTCTTTGTGACGATCACCTCGTGGCTGACGCTCAAGTGGCTCGACGATCCTGACGCGCCGCGAGCGGATAGGCTGCTGATACTGATTTCGTTCCTGCTCGGTCTCGGATACGCGAACCATCCGGCGGGCTTGCTCGCCGCGCCTGCTGTCGCAGTCGCGGTTCTCGTTCGCCGCCCGAAGACGCTTCTCAACTGGAAGCTCGTTCTCGTAGCGTTCGCGGCACTTCTGCTCGGACTCACCCCATTCATTTACGAGCCGATCCGCGCCGCGCACTTCCCCGGCATCAACGAAGGTGCGCCGACGGCGTGCGCGACGAACCTCACAGCGTCCTGCACATTCGACGCGGTCACCTGGCAGCGGCTGAAAGCGAACATCAATCGCGAGCAGTACGGACAGAAGCTGGAGCGCGGTGCGTCATATCCCGACCAGGTCGGGATGTGGTGGCTGTACTTCAAGTGGCAGTGGCTGCGCGACGCGCACAACGCGCATCCCGCGTGGCAGCTTTTCCTCGCTTACGTCTTCCTGATGCTCGCGCTCACCGGTGGCTACGTGCATTGGCGCGAGGACCGCGTGACGTTCTGGTACTTCGGTGCGCTGATGTTCACGATGACGCTCGCGCTCATCTACTATCTGAACTTCAAGCTCGGATGGTCGCAGGACCCCGGGCTGCGCGACGTGCCGCGCGAGGTTCGCGACCGCGACTACTTCTACGTCTGGAGTTTCTCGGCGTGGGGGATCTGGGTCGCGCTCGGACTCGAGCTCATCTGGTCGAAGGTCGCGGCGACGGTGGCCGGGGGAATCAGAGAGAGAAAAGACGAGAAGGAGACGTCGATTTCAACGAGCCGGCTCGGGCGTGCGCTGATGATCGCGTCCCCGGTATTGCTCATCGCGCTCGTTCCCCTGTTCGGAAACTGGAAGTACGCATCGCGCGCCGGACACCACTTCACCCAGGAGTGGGCGCGCGACTACCTCAACTCGCTGGAGCCGTACGCGATCGTCATCACGAACGGCGACAACGACACGTTCCCGCTCTGGTACGCGCAGGAAGTCGAAGGGGTGAGAAAGGATGTCACCGTCGCGGTTTCGACCTACCTCGACACCGACTGGTACGTGCGGCAGGTGATCCGCCGTCCGATCGCCGACTACGATTCGATCAACGGTCCGGCGATCTATCGCGGCAAGACCTGGAAGAAACCTTCCGGTCCGCCGCTCAAGCTCACTTTCGCTCAAGCCGATTCGATTCCCGAGTACATCGAGCTCACCGAAGCGAAGGTGTTCAAGGAAGGAAACATCACCCTCAACATCCCGCCCGGTTATTTGACCCGCGACGAGATGGTGCTGCTCCGGCTCATCAAGGACGCGATGCCGGAGCGGCCGCTGTATCTCTCCACGGGAGCGGAATCAGGGATCGGCCTCGAGCCCTACCTGCTCACGCAGGGTTTCGTACAGAAAATAATGCCCGATCCGGTGCCCAACACTCCGGCGACGCCCCACATCTCCGGCCTCAACATCGACCTGCAGCGGACGAAAGACCTCTGGCTTCACGTCTATCGCGCGCCGGACGCGATCATCAAGGAGGGCGATTGGATCGACCGCCCGTCATTCGGAATTCCGTATACCTACGCGTTCACCGGCGCGGTCCTGTCTGAAGCGCTGGCGCGAATTGGAGACACGCGCGACGCGACAGCCATCGTGGACAAGGTGAAGAAGATCGTCAAGGCCGCGCGCATAGAAGGGTTCCCGATCGAGTAGTGCTTCTTCAGTCCCACCATCCGTGCAGGTACCACTCGTCGTCGCGCGCGTCGCGAAAAAGCCAGACGAGTGTGCCGTGCTCGGTGACGCAGCGGAAATATTCGCGCGCGTAAGGCTCCGCCCACTGTCCGCCCGAGACGCGGTCGGGGCCGGCGGCGGAAGTGATTCCCGTCCACTCGGTGTCGCGGTACTGGATAGGGCAGTTGTGATTCCGGCGCTTTCGCGTTCGCACGACGATGCGCTTCGGGTGGGGAAGCAGCTGCAGCATCAGCTGCGGATTCACCGGCGAAGAGCTCGCCCTCTCGCGCACACCGTCCCGCGCCACGGCGTGTGACGGCTCCTGGCTCACCCACTCGGTGCGCCTGTCGAGCAACGGATGACTCGTGTTCTCCGGCTTCACGATGATCGATCCCTGATCGTCGAGCAGCTGGGCGATGGTTTCCTCGGCGGCGCCGATGGTGGCGAAGCCGCGGTCGAAGATGTCGCCCTGCCGTTCCATCTCGCCGCTCGCCGCGTCCACCCGCAGCGCGATCCCCGTCACCGCATCCTGTAGAGTGATGCGCTCGAAGTGGGTCCGGATCAAACGGAGCCACGCCTTCTGGCTCGACGTCGATCGCGCCGGACGGATCGGATGCGCGTACGTCTCGCGATTGGCCAGCGAGAAGATGAGTGTCATCTCGCGCGCGCCCTGGCCGCGTGATTTGAGATCCTTGCAGATATTGCCCAGCAGCGCGTTGATGACGAAGACGAGCCGCTCCGGATCCTTTAACGCGTAGTCCACCCAATCCATCGACGCCGAGGGAAGCGAACGGGCCACGGAGGTGAAGATCGGCCGAGTGTCGTCGGCGCGCGAAAGACGCCAGAGATGAACGCCCTCGGCGCCGAATCTGACTTCGATCGCCTCACCTTCCAGCTTCGCCATCTCTGCGCATTTCTCGAGACCCACTCCTTCTAGAAGAGCAGCGAGAGGGGCTGACGGCTCGAGCACCGCAACCGGAAAGGGCGCCAGAAAATCGCGATCGCCGCCGAGCGGAATGAAAGTGATGTCGTCGTGCCCGTGAACCGCGGCGACGGAAGCGGCGATGGGAGTGGCGGCGACGCCGATGTTCACGTGCGCCGCTTCACGCTCGTCGAAGAACGCGAGAAGATCCTTCACGACGAGCTCGGCGTTCAGCCCACGAGCGTCCGCCCACACCATATGATCGCGGCCGACGACAATCCTTGGCGTGACTGTCAGCAGCTGAGGCGTCAGCTCGTGAAGAGAGTCGGGACTGAACAGCGGTGAGCGGAGAACGACAAACAAGGAATGAAGAAGACGAGGGTGATGTCGTTGGTTAATATACCCGAACAAATCCCGAAGAACAGGGCAAGGCATCGTGCGCCTAGATTTGAAGCTTCAAGGAGATCCAGTGAAGAAAAGATTCCTGATCGCGATCGGCATTGCCGCCGCGATCGTTCCCATTCGCGCCGCCGCGCCCGCGTCTCGCATCACCGCCGCACCGATGCTGGTGACGGTTTACAAGGATCCGGACTGCGGATGCTGCAAGGCGTGGGTTGAATACCTTCGGAAGCACGGCTACCGCGTCGAAACGAAGGACACTCGCGATCTCGATCAGGTAAACGCAACCGTGGGCGTCCCCGCGAAACTGGCGGGATGTCATACGGCGCTGGTCGGCGGCTATGTCATATCGGGGCACGTTCCGGCGGAGGACATCGCGCGGCTTCTCAAGACGAAGCCGAAGATCGCCGGGCTCGCTGTACCGGGAATGCCGGCCGGCTCGCCCGGGATGGAGGGACCGCCGCCGGTCCATTATCAGGTGATCGCATTCGAGCGTTCGGGAAAGAGAAGCGTCTTCGCCAACCACTAACAGAAAATCCAATGAGATCCTCACGCCTGCTGGTTTTTTTTCTAGCGCTCGCAGCACCCACTGTCCTCCCGGCGCAGGCAAAGACTGAATCGTTCGCGTCGCTGGCTCACGATTTTGTGTACGCGACCCTGGCGTTTTCTCCCGGCAGCGCTACTCAGTCGGGGCTGCACACTTATCGCGATGCGCGCACCGGGAAGTCGCTCAACTTCGACCAGCTGCTGGATGATTTCTCGCCGGCGAGCATAGCGCGGCAGCGCGATTACTACATTTCATTCCGCCAGAGACTCGAGAGCGCCGGCAGACAGAGTCTAGACGCGCAGACGAAAGCGGATTATGACCTGCTCGAGAACGGCGTCAACTTCGGGATCTTCAATCTCGACGAGGAGCGGTTCTACGAATGGCGGGCGCAGATGTACTCGGAGGATCTCGGCGGATCCCTGTTCTCCAACATGTCGCTCGAGTACGCGCCGAAGGATACGCGGGCGCGTGATCTCACGGCGCGGCTGGCGCTGGTTCCCGCTTTCATTGCGCAGGCAAAGGCAAATCTCAAGGCGTCGAATGACATCTATCGCCGCGTGGCGGCGGAATCGTTGGACGGCGTCATCGATCTCATCAACGGGCTGGGCGTCGATTTCGTGAAGGGCACGCCGAGTGAGGCGAGATATGCCTCTACAAAAGGGGCCGCCGTCTCGGCGCTTCAGGATTACAAGACATTCATCACCGACGAGCTGCCCAAGCGCGAGCAGCGTGACTGGAGGCTCGGCTCGGACAAATTCGCGAAGAAGTGGCAGTACTACCTGCAAGTGAGCATCACGCCCCAGGAGATGCTGCGCAACGCCGAGGACAGCCTGTACGCGACGAGGGAGCGGATGCTCTCGCTCGCCGAACCGCTGCACAAGGCGTGGTTCCCGACACACTCGCACGACAAGTCGAATCACGTTGATTATCTGAACACGGTGGTCTCCGAAGTGATGAAGCAGATCGGGACCGAGCACGTGAACCGCGATTCTCTGATGACGCAGGCGGAGCGCGACGTCGCGATGCTGGAGAGATACGTCGTGGATCACCGGATCCTGTCGCTGCGCGACTTCTCGAATCTCAAGGTGATCGAGACGC
>JBKJHG010000206.1:0-8874 GCA_046599115.1 Gemmatimonadaceae bacterium
GTGGCGATCTCTATGCGACGGCGCAGACTTCGGGGCGGCGCGAGCTGATGCTCGCCACCGAACCGGGCGCGAATGCGCGTCGTGGAATCGGAGTCGGCCGCGACTTCGTATTTCGAAATGGATCGGGAAAGCGCGTCGAGATATGAGACAAGCACCGGATTGGCGACGCGGCCACGCGCGCTGTCGATCGCTGCGACGAGCTCTCCGCGAGTGTAGGGTCGCTCCATTCCCGATAGGGAGCGGAACTCCCCGCGCGAGAAGAGCGCGTCCACGTAGCTGTATGAAACGTCGTCGAGCGGGACGTACGCGCTCGCCTGTGCGCGCACCGCTGCGGGCGCCAGCGCGATCGCGACGATCGCCGCCGCAATGGAAACGCGGCGCACAGACAGCCTCACCGATACCACGCGATCCCTTTCATCGATGGGGTGAATTGAATGGCCGGCGCCGGAAAGTGATAGTAGCTGAGCTGATGCTTTATCTGCATCCAAAAATGATTGCTCCCCGGGAGCTTCTCCGGATCGAGGTCGATGGAGAGCAGCAGCTTACGCTTCGCGCGCAACTCGTGCCCATCGATCGGGCTCACCCAGTCGGTGATCGAATGGCCAAAGGAAAGCCTCACTGCCGCCGGCCAGTACTGCTTCTTGTCGTCCGGGAGCAAAGCGTTGACGTCGGTCGAAAACCAATACGTCTGACCCGCATAGTCTAGGGACGGCCGCAGCTCCGTCGCATACCTTTTGTTGTTTTTTAGCGCGGCAGTTTTCGCGTACGACATTGTTGGCTTGATCGCCCTCAACCAAGGATGTCTTTCCTGTGCGACCGCCAACACCATTCCGGTGGTGTTAGCAATCTCATCGGCGTACGAGAAGCCGTACTTCTTGTAGTGGCCGTCGAATACCTCGATCTGCGTCTGGAAGAAGAGCGCGTATGCCGCGCTGATGAGCTGCGCTTTCTTTTCGGAGACGCAGGCGTACTTGAGCGCGTCGTGACCGACCCGGGTCAGGTGGTAGCCGCCAAACATATGACCGAACTTGTCCTGGTCCCGGAAGTCCAGGTCCCAGTCGGACTGGAAGAAGAGGTGTGGCGCCTTTTCCCCGGACCACCACGCCTTCTTGAAGTAGTGCCAGAGGTATGCGTTGCCGGCGACGAACGCGCCGCCGACTCCAGCGCGTACTGCGTTCACGTTATCGCGCCTCTCGGAGCACGTCGAATCGGCCTTCATCAAAGGCTCAGTCGCTGGCTGCGACGAGGGAAGCGCGTCGAAAGTCGCGGCGGTGGCCGGTTCGGAGAAGTGACGGGCGCCGAGTGTCTGAGCCGGAGCAGATTGCGAAAGCGTCAGCGCCAGAGGCGCGACGAGAAGAAGAGTTTTCATTGTTGACGGAGAATGTTTCGTTGAGCGCCTTGCTACACCATTACAGTCGAGAAGATGCAAACAGGTCGTACGCCTCGGTTACCTCTTCGGGTGACACGGTTGCCGCGCCGAGCTTTGCAACTTCGATTCCCGCCGCGAAGTTCGCGATCACCGCCGCTTCCGCCGGTGTCGCTCCCGCCGCAAGCATCGCCGCCAGATACGCCGTCACAGTATCGCCCGCGCCGACGACGTCATAAACCTCGCGCGCTGTCGTCGGAACGCGGCCCACTTCGCCATCCGCAGCGATGAGCGCCATTCCCGCTTCGCCGAGCGTGAGGAGAAGATTCGACACCCCGAGCCGCGAGAGGACGCCGGGGAGAGCCTCCGGGTGGTCCAGATCCACTGAAGCTCCGAGGGCGGCCTCGAGCTCTCTGCGATTGGGTTTGAAGATCGTTGCGCCCCGATACGAGAAGAAATTGCGGTACTTCGGATCAACTACGACGGGCAGCCCCCTTTTGGATGCATCGCGCATCACTGCATCGATCAACGGCTGAGTGAGAACGCCCTTGTTGTAGTCCTCGATGATGATCGCGTCGGCATCGTCAATCGCCGCCAATGCCTTCTCGATCAGACGATTCGCTCCATCGCCGGTGATGTCTCCGTCGTCCTCTTCATCGAACCTCACGACCTGCTGCGAACGGGCAAGCACACGCGTCTTCGTCGTCGTCGGCCGCTCGACGGTAACCACCGATCGCGTATCGGCGCCAAGGCTCGCCAGCATGTCCCGGAGCTGCGCTCCCTCGCGGTCGGCCCCGACCGCCGCCACCAGCTCGCACTCCGCTCCGATGGCGAGAACATTCTGCGCCACGTTCGCCGCGCCGCCGAGGGCGAATTTCCGCTCACGGACTCGGACGACGGGCACCGGCGCCTCAGGCGATATGCGGCTCACGTCTCCGCGCAGGTACACGTCGAGCATCGCGTCGCCGACGACGGCCACGCGCTGCTCACTTCCGGCCCGCAGCAGCTCGACCAGCCGGCTGCGGGAAATGGACTCGATCATTGGGGTTGAAACTAAGTGTCGTAGAGGGACGGGCAAAGGGCACGGCACTTGCCCCCACGCCTGGCACCGAGTACGCTCCGCATCTCCGACCATGACAGTTTGATAGCACACCGCTTCAACGAAGCCGCGAAGCGAATGATCTTCTCACTCCAGGAGTTTTTCGTCCTGTCGGGTAAGGCATTCGGCTTCATCTTCGCGCGCCCCTTCTACGGCGCCGACACCATCCAGCAGATGGACGCCATCGGGGTCGGGTCGCTCGGAATCGTGCTCCTCACCGGCTTCTTCACCGGAATGGTGCTCGCGCTTCAATCGTCGGTGCAGCTCGCGACGTTCGGCGCGACCATTTACATCGGCCGACTCGTCGCCGGATCGATGATCCGCGAGCTCGGCCCGGTGCTCGCCGGTCTAATGGTCGCCGGCCGCGTCGGCTCCGGCATAGCCGCTCAGCTCGGATCAATGAAAGTCACCGAGCAAATCGACGCTCTGAACACGCTCGGCACCGATCCGATCAAGAAGCTCGTCACGCCGCGTCTCCTCGCCGCGTTGATAATGGTTCCGATGCTCACCATCGTGAACGACTTTGCCGGTATCCTCGGCGGCAGCGTCATCGCGAAGATTTACGTCGGCATTCCGTCCTCGCTGTACTGGCGGACGGTGTTCGAGCAGATGATCTCAGGCGGATTCACGCTGCGGTTCATTCCCAACGATCTGGTTCAGGGCCTGGTGAAGCCGTTCGTTTTCGGCGGGATCATCTCCCTCGTCGGCTGCCATTTCGGCCTCAAGACTACGGGCGGTACGGAGGGCGTCGGCACCGCGACGACGCGCACCGTCGTCACGGCGAGCATTCTCATTCTCGTCACCGATTACTTCCTCACCCAGCTGTTGCTGGCGTTCTTCGCGCCGTGATCGACGAAAAACCGCCAGGAGACGAGCGCCGCGGTCCCGACGCCGGAGAAGGCCCAGGCCGCGTCCGCCGCACCGATGATGGCCACCGCATCCGCGCAGCGATCAGGTCGGAGCTCGATACGCACGTCCAACCCGAGCAGAGCGAGAAGGAGAAAACCGGCGCGCCCAAGATCGACCGCAAGCCGGGTGAGACCGTAATTGCGCTCGAGAAGGTCTGGCTGGCGTTCGATGAGCCGATCCTAGAGGATGTTTCCTTCGCCGTAAAAACCGGAGAGACTGTAGTCGTCGTCGGCGAGTCGGGCACTGGCAAGTCCACGATTCTCAAGCTGCTGCTCCGTCTCCTCACGCCCGACAAGGGCCGCGTGTGCATTGACGGCGACGACATAACCGGACTGTCTTTCGACGACGCGCTGAAAGTCCGCCAGAAAATGGGAATGGTCTTTCAGGGCGCGGCGCTGTTCGATTCGATGACCGTGTTCGAGAACATCGCCTACCCGCTGCGCGAGCACACCGATCTCGATGACGAAGCCATCCTGGAGCGTGTGAAGGAGAAGCTCAACTTTGTTGACCTCGACGCCGAGAAGGTGATCGGGCAGATGCCCTCCGACCTCTCGGGAGGAATGAAGAAGCGCGTCGGCATAGCCCGCGGAATGGCGAACAACCCGGACGTAATGCTCTATGATGAGCCCACCTCCGGCCTCGACCCGCTCACGACCGCCACGATCACGTCGCTCATCATCAAGCTCCAGCGCGAGCTGGATGTATCGAGCGTCGTCGTCTCCCACGACATTCGCTCCGCCTTCAGAATGGGCAGCAAGATTGCATTGCTTGCCGAGAAGAAGATCAAGTTCTTTGGCACCCCCGAGGAGATGTCGGGAAGCGACGACTAGTACATCCGCGACTTCCTCGGTGGTTACTGACGTGCCTCACCCGCTAGCTTTCATTCGATGAAGCGATCTACGGCAATTACCTGGGACGAGCTGAAGGTCGGCGCGCTGATTCTTATCGCGCTGGTGATCCTCGCGCTCACCGTTCTCAAGCTCGGTCAGGCGGCGAGCCTCTTCACGAAGCGGTACACGCTGGTTGCTTTTGTACCCAACGCGACGGGACTTCGCGTCGGTGGCGGCGTTACTGTCGCGGGCCAGCTCGCCGGCAACATCAAGGCAATCGACTTCCTCCCCGTTGACGCCGACACGACGCGCAATCTGCGACTCACCATCGAGGTGAATCGCGGGCTCTCCGATCAGGTGAGAAAGGACTCCAAGGCGAAAATCAAAACACTTGGCCTCCTCGGCGACAAGGTGTTCGATATCTCCCCCGGCACGCCGCGCTATGCCGTGCTCCGGGATCGCGACACGATCCCCGTGACTCCGTCAATCGACTACGAGGCCGTGGTGCAGCAGGCGTCGGACGTGATTGCTCAAGTCACGCTGCTCACGAAAGACCTGAAAAAAGTCACCAGCGGATTGAATCGCGGCGACGGAACGCTGGGACAGCTGCTCACAAACCGCGCGCTCTACGATCAGGCGACGTCGGCGCTCGCACGTACGAGCTCATTGATGGCGCAGCTTGAAAATCCGCGCGGAACGATCGGGCACCTCCTCAACGATCCGTCGCTGTACTACAGCTTGAACAGGACGCTCGGTTCAGTTGACACACTCGTCGCGCAGATCAATTCCAGCAACGGGACGCTCTCGAAGCTCCTGAAGGACGACACGCTCTACACGCGCCTCGTGAGCGTCGTCGCGACGACGGACACGCTGGTGCAGCAGATGGCGCACGGGAAGGGAACGATTTCGAAGCTCTTCACCGACGAGCAGCTCTACGATCAGCTCGTCACCGCAGTGAGCGAGCTGAATAAGGTTCTGGTGGACGTCCGGCGTGATCCGCGGCGCTACACCAAGGGAATGATCAAGGTATTCTAGCCGCGATGAAGTAATGAGGACCTACGATCTCGATGTCGTCGTCACGCGTGGGAAGGAAGCGGAGAGCTTGCATCGCGTTCACGCGGCGGTCGTTGGTCCCGGCGACGAGCTGATCGGCGCTGCCCGCGATCCGGAAGGGTTCACCTTCTGGCGCTCGTGCGCGAAGCCGTTCCAGGCGATCCCCTTCATTCAGAGCGGCGGCTTCGACGAGCTCGACTGGGGCGATGAGCAGCTCGCCATCGCCTGCGCATCGCACGGCGGAGAACCGGAGCACGTCGCACTGGTCGAGCGAATGCTCAACGACATCGGCCTCGAGGAAGGAGATCTCTCGTGCGGCCCGCACGAGCCTTCGTCGCAGCGAGGCGCGCGAATTCTGCGCGAGTCAGGCGCGCGCCCCACGCGGCTCCACAACAACTGCTCCGGCAAGCACGCCGCGATGCTCGCCGCCGCGCAGCACAGCAAGTGGCCCCTCAAGGGATACGAGCTCGCCGGCCACCCGGTGCAGAAGGCGATTCTCAACGAGGTCTCGCTCTGGACCGACATCCCCGCCACTAAAATCGTTCAGGCAATCGACGGCTGCGGCGCGGTCGTTTTCGGAATGTCGCTCGAGAGAATGGCCCGCGCTTATTCACGATTCGCCCTTGCCGCCGAGCGCGGGGACGAATCGCCGAAGTGCGTCCTCACGGCGATGACGACGCACCCATTCCTGGTTGGCGGCACCGACCGCACCGATTCGATGCTCATCGAGGGAACGAACGGCAGCGTGATCTCCAAGGTCGGAGCCGAAGGCGTGCACTGCGCGATGATCCCCGCGCAGGGAATCGGCCTCGCCATCAAAGTCGAAGACGGTGCGCTGCGCGCACAGGTTCCGGCGCTGCTCTACCTGCTCGAGCAGCTTGGCGCGCTTCCGAACGGCCCGCCCGAGGGTCTCAAGTCGTTTCTGCGGAAGCCCATCAAGAACACCCGCGGCGAATGCGTCGGCGAAGTGATGATGCGTGCCGATGTCCGATGACTTGTCACGCCACGCGAGTGATAGCGTAGGCGCGTCACACGATCCGGCGATTCCGCTTGTTCGAATCGCGGCAGCGATCGCCGGGCTCGACGAAAACTCGGTAAAAAAGGAAATGGAAGCTTCCCTCGGACGGGTCGATCCAGCGCTCGTCGAAGAAGTCGTGCTGCAATCGTATCTGTTCGCGGGATTCCCGCGCGCCCTCAATGCCGCGCGCATCTGGCGCGGGTTCGTTGGCGCTCCGCTCGCAGAAACGCTGGCCGAAACCGGCGGACTGCACGAATGGAAGGAACGTGGTAAGATGACTTGCTCAACGGTGTATGGGGCGGCGTATGACAAGCTCCGCGACAACATCCGCTCGCTTCACCCCCTGCTCGACGAGTGGATGATCACCGATGGTTACGGGAAGATCCTTTCCCGCCCTTTGCTCGATCTCAAGCTGCGCGAGCTGTGCATCGTCGCCGCCTGCGCCGCTTCCGGTCAGCAGCGGCAGCTTCATTCGCACCTGCGTGGCGCGCTCAACGCGGGCGTTGATGCCGGCGTGGTCGAGGCGGTGCTGGATTCGCTGGCGGATCTCGTCCCGGCGGATCGACTTGCGTCGTACAAGCTTCTCTTTTCCCGCGTCAGGCGCGGAGCACCCGATGTTCATTGATCGCGTAGTAGTTCGAGTAGAAGCGGGAACCGGCGGCTCGGGGTGCACCTCGTTCCGCCGCGAGTATCGCGTACCGATGGGCGGCCCCGACGGCGGTGACGGTGGCCGCGGCGGTGACGTGCACGTGCGCGGCGATACCAACCTCGCGACGCTGCTCGACTACACCTATCGCGACAGGTGGGTCGCCGAGCGCGGCGAGCACGGAATGGGATCAAACAAGAGCGGACACTCGGGCAAAGACATCGTTCTCCCGGTTCCGGCCGGTACCGTCATCCGCGACGCCGACACAAAAGAGCTCCTCGGCGAGATTCTAGAGGATGGGCAGGAGATCCTCATCGCGCAGGGCGGGCGCGGCGGCAAGGGCAATTCATTCTTCGCCACAGCAACACACCAGGCGCCGCGCGAATGGCAGCCTGGCGAGGAAGGGCAGATGCGGAACATCGAGCTCGAGCTGAAGCTCATTGCCGACATCGGCCTCGTCGGCCAGCCGAACGCCGGGAAGTCCACGCTTCTCTCGGTGATCTCGGCTGCGCACCCGAAGATCGGTGATTACCCCTTCACGACACTCTCTCCGAACCTCGGCGTCGTCCAGCTCAGCGACAATCGAACTTTCGTCGTCGCCGACATCCCCGGGATCATCGAGGGCGCGCACGAAGGAAAGGGCCTCGGCCTCCAGTTCCTCCGCCATATCGAGCGCACCCGGCTGCTGGCCTTTCTCATCCCGATTGATACGATGGATTGGCAAGCCGAATATGATCAGCTGAGAGCCGAGATCGCCGCGTATTCAGCCGACCTCGCCGCCAAGCCGTTCTGCGTTGTATTCACCAAGCTCGACCTGCTCGGCGAGAGCTACGTGCCGCCGATCGAGGCCCCAGGCGCGTTTGGAATTTTCTCGATCAGCGCGCCGGGAAGGCTCGGGCTCGATGCCATCACCGCCGCGTGGTGGACCGAGCTGCTCAAGCTCAAGCACGAAGCAATAAAGAAATCCTCAACACCCGCGATGCCCTGATGTTACAAGAGCCACCTCAAGTAGTTTCTGAGGTAGCTCCCTCCGAAGTTCTGCGGCAGTCTGATGAGCGTTATCCCGCCGCGCTCACCGATCTCACTCAGCCCCCGCGCGAGCTGTTTTGCCTCGGGGATCAGGCGCTTCTTCTCCGGCCGGCAGTCTCCATCGTCGGTACGCGGGACTCCACACATTACGGCGAAAGAACTACTCGAAGGCTGGCTTGCGACCTGGCCCGCGCGGGCGTCTGCGTAGTTAGTGGAATGGCCCGCGGCATCGACGCGACCGCCCACCGCGCGGCGCTCGAAAATAATGGCGCGACGATCGCTGTTCTCGGGACGGGGATTGATGTCCCTTATCCAGCCGGCCATCGGCCACTACACGCCGCGATCGCCGCTCGCGGGCTCGTGCTCTCCGAGAACCCCCCGGGGGCATCGGCGCAGCGCGGATCCTTTCCGAAACGGAATCGAATCATCGCCGCACTCGGCCGAATCACCGTCGTAGTCGAAGCGGGCCAGAAGAGCGGCGCGCTCAACACCGCTTCCCACGCCCTCGATCTGGGGCGCATCGTGGCTGCCGTCCCCGGTCAAATCGATTCCGAGCAGAGCGCGGGTGCGAATCAATTGATCCGGGACGGAGCTGTTGTCATCACGTCTTCGGCTGATCTACTGGCTCTCCTTGGACTCTCGCCCCCGCCGGCAGGGCGGACACTACCCAGCCTTCCCGATGGCGAGCAGAAGGTTTGGGAAGCGGTCGGTTTTAATTTCACGGATTCGGATGCCGTCGTTCTCAAGACCGGGCTCGCCCCCGCAGAGTGCCTCGCCGCGATCACTTCGCTGGAGCTGATGGGGCTCGTCGAATGCAGTCTCGCCGGTGAGATCAGACGGCGCTGACCCCCGAACTTTTATATTGAACGGGTGACCCCCCGGCAGCTCTACATCCACGTGCCATTCTGGGACCGCCGCTGCGTC
>JBKJHG010000097.1:0-10125 GCA_046599115.1 Gemmatimonadaceae bacterium
CTTAACCGCCGGAACGTGTCCGATACTGCCGCCAAATGTGAGGCAGGTCACCGGGGATTAAAGGCAACTGCAACTGAACGGGATGCGAGGGATCAGTAGGTAAGGGATGAGGGCTTAGGGAACTACCGCACGACAGTCCGGCCCGCCTTTAAAATGAAGCGTACGGTCTTGCGGTCGTACCCTTAACTCTGGCCACTTACCTACACGCAACTCGCATCCCGTTCAGTTGCAGTTATCGGTCGCGAGCGATCAGTTTTTCATCCTTGTATTTCGGTATTTGTTCGGGTACTCTCCGAGGTATGGGGTATGTCGAATTACGGGCGCATACCGCCTTCTCGTTTGGAGATGGAAGCGTCTCACCGGAGGCGATGGTCGCGCGGGCGGCCGAGCTCGGATATCCCGCCATTGGAATCACCGATACCGCCGACCTTGGCGGGGTGGTGAGATTCGGTCTCGAGGCCCGCCGGCAGAACATCAAGCCGATCGTCGGTGTCGAGCTCAACGTGGATGGCTGTACCGCCGCATTTCTCGCTCGCAACAGAACGGGTTACAACAATCTCGCCGCCCTCGTGACGCGATCGCGCGTCGGCGAGCTGAGCTCGTGGCAGAAGGGCGATGGGAAAATGACGCGTGGCCGTCCGCGCGTCTCGTGGAGCGAAGTCGCCACGCGGAGCGAAGGGCTGCACGCACTCACCGGTCCGGCATCCGGTCCGATTGCATCTCTCTTGAGGGCCGGCCAGTACCGCGAAGCGGAGCGCGAGCTCTGCAAATGGCGCGACATCTTTCGCGGGCGGCTCGGCGTCGAAGTCCAGCTCCATCACACCGGTGGGGCGGAGTCGGCGCTGGCGGAAGCGCTGATCGGAATCGCCGAGCGCGCGCGGGTCCCGTGGGTCATCGCCCAGGATCCCCGTTATCTCGATGGCGACAGCCGTCTCGTTCACGACATTCTCACCGCGCTCCGGCACGACACTGACATCGACACCGCGCTCCGCCGCGGCGTGCTGCATCCCAACGGCGAGTGGCGCCTCAATTCTCCGGAGGAGATGCTCGAGCGGTGGCGCGGGCGTGAGATCGGTCTCTACGAAGCGGAGCACATCGCGTCGGAATGCGAGTTCGATCTTTCGTGGATGCGTCCGCCGCTCCCCGCCTTTCCCGTTCCCCCCGGCGGCGACGAAAATGAATTCCTTCGCGCGAAGGTCTATGAAGGCGCACGTGAGCGCTGGGGCACCGTTAATGAGAAGCAGAGTGCGCAGCTGGATCACGAGCTGCGCGTCATCAGGCAGCTCGGCTTCTCCGGTTTTTTTCTCGTGATGTGGGACGCGGTGCATTTCGCGAAGCGGAAGGGAATTCTTTGCCAGGGGAGAGGAAGCGCCGCCAACTCCGCTGTCGCCTACTGTCTCGCCATCACCGCCGTGGATCCGGTGAAGCACGGGCTTCTTTTCGAGCGCTTTCTCTCCGAGATCCGTGTTGACGGGCAGACCGAAGCGCCGGACATAGACGTGGACATCGAGCACGACCGCCGCGAGGAGGTGCTCGACTACGTCTATGGGAAATACAACCGGGCCAACGCCGCCATCACCTGCATCGTCCAGACGTACCGCGCGCCCAACGCGCTGCGCGATTCGATGCGCGGGCTCGGCTATCCGATCGATCTCATCAACGCGATGTCGAAGCGAATGCACTACTACGATCCCATCGAGGGGGCGAAGCACGTGCGCGAAGAGCTCGGCCCGAAGCACGGACTCGATCTCGAATGCCAGCGCGGCCGCGCGCTGCTCTCGGCGATGGCGGCATTCGAAAACGTTCCACGGCTGCGCTCTACCCACGTCGGGGGGTTCGTTCTCTCCCGCCGGCCCCTCGGCGACTGGATGCCGGTCGAGCACACGACGATGGGACGTACGATCATCCAGTTCGACAAGGACGACCTCGACGCCATCGGCGTTCCCAAGTTCGACTTCCTCGGATTGGGCGCGCTCTCGCTCGTGCGCAGATCGTTCGACCTGATCGAGGCGCGCACCGGAGTGAGGCCGGAGATGTACAAGCTGCCGGCGAACGACGAGAAGACATACGCCATCATCTCCACTGGCGAAACGATCGGAACATTTCAGATCGAGAGCCGCGCGCAGATCGCGTCGGTGCTGCACACCAAGCCCGACCGCCTTTACGACATCGTCGTGCAGGTCGCGCTGATCAGGCCCGGTCCGATCCAGGCGAAGTTCGTCCACCCATACACGAGGCGGCGTCGCGGACTGGAGCCCGTCTCGTATGCGCACCCTGATCTGGAGCCGATTCTCAAGCGGACGCAGGGGATCCCGATCTTCCAGGAGCAGGCGATGGCGATCGCGATGAAGCT
Organism: Gemmatimonadaceae bacterium; assembly: GCA_046599115.1. Taxonomy (GTDB): domain Bacteria; phylum Gemmatimonadota; class Gemmatimonadetes; order Gemmatimonadales; family Gemmatimonadaceae; genus UBA4720. The sequence continues at coordinate 2,354 of JBKJHG010000097.1, forward strand.
CGGCGGATACAGCGCCGCGCAGGCGGACGAGCTGCGGCGCACGATGGGACACGTGAGAAAGGTGGACAAGCTCATCGCCGTGCTCGACAAGCTGAGAAAGGCGATGATGGATCGCGGCGTGGAGGAGATCGTCGCCACGCAGATAGCCGAAGATCTGCGCAGCTTCGCCAACTACGGATTTCCGGAATCGCACGCGTGGAGCTTCGCGCTCATCTCGTACGCGACGAACTATCTGAAGGCCCACTATCCGGCGGAGTTCTACGCGGGGCTGCTCAATTCCTGGCCGATGGGATTCTATCCCCCGTCAACGCTGATTCACGACGCGCGCCGTCACGGGCTGGTCGTGCTGCCGCCGTGCATGCGAGAGGGAGATTGGGAATGCACCATTGCTGCCGGCGAGAATCCGGACAAGCCGGCGATGCGCGTCGGCTGGCGACATCTCCGCGGGCTGGGAGAGAAATCGCTCGAGGCGCTCAAGCTGGCGCGCGGGGCCGAGGCTTTCCGCTCGATCGAGGACGTGGTGCGAAGAGCGAAGCTCAATCGCACCGATGCGCTTCATCTTTCACGGGCCGGTGCTTTCGGATGCTGGGAGCAGGATCGCCGCCGCGCGGGATGGATTGCGCTCCGTTACGTCGGCGACACACTCCCGCTTGCTCCGGCGCGCGAGCAGCAGTTCACACCGCGCCCGTTCACGCGCGACGAGCTGATCTTTCTCGATTACTTCTCGACCGGAATCAGCGTTCACGGGCACCCGATGGAGCATCTACGCGAGCGGTGCCGTCGCGAGGGGATGGTGGACAGCAACGACCTCAAGCGCCTCAAGGGCGGGGAATCGATCGTGACGACGGGACTGGTGACGATTCGCCAGCGGCCGGTGAGCGCGAAGGGGACGATCTTCCTGCTGATGGAAGACGAGCACGGCTTCATCAACATCGTGGTGCCGAAGTGGATCGCGGAGAAGTATTCGGAGCCGGTTCATTTCGCGACGTTCGCGACGATAGAAGGGAAGTTCGAGCGCGATGGAGATGTGATGAACGTGGTGGCGGCGCGCCTTCGGGAGATGAGCGTGGGGAGGCTGGTGCACGCGTCGAGGGACTTTCACTAACAAAAGCAACGGATAACTACACGAGTAAAGCTTACCGCGGTACGCTATTAACGTGTAGTACTCAGTTGCCGTAAATTCCTTTCATGCAAAATCGAGCATTCGGCTCCGACAACTGGTCCGGCGTTCATCCCGACGTCCTGAAGGCAATGGCCGAGGCGAACGTCGGTCACGCGCCTTCGTACGGCAACGACGAGTGGACGGATCTCGCCATTCAGAAAGTGAAGGCGCTGGTCGGAAAGAACTGCGATGTGTTTTTTCTGTTCAGTGGTACCGCCGCGAATGTGCTCGGGCTGCAATCGATGGTCCGCTCCCACCAGGGAGTGATCTGCGCCGAGACGGCGCACGTGAACACGTCCGAGTGCGGAGCGGCGGAGAAGCACATCGGGTGCAAGCTGATACCGATTCCTTCGCCCGACGGCAAGATCTCCGCCCCCGACATTCAGAAGCAGCTCGGATACATCGGCAACGAGCATCACGTGCAGCCAAAGGCGGTGACCGTCACGCAGTCCACCGAATATGGAACTGTGTACTCCCTCGCCGAGCTGAAGGAGATCGCGAAGGTCACCCACGACAACGGAATGTTCCTGCATATGGACGGGGCGCGGATATTCAACGCCGCCGCCAAGCTCGGGTGCACGATCGAGGAGACGACGCGCGGAGCCGGAGTTGACGTTCTCTCATTCGGTGGGACGAAGAACGGATTAATCGCCGGTGAGGCGCTCGTCTTCTTCAACAAGGAGTTCGCCGAGGACTTCGATTTCCGCCGGATGCAGGGGATGCAGCTCGCGTCAAAAATGCGGTTCGTCGCGGCGCAGTACATCGCACTGCTCTCGAACGATTTGTGGAAGAAAAACGCCGATCACGCCAATCGGATGGCGAAGATGCTGAACGACGGGATGTGTGGACTTCCAGGAGTCAGCATCACGCAAAAGGTTCAGTCGAACAGCGTCTTCGCGATTCTGCCCGGCGAAGTCATTCCGAAAGTGCAGAAGTCTTTCGGCTTCCACGTCTGGAACCAGTCACGCAATGAAGTGCGATTGGTGACTTCGTGGGATACTGACGAGAGCGACGTGCGTGGGTTCTGTAGTGTTCTCGCCGAGGCGGTAGGAAGCCGGGGCTAACGCGGGACCAGTCTCAGGCGTGCCGCCTGCGCTATCAACTCGGCGGCTCCCTCGATTCCGAGCCACCCGGTATTCACGGTCAGGTGATAGTTGTCGGCGGCGGCCCACTCGCGGTCCCAGTGCAGTCGCACCCATTCCTTCCGGTGCTTGTTCGTCTCATCCACGATTCTCGCCGCTTCCTTTGCGTCCACCTTGTCGCGCTCAATGCATCGGGCGATCAGCGCCTTCCTCGGCGCGTGACAAAAAACGTGCAGAGCGTCGGCGCGCGATGACAACATCGCCTGTGCGCCGCGGCCGACAATCACCACCGGCCCGCGCAGCACTGCCTCATCGAGAATGTGGCGTGTCACCTCGAGCATCTGCTCGTCTGTCGGACGCTGGGCACTCGCGACGGGATTTACCCACTCCTGCGAGCCAAGCGCCATCGCCGACGCAAGACGCTCGGCCAGTGAGGGCGCGCGCTCTTCGCGGGCTTTCACTTCGGCGACGCTGACTCCGAGCCGCGCGGCGATCGCGTCCACGACTTCGTTGTCGAGCAGCTCCCATCCGAGCAGCTTGGCGGTGCGCTCGGCGACTTCCGACCCGCCCGAGCCGTACTCACGCGAGATCGTGACTATCGGCATCTAGTCCTGATACGGGCGGCGCCGCTTTTCTTCGTTCTGACGTCCGTATGCGCCGGCGTCGGAGCGCGAGATTTTCTTGCGGGCGACGAGCGACTCGAGCACCAGCTCGCACGCCGCAGCGACTACGGGCAGATCGTCCATCGGCGCGAGACCGGCGCCGCTGACGATCTGCATCAGGCCGGGGACGCTGCCGAATCCCTCGACAACCGCATCGACCGGCACTTCGTCGGTCACCTGAAGCGCACCGCCGACATCGAACCACATCACGATCTCGTCGGTGTTCATCCCCCCGGCGCGATCCTGATATGTCGCGTCCGAGGCGCGGCGCACGAGCTCGCGCGCGATGTTGTGTCCGCCGATCAGCTCGCCTTCGTACTCGAGCTCGATCTTGCCGGTGATCGCGGGAAGCGCGGCGTAGATGTCGGCGATGCGCGGCACGACATCGGTCTCGCCGGTGAGCAGCGCGCGGCGCTCGGAGTTGGAGATGATGTTCTCCATCACCGTGATTGGCATCCGCTGCGAGACCCCGGACCGCCTGTCGATCCGCTTGTCGCCGCGCGCCTCGAACGCGATCCGCTCGACCACCTCGGCGATGAAATCCGGAATGCGCACGTGAAGATCCCCTCGCTCCGTCCACGCTTCCTGCTCGGTGATCGCCATTCCCAGCTCGACGGTCTCGGGGTAGTGCGTAGTGATCTCGCTTCCGATCCGGTCCTTGAGCGGAGTAATGATCTTCCCCCGCGCCGTGTAGTCCTCAGGGTTGGCGGTGAAGCAGAGCAGAACGTCGAGCTGGAGGCGAACCGGATATCCTTTGATCTGAACGTCGCCTTCCTGCATGATGTTGAAGAGACTGACCTGCACCTTTCCGGCGAGATCGGGCAGCTCGTTGAGGGCGAAGATGCCGCGATTAGCGCGCGGAACCATTCCATAGTGAATCGTCATCTCGTCGCCCATCACGTGCCCGCCGCGCGCCGCCTTGATGGGGTCGAGATCTCCGATCAGATCGGCGACGGTGACATCAGGCGTGGCGAGCTTTTCGACGAAGCGGCTCTCCCGACCGACCCACGCGACGGGAGTATCGTCACCGGCGTCGGCGAGAAGTTTTTTGGCGAACTTCGAGATTGGTGCGAACGGATTGTCGTTGATCTCGCTTCCGGCGACGACGGGAATCTCATCGTCGAGGAGCACGGTAAGGGCGCGGAGAATTCGCGATTTTGCCTGGCCCCGGAGTCCGAGGAGAATGAAGTTGTGGCGGCTGAGCAGCGCATTGACGATCTGCGGCATCACCGTCTCTTCGTAGCCGAGAACTCCGTCAAATACCGGCTTTCCGGACGCCAATCGGTCGAGAAGATTGCCCCTTAGCTCGTCCTTGACCGACCGAAGCCATCTCGTCGGGTTGTCCTTTGCGGACTGCTTGAGCGCGCCAAATGTTTGCGGAATGGGATTCAAATGTTTCTCACTCTGTCGCGGAGGGGAAATGTAGCCCTCAAATCAGAGGGCGACCAGCACACTCAGTACTTGACACAATATTTCAGGAAGTTAACTTTTCCGCCGCGCCAAAAACGGGTTCCGCGAACGCGGGCACGGACCGGCGATTTTTTGTCAACGTTGCCTTTTAAGGAGAAAGTACATGAAGCGCCTGGCCCTTGTCGCCGCTGTCTTCGCACTCGCTGCATGCGCGAAGAAGGATGAAGCTCCTGCTGCCGATACGTCCGCTGCCATGGCTCCGGCCCCGGCTGTTGTGGACACCGCGATGAAGATGGACACGACCGCGATGTCGAGCACCACGACCACGAAGACGACCACCATGAAGAAGTAGTTCTTCTTCACGTTGGAAAGAGGCGCCACTCAAGCAGTGGCGCCTTTTTTTTCGCCCTCCACCTGAACGCTCGCCTCGCCGCCGTCCCAGCGCGCGTGCAAGGTTGATCCCGGTTCCACTTCGCGCCTGATCATTCCGAGCGCGATGCCTCCGCATTTAGGTGAGATCGCGGTGCTCCGCACATCGCCGACGATAGTCCCGGCGTCGTCAACGACCGCCGCTCCACGCTGAGGCAGCGGCGACGTCACGAAGCGCAGCTTTCTGAGAAGCTTGTTCACGTGACCGCGGAAATGAATTCGCGCCACGACTTCCTGGCCGATGTAGCAGCCTTTCGTGAATGAGATCGCCCCCAGCGAGTCGAGCAGCGCTTCCTGCGGGAGGGTGTTGTCGTCCATATCGACGCCCCACTCGGGGCGGCCCGCTTCGATGCGCAAAATCGTCCACAGCCCGGGCCCTGCCTCGACGGCGCCGGCGGCGACAATGCTCGCGCACAATCGCTCCGCGATCGCAGCGGGAAAAATGAGATCGTAGCATTCCGCCGAAATGTCCGGTGATTTCACGACCATCACCATCGATCCATCGAATGACGCGGGGATGTGTGAGAATGGATCGAGCGATTTGAGTACCGCTGTGTCAACGCCGAGGACGGAAGCAACAACTACCGATGACGCGCTGCCGGCAACGGCGAAGTCCCGGGTTTCGGCGGTGACGTCGGCGTAAGGGGCCACGCGCGGGTTCACATATTTTGCCACCATCTCGCGCCACCCGCGCGATGCGGCGGCGCCGACATCGATCAGTACGCCGTCGTCAACCGCGAACACTCGCGGGTCGGCGATGATCTTTCCCTTCGCGGTGAGGGCGGCGGAATACTGACCGAACCCGGGAGCGAGCGATGAGACGTCGCTCGTAACCATTCCGTTTACGAGCTCGGCGGCTTTCGCGCCGGTCACCCGCATTCGCAGGCGATCGGATCTGTCGAACACCACCGCGCCGCGACACAGCGCCTGATAACCTTCGGATCCGGGCATCTTCTGCAATTAAAACTGTGGTGCTGCGAGGCGCTACTGCCCCTAGGAGGCGGCGTACGATGCGTCGAGCAGATCCACGGGGTGAATGGCCCGCATTGCGCTGTCGTCGCGAATCAATCCGGCGCCAATCTGCATCATACAGCCCGGATTGCCGGTGGCGATGAACGACGCGCGGGTATCCCGTACATTCGCGAGCTTCTCGTCGAGGACGAGGTTCGACGTTTCCGGCTCGATAAGATTGTAGATGCCCGCGGCGCCGCAGCATCTTTCCGAATCGTGAAGGGGGGCAAGCTCGAGCGAAGGAATTGCGGCGAGCACGGAAAGCGGCGCCTGCGTGATGCGCTGCGCGTGATGCAGGTGACAGGGCGCATCGTACGTCACGAGAACTGGCAGCGCCCCGCCTGGTTTCGGTCCGGCGGCCGCGAGCAGCTCGCTGATATCGCGCACCCTCGCCGCAGTCGCGGCGGCGCGCTCGTTCCACTCCGGATCGTCGCGGAGGAGGTGTCCGTATTCCTTCATAATCGCGCCGCAGCCCGCGGCGTTGACGGCGATGAACTCCGCGCCGGATTTCTCGAAGGCAATGATGTTCGTTCGCGCGAGATGCTTCGCTCCCTCCAGATCTCCGGCGTGCGCGTGCAGCGCGCCGCAACAGCGCTGGCCCGGCGCGCCCTTCAGCTCATAATCATTCACGACAAGCACGCGCTCGGTGGCGCGGTTCGTATCGGTGAAGAGTCCTTCCATCACGCAGCCGAGGAGAACGGCGACGCTCCCGCGTGTCCCGTTGCCGCGCGCTTTGTAACCACCCGGCTCGAGACCGCGCGTCGTAGATGCGAGCATCGCCATCGCGAACCCGAATCGCCCCGGTGTCTTCGAGAACAATGTTGGAATCGGAGTCGCCGCAAGAAGGCGCGACGCAATCATCGCCGGCTTGAGAAGCCACGGTCTCCTGAACACGCCGAGTATGATATTCGCCAGCAGCGGCTTGGAGCGGCCGATGGCGAGCGTCGCGCGCGTCGCCTCAAGAAGCTGCCCATACGGAACGCCGCTCGGACACGCCGTCTCACAGGCGCGGCAGCCGAGACAGCGATCCATATGCTCGTTGACGTCGGGGTCGTCGGTGGTGACGGTGCCCTCGAGGAGAGAGCGCATCAGGAAGATTCTCCCGCGCGGGCTGTCGTTCTCGTCGTCGTGCACCGTGTATGTGGGGCACGCCTGCAGGCAGAAACCGCAATGCACGCACGCGTTAATACCGGGCAGGGAATCGGCGAGGGGAGTTCCCGGCAGCGCGCAATTCGGCAGGTCGCCTGCTGGAAGCGGATCGGAGGGAAGCGTTGCGTGCGGCATCAGCCGAGTATTCCAGGATTCAGAAGCGAGTGGGGATCGAACGCGCGCTTCACGTTATGTGAAAGAGGGTCTGAAGTCACGCTCGGCGAGACGGCTTTCCACGCATTCGCGGGAAGAATCTCATAGGTGACGCGTTGCGTCGCACTCGACGCGGGGATCACTCCCTCGTCGCGCACTCCTCGCAAAACGACGCGAACGACACCCTTGGAGAATGTGGAATGAAGGCGGCCCGTTTCAGCACCGTCGAGAAGCGTTTGCGCGCTTTCCCAGAGCAAGTGTGCATTCGATGGAAGCCCGCTGAGGCGAAGCGACACGTCGGGTGACGACATATCCTGCTCTCCCAATTGGCGCCAGACGCCGGCGTCAACTTCCACCGGTGGACCAAGCTTGCCGAGGGTGGCGAGCTGAGAATCAACCAACTCTACATTTCCGCCAAGCCGGATGAGCACTGCGGACGTCGCCGGCAGCCCGAGCGCGCCTGCGGTCGTTCCGTCAATTCCTTCCATTGCCAGTGCCGAGAGCGGTGCGCTCCGGAGGGAATGGAGGAATGGGAGTATCGCATTGGCGTCGTTAGGGATGTTTAGCGCGAACGTGCGATCCACCTTCGGCCGCGCATAAAGCCGGAGCGACGCCTGGGTAATTACGCCAAGGGTACCCCACGCTCCGCAGTTGAGCCGCATCAGGTCGAACCCGGCAACGTTTTTCACGACGCGCCCGCCCGACTTCACGATG
>JBKJHG010000140.1:0-4769 GCA_046599115.1 Gemmatimonadaceae bacterium
AGGCCGGACGTCTGATCAACGACAAGGCGGTGCTTACCGCCGCGCTTACCATCCATTCAATTGAAGCGCGTCACGCGGCTGAAGTCAGGCGTCTGCGCGGGCTGAAGGCGTGGATTACGAGCAACAGCCGCGGAGATCTCCCCGCTTTCACGCAGGGGATCTACGATGGCGAGGATAACGTGACGCAGGCCGGTCTCAATCTCACCGCGCTCGGATCGGGCAACGGCGGCACGGCGGCTGTCACGGAGGCGTTCGACGAGCCTCTGACGAAAGCGCAGGTAACGGCGATCGTACAGCCGTTCCTTCCGTAAAACCTTCCGTCGGTCGGATGAGGGGCGTTAAAAGCCTCTCATCCGGCTAGGAACGGGCCTCTCCCAACCATTAAACACCCCATGCGAGCCAAGTCAGCCTTTCCGCCCGGGGCGGCAATGCCATTTCTCGACCATCTTGAGGAGCTTCGTAAGAGGCTGTTCTGGATAGCGGGCGCCGTCGTGATCGGAGTCGTGCTCGGCTTCGTGCTGCTTACCCGAATCGATTTGATCCGCTTGCTCGAGCGGCCGATTCTGCCGTTTTTGCACGGACGCAACCTGATCTATACACACCCCGGTACTTCGTTCCACGTTCTGATGAGTGCATCCCTCGCGCTCGGATTCATTTTGGCGCTGCCAGTAATCGCGGGACAGCTTTGGGGTTTTCTTGCGCCCGCGCTCCACGCGCACGAAAAGCGCGTTGTCGTCCCGATCGCTTTTGGCATCGTCGCTTTATTTCTTGCCGGAGTGGCTCTGAGTTTCTTTGTTGTGTTACCGCTGACGCTGGGATTCCTGATGGGCATCGAGTCGTCTGCCCTCACCCCGATGATCTCGGCGACAGAGTACTTCGATTTTGCCATAAGTATGTGCGTCGGGTTCGGAGCAATTTTCGAGATGCCTGTCGTGATCCTCGGCCTTGCCGCAATGGGAATCGTCACGCCGAAATTCCTCACTACCTACCGACGGCACGCGGCGATCGTCTGCCTCACGGCCGCGGCATTCATCACACCGGGCGCAGACCCCTACTCACTATTCGCGCTCGCGCTGCCGTTGTACGCTCTCTATGAGCTCAGCATCGTTCTGGCGAGGCTCGTGTTTCGCCGGCGTCAACGAAACGAGGCACGCGAGCTCGCTTCAGAATCGATTCATCTGCACGCTGCCTGACCGCAGCGCCATTTTACATCACTAACGAGGCTAATCCGAAATGTTTGAGAATCTGACGATCCCCCATCTTCTGATGGTAATGTTTATTGCGATGCTGTTGTTCGGCGCGAAGCGAATCCCGGAAATCGCCGGTTCGATGGGCAAGGGAATACGCGAGTTCAAAAAGAACGTGCACGAGGCAACCAACGATGTTCTTCCCGCTGCTGCCCCGGTCGAGAGAGCCGCCGAGGAGCAACGCAGCGAACCGAAGCGACTTGCCTGATCGAGTCACGCAGTCGCACCGTTCCCTGGGAGCCTAAACCGCTGGAGGAGTCAATGAACAGGAACATCAGACAGATTTGTCGATTGGTTCTCATCGCGCCCGCGCTGTTCGCGTGCAAGCAGAGAGAGCCGGAGCAGATCGCGCCGGCGCAGGCTGTCGCCCAATCGGCGTTACCATCGATCGCGACCGACACCACGCGCGCGGTTGCCAGAGATGATTCGAGTCGATCGAGGGTCGAGCGGCGCGTGATTGCGCGCAATGCGGCCGACGTTCATCCAGCGGTGGATACCGCGATGTTTGCAGGCGGATGTTTCTGGAGTATGGAGCGCCCGTTCGACCACGTGCCGGGCGTTATCGCGACCACCGTTGGTTATGCCGGGGGCCACACGGCGAATCCGACTTACGAGCAAGTCAACACGCGGACGACCGGTCACGCGGAGACGGTACAGGTCGAGTTCGACACATCGAAGGTGAGCTACGCGAAATTGCTCGACGTCTATTGGCACAACATCGATCCGGTGACAAAGGACCGGCAGTTCTGCGATGGCGGGTCGGATTACAGGACGATCATCTTCACCAGAAATCCGGCCCAGCAATCGGCGGCGGTGCAATCGAAGATGGCGCTCGATCAGTCTGCGCACTTCAAGACTCCGATCGTGACGGAGATCGTGGCGAATGCGCGGTTCTGGCGCGGAGAGGAGTACCATCAGCACTTCGCGGAGAGAAATCCCGATCGGTACAACGCGTACAAGAGAGGGTGCGGCCGCGACGCTAGACTGCGCGAGCTGTGGGGGAGCGCGGCGGCGCCTTACGTGCCGAAGGATTAACCGCAAACACTGGAGCTGAAGGCTGCGGGATGCCGGTCAACGGCATTGACGTCACAACTGGCGTGACAGGAAAGGCGGGATTTCCTATGTTTTGAGGACGCCTTCAGTCATTCAGCTCGCTGTTTCCTCTCGGAGGATCGGACTATGGACAGCTTCACTCCCCGCCGTGGATTTGTAAAATCGGTCGCTGCCGGTGCGGCCGCACTCGTTGCCGGCAAGTACGCAACCGCCGGCGCTGAAACCGTGAACCGGATGGACGCGATGTCGCCGATGTCGGAAGACTGGGTGAAGCGCATCCACGGTAAGCACCGCCAAGTGATCGACGCGACGATGCCGAACGGCGGGTTCGCGCCGGTGTTCGCACTCAACTTCATTGATGCGTACACGCAGATGGGAGTTCCCGCGTCGCAGCTGACGAGCGTGATCAGCTACCGGCATTTCGCGATGCCGCTCCTGCTCAACGATTCGATATGGGCGAAGTACCCGATCGCCGACATCCTCGGCGTGATGGACCCGAAGACGAACGCGCCGGCGCGAAGGAATATTTTCCACGATGCGATTCTGCTGCACCCGGGCCTCACCTACGAGCAGATCCTCTCCGGCTCGGCGTCGAAGGCGAACATCATCTTCACCGCGTGCGATGTGGCGCTTCACGCGCTCTCCGGAATGACCGCTGGCAAGATGGGGAATGTCTCGGCGGCCGACGCGGCGGCGGAATGGAAGGCGGGGCTTATGAAGAACGTGGTGCTGGTGCCGTCGGGGGTTTATGCGATCAACGCGGCGCAAGAAGCGGGATGTAACTACTGCTTTGGCGGATGACGGCGAACTGCGGACTTAGGACTGCAAGCTGGTAGCTGCTGGCAACTCAAGCTGGTAGCTGCTAGCGGGGGCCGACCACGGTTGGCTCAGTTGGCCGCTAGCGGATCCACTACTTTCTGATGGTGACGACGAAGTCGATCGCGGCGGAATTGGACTTGGCCTTCGCTTATTGAGACGGCGCCGGCCCTGAAAGCGTTGCAACGGGAATCCAAAAAACAACTGGATTGGATTCCCGCCGGGATTGTCCTGAGTTTGCGGTTTCCCAACTGCCCCCGCGGTCATAACTTCGTCTTGTGAGTCTACTCGACAAGCTCCAAACCGCGCTTGCGGACCGCTACGAAATCGAAAAAGAGATCGGCGCCTGTGGAATGGCGACGGTGTATCTCGCGCGAGATCTCAGACACGACCGCGAGGTCGCGCTCAAGCTTCTCAAGCCGGAGCTCGGCGCGGTGCTCGGCCCGCAGCGCTTCCTCTCCGAGATTCGCGTCACCGCAAAGCTCCAACACCCGAATCTTTTGCCGCTGTTCGATTCCGGTGAGAGCGACGGCCAGCTCTGGTATGCGATGCCGTACGTCGAAGGAGAAAGTCTCCGCGCGCGTATGGACCGCGAGCGTCAGCTCTCAGTGAGGGATGCGGTGCGCATCTCGGTGCTCGTCGCCGGAGCGCTCGACTACGCCCATCGCCAGGGTGTCATTCACCGCGATTTGAAGCCGGAGAACATCCTCCTCCACGAAGGGCAGCCGCTCGTCGCCGATTTCGGAATCGCGCTGGCCGTCTCGAATGCAGGTGGTGAACGCGTCACCCAAACCGGATTGTCACTCGGCACGCCGCAGTATATGAGTCCCGAGCAGGCGACTGGCGAGCGTGGAGTGGACGGCCGCACCGACATCTACTCTCTCGGCGCCGTTCTATATGAAATGCTCACCGGCGAACCACCGCACACCGGCGCGACGGTGCAGGCGATCATCGCGAAATTGATGACCGACACTCCGCGGAGCGTCAGATTGGCTCGGCCGAGTGTGCCGGAGAATGTGGACTGGGCGATTCAGAAAGCGCTCGAGAAGGTTCCCGCTGACCGCTTCGATACGGCGAAGGAATTCGCGGAGACGCTCGAGGGTCAGCGGCCGATAACGTCGCAGCATCCAGCGACGGCGCGCGGCGAGCGTCGAGCAGCAACTGATGGGAGGCGCGGAGTGGACAGCAGATGGCTGCCGTGGATTATTGCCGGAGTTGCCGGAGCGGTGGCGCTGTCCACGACACTCTGGGCGCTGCACTTCATTGGGAAACCGGGGGTAGCCGACGCGGAACCGGTGCGCTTCACGATTACGCCGCAACGCGCGGAATTCATCAACGGAGCGCTGGCGATTTCTCCGGACGGACGCCGCATCGTGTATGGTGTTGATGATCCGAAAGGCTCGCGCTTGTACTCGCGCTCGCTCGACGATTTAGGCGCGCGCGCACTGCCTGGGACGGAAGGCGCCGAATTCCCTTTTTTCTCGCCGGACGGAAAGTGGATCGCCTACTTCATCGGTGGCGACCTGGTGCGTGCGCCCGTCGAAGGTGGATCCCCTCTTCTGATTGCGAAGAACGTTTCGCCGGTGAAGACGGAGTGGGCGACGGGGAACAGGATCATCATCCCGACACAATCGGTAACGCACCAGCGCGCGG
>JBKJHG010000159.1:0-7993 GCA_046599115.1 Gemmatimonadaceae bacterium
TGGAACATTCCCGTCTGGCACGACACGATCGAGCGGGTTGCCCGCGTCCGCTCGATCTGGAACATTCCCGTCTGGCACGACACGATCGAGCGGACGCGGGCAACCCGCTCGCAAACCGAGCTCAGTCCGGAGGAGCGACGCGCAAATGTCACCGGCTCGGTTAGATTCAAGTCGCGCCGTGGTGAGCTCACCGGAAGCCACATCGTCCTCGTTGACGACGTGGTGACCACTGCGGCGACGCTCAATGAATGCGCGAGGGCTCTGTACGACGCCGGAGCGCGAATAATCAGCTACGTGACATTCGGCCGCGCCCGTTCTGCAGGCGACCGGATTTAAAAGGAGGATTGGGGGAAGATGGCAACCAGAGTTGCAATCAACGGGTTCGGGCGGATCGGACGGCAGGTGCTTCGCGCAGCGAAAGAGCAGGGAGTCGCCGATCTCGATTTCGTGGCGATCAACGACCTGACCGACACGCGCACGCTCGCCCATCTGTTCAAGTATGATTCCGTTCACGGGACATATCAGGGCGACGTCGAGAGCGGACCGAATGGCATCATCGTAGATGGCGATGACATTCGGGTCACCTGCGAGAAGGAACCGTCCGCGCTCCCCTGGAAAGAGCTCGGGGTAGACATCGTCCTTGAGTCCACCGGCCGCTTCACCAACGCGCCCGACGCGAAGAAGCACATCGCGGCCGGCGCCAGGAAAGTGCTGATTTCCGCGCCCGCGAAAGGCGAAGACATCACCATCGTGATGGGCGTCAACAGTGACAAGTACGAATCCGCCAAACACCAGATCATCTCCAACGCCTCGTGCACGACGAACTGTCTCGTTCCGATGGTGAAGGTGATTCGTGACAACTTCGGCTTCAAGCACGCCGCGATGGTCACCGTTCACAGCTACACGAACGATCAGAGCATCCTCGATCTACCGCACAAGGATCTCCGCCGTGCGCGCGCCGCCGCTCTGTCGATGATTCCGACCACCACCGGAGCGGCGAAGGCAACGTCTCTCGTAATTCCGGAAGTGAAGGGGAAGATCGACGGGATGTCCATCCGCGTGCCGACGCCCGACGTCTCCTTCACCGACCTCACGGTCGAGGTTGAGAAGGCGACCACCATCGACGCGGTGAACGCCGCGTTCAAAGCCGCCGCCGAGGGACCACTGGACGGAATTCTGCGCTACACGGAAGTAGAACTCGTCTCGTCAGACTATATCGGCGACCCCGCGTCGTGCATCCTCGACGCGAAGACGACCAACGTCATCGACGGCACGCTCGTGAAGGTCTGCGGCTGGTACGACAACGAGTGGGGATACTCATCTCGGTGCGTTGACCTGTTGCGTTTCATCGGCGCCCGGCTCTAGAGATCTCCGTGAAAAAGAAAAGCATCAAGGATCTCGGCGCCGACCAGCTGCGCGGCAAGCGCGTTCTGGTTCGCGCCGATTTCAATGTCCCTCTCGACGACAACTGCGAGATCACGGACGATATGAGAATCCGCGCCGCGCTGCCGACGATCGAGCTCATCCTCGAGCGCGGCGGACGACCCATTATCCTCTCGCACCTCGGCAGGCCGAAGGGGAAGCCGGAGCTCAAGTACTCATTGCAGCCCGTAGCCAAGCGCATCGCCGAGCTGACGGGCAAGAAGGTGCGCTTCGTCGAGTCCACCGATTCCGACGAAGCGATGAAGGCATCGCACGCGCTCGGCCCCGAAGAGATCCTCGTTCTCGAGAACACACGCTTCCTCGGCGGCGAGGAGACGAACGACCCCCGGCTTGCGCGCTCGCTCGCCGAGCTGGGCGACGTGTTCGTCAACGACGCGTTCGGCGCGGCGCACCGCGCGCACGCTTCCACGGCCGGGATCACCGAGCATCTGCGGCCGTCAGTCGCTGGCCTCCTGATGCAGACCGAGCTCGACTATCTCGGCGGCGCGCTTGAGAGTCCCACCCGACCGTTCGTCGCGATCCTTGGCGGCGCAAAGATCTCCGGCAAGATAGACGTCATCGACAAGCTTTTGCCGAAGGTTGATGGACTGCTCATCGGTGGCGCGATGGCCTGCACGTTCTACAAGGCGATGGGGCTGGAGACTGGGAAGTCTCTGGTCGAGCCCGACCGCGTCGAGATGGCGAAGCAGCTTCTTGACCGCGGCGGATTCAAGCTCACGCTCCCGCACGACGCGCTTGTCGCGCCATCCATCGAGGAGGGCGCGAAGGCGCACGTGGTAAAGCGGGACGCGATTCCAGCGAACGAGATGATGCTGGACATCGGCCCCGCGACGGCGGAATCGTACGGCCGCGCGATTGCCGCCGCTAAAACAATCATCTGGAATGGACCGATGGGTGTCTTCGAGACTCCGCCGTTCGACAAGGGAACGCTCGCCATTGCGAATGCGATGGCGGCGGCTACGGCAAACGGCGCGACGACGATCATCGGCGGGGGAGATTCCGCTGCTGCGGCTTTCGCGGCGGGAGTGGAAAAGAAGATGTCTCACGTATCCACCGGTGGCGGCGCTTCCCTCGAGTTTCTCGAGGGGAAGAAACTGCCCGGTGTCGAAGCGCTGGACGACGCCTGATGCAAAAACCCGTCTTCGCGGCCAACTGGAAGATGAACAACGGCCCCACAGTGGCCGCTGAATTCATCCGCACATTTCTCGGCACGTATCCCAAGCACAACGATCGCACTGTGATCTTTTTCCCACCGGCGCTTTCTGTCGCCGCGGTTCGGGCGGCGGTGAGAGAACGCGGCGACGTTCTACTGGGCGTGCAGAACATTTATTGGGAAGCACAGGGCGCGTTCACGGGCGAGATCTCCGCGTCAATGGCACGCGACGCCGGCGCAACCGTCGTGCTGGTCGGACACTCCGAGCGGCGCCACGTGTTCGGCGAGACCGACGAGGAGAGCGGCAAGAAAGTGTTGGCCGCGGAGAAGGCCGGGCTCGCTCCGCTGCTCTGCGTCGGTGAGAAGCTCGATGAACGCGAGCGCGGCGAGACCGAGTCGGTCGTCCTGCGCCAGCTCCGTGCAGGACTCTCCCACCTCAGCCACTCTTACACTGGGCCGCTTCTCGTCGCGTACGAGCCAGTGTGGGCGATTGGAACTGGCAAGACCGCGACGCCCGCCGATGCAACCGCTGTTCACAAGGTTCTCCGCACCGAGCTGACGGCTATCCTGGGCGACAGGGCGGGGCGCGTACCGATTCTTTATGGCGGCAGCGTTAATCAGGCGAACGCGGCGGCGCTTCTATCAGCCGAGAACGTGGACGGATTGCTCGTCGGCGGAGCGAGCCTCGAGGCGAATACCTGGCTCTCCATCACGGGAAGCTGAGCCACCAATTCGCCGCCGAAGGGTTGACTGAGGCACCGTTCTCCCGTGATATTGAAAGGCTGCATCAACTCTATCTTCTGCAATGATTTACACTCTTCTGCTCGTACTCCTCGTCATCGATAGTGTGCTCCTCGTGGCGGCCATTCTCGCGCAGTCGGGAAAGGGCACCGGCCTCGCCGCGAGCTTCGGTGGAGCGAGTTCATCGCCTGACGCGTTCATCGGCATCCGTCAGGCTGGAAATCTTCTCACCAAGTTCACCTGGTGGGGCGGTGGGATTTTTCTCTTTCTCGCTTTCGTTCTCCAGTTGATGTCATCGCGCGTGAACACGCAGCACTCTGTGCTAGAGAAGTCTCTCGCGACTCCCGCTCCAACGGCGCCCGCGCCGACGACGACGAACGCGATTCCGCTGCAGTCGGCTCCGGTCACTCCGGCGAAGACGCCACCCGCGAGCACTCCGAAGCGCTGATTTGAATCAGGAGACCAGCCCCTCGATTCCAGGGTTCCTCCTCTTAGAGGATGGAACCCTTTTTAACGGCCGTGTGCGCGGCCGCAATCCCGCGCGCGCGCTGCCGGCGGTCGCAGAAGTTGTCTTCACCACCAACATGACCGGCTACCAGGAGGTCTTCACCGACCCTTCGTACTCCGGCCAGATCGTGGTGATGACGACGCCGCACATCGGCAACTACGGGATCAACAGCGAGGATCCGGAGTCAGGCGCGCCGCAGGTTGCCGGCGTCGTCGTGCACGAGCTCTCCGAGAATTATTCGAATTGGCGCGCCACCGGCGATTTGATGAGCTGGCTCGATGCGGCGCAGATACCGCTCATCGAGGAAGTGGACACCCGCCGCCTCACGCGGCATCTCAGATCGGTCGGCTCGATGCGCGGCGTGATTGGAATAGGCGATACTCCCGACGCCGCGGCGCTTGCCGCCCTCGACGCGTGTCCTTCGATGGAAGGACTCGACCTCGCGTCACGCGTTTCAACTCGCGAGCGCTATAGCTGGGGCAGCCCGACGGCCAGCCATCACATCGTTGCCTACGATTACGGAATCAAGCGCAACATCCTTCGCATCTTCGGCGAAAACGACTGCCGAGTGACGGTCGTTCCGGCCGCCACGACGGCGGAGGAGGCGCTCGCGCTGAAACCAGACGGTCTCTTCCTCTCTAACGGACCCGGCGATCCGGAGGCGGTTCTCTACGCTCCGCCGGCGATTCGCGAGCTTACGTCCGCCGGGGTCCCGACATTTGGCATTTGTCTCGGCCACCAACTTCTCGGCCTCACTTTCGGCGGTGCGACGAAGAAGATGCCGTATGGCCACCGCGGCGGAAATCACCCGGTTCGCGAGGTGGACACCGGCCAGGTGTTCATCACGTCCCAGAACCACGGCTTCGCGGTCGAAGGGAACGAGAACGAGGTTTCAGGCGCTCCCGACCTCGAGGTTACACACATAAATCTCAACGACGGGACCATCGAGGGCCTCCGACACCGTGAGCTTCCGGTGTTCGGGGTTCAGTACCACCCCGAGGCGGCACCGGGTCCACACGACGCGCGCCCTTTGTTCCAACAGTTTCTGGAAGCCCTCCCCAAAGGGGTGAAGTAGCTCACGGCTCGCTTGACACCAAATCAGTAACGTCATAACTTCTAAGCACTTACGCGTCTAAGCGCGTTAAAACTGGGGAGACCAATGACCAAAGCGGACCTCGTTGAGCGGGTTACAACGCAGATCTCGCGGACTGCCGGGCCGATGATCTCGAAGAAAGACTGTGCGCGGGTAGTGGACGCGTTCCTCGAGGCGGTCAAGGAGTCGCTCCAGCGTCAGGAGAACATCGAAGTGCGTGGTTTTGGCACGTTCAAGATCAGAAACAGAAAGACCAGGATGGCCAGAAATCCCCGAACTGGTTCTCCCGTAGAGGTTTCGGCCCGCCCGGTCCCGGTTTTTAAGCCGTCGAAGGAGCTCCGCGCGCTGGTTGCCGGAATGGATGTCGAGCACATCACGGAGGACTAGGTCACCCCGCCTGAGATGGAGCATTTCGAAGTCCGCCTTTTCGCTTCCTTCGCCGACCTGTTCGGCGCTCCCCACCTGAATCTTGCGCTGCCTCGCGGCTCGACCGTCGAACAGCTCACCTCTGCGATCCACGCCCTGCCTGCCGGCGGTGCTCTCCCTCCGAGACTGGTGGTCGCAGTCAATCACGAATACGTCCCGGCGACAACCGTTATCAACGCGGGAGATGAGATTGCGCTCATCCCTCCGGTGGCCGGCGGATGATCGGCATTCGGCTCGTCGAAGTGCCAATTGACCCCGCGGCGTTGATTCGCGCCGTCTCGGCCGCCGACAAGGGTGCTGTTTCACTCTTTCTCGGAACGGTCCGCGAGATGAACGACGGGCGTACGGTCGCGTCGCTGCGCTACAGCGCATATTCCGAGATGGCCGAGGCGGAGCTGGTACGCATCGCGGATGAAATGAAGGATCAGTTCGGGGTGACGACAGGCATCATCGAGCATCGGCTCGGCCACCTCGATATCGGCGACGTCGCGATTGGAATCGCCGTCGCCCACGCGCATCGCGCCCCGGCGCTCGCGTCGGTCGCGTACGCGATGGATGAGATCAAGCGACGTGTCCCGATCTGGAAGGAAGAGGAATACGCCGACGGGACGAAGGAATGGGTTGACCCGACCGCGGCAGGAGCGGCGCGGTGAGCCAGCTCATCGACGGCAGCGGCCGGAAAATCAACTACCTGCGCATATCGGTCACCGACAAGTGCAACTTCCGCTGTCTCTACTGCATGCCGGAAGAGGGATTGCAATGGCTTCCGAAGGCCGATCTTCTCACCTATGAGGAGATCACCGACGTTGTCCGGCAGATGCTGCCGCTCGGCGTCACGCGTCTGCGCATTACCGGCGGCGAGCCGCTCATCAGACCAAACCTCGACCGCCTGGTCGCGCAGCTGAAAGCGATTGATGGAATCGAAGACATCGCGCTCTCGACGAACGGCGTACATCTGCCGAAGCTCGCGAGCCTACTTGCCGCGGCAGGACTCGATCGCGTCAATCTCAGTGCGGATTCGCTGCGGGCCGACCGCATCGCGAAGATCTCCCGCCGTTCGGTTGGCTTCGATCCGATAGCCGCCGCGCTGTCCGCCGAGAGAGCAGGGCTCGCGCCGGTGAAGATCAACGTCGTGGTGATGCGCGACGTGAACGACGATGAGATCGAGGATTTTGTGCGACTCACTCTCGACCATCCCTGGCACATCCGCTTCATCGAGCTGATGCCGGTAGGCGAGATGCGCGATGTGACGTGGCAGCACGTTGTCCCGAGTGACGAGATTCTGGACCGCGCCGCTGCGATCGCTCCGCTCTCGCCGGTGAGCGGACCGAACGGCAATGGGCCCGCGAAGTACTTCGCCTTTGACGGCGCGCCGGGATCTGTGGGCGTAATCACGCCGATGACGCACACATACTGCGCGACCTGCAACAAGGTGCGGCTCACGGCCGACGGGCGACTGCGCACTTGCTTGTTCGGGGACCACGAGCTGGATCTGCGCACCCCGCTTCGCAGCGGCGAGCCGATCGCGAGAATCGTCGAGTCGGGGCTGCTGGAGAAGCCGGCGGAGCATCATCTGCTTCAAATGAAGGTCGGGGGATTGAGAGCACTTTCCGAGGTCGGCGGATAAGGGAGCCGGGTTTGCCGCGTGCTATCAGTCCGAATAGCTTTCAATCTGCAGCGAACCACCCAACACACTCCGATAAAATGGTTAACAAAATCACCGTGGTCGGCGCCGGCAACGTCGGCGCGACCACTGCCCAGCGCCTCGCAGAGAAAGAGCTCGCGCGCACCGTCGTCCTCGTTGACATCCAGGAAGGAATTCCGCAGGGGAAGGCTCTTGATCAATGCCAGTCGGCGCCGATCGAGGGCTTCGACTCGCGCGTCATCGGAACCAACGGATACGAGGAGTCTGCGAATTCGGACATCATTGTCATCACGGCCGGGATCGCCCGCAAGCCGGGAATGTCGCGCGATGATCTTCTCAATACGAACGCCGGCATCGTCAAGCAGGTTTCTGAGAACATCAAGACGACTTCGCCAAATGCGATCCTCATCGTCGTCTCGAATCCGCTCGACGTAATGTCGTACGTCGCTATGAAGGTCACCGGCTTCCCGCGCGAGCGCGTGCTGGGAATGGCGGGGGTTCTCGACACCGCGCGTTACCGCGCCTTCCTCGCCGAAGCGCTCGACGTCTCCGTGCGCGACATCCAGGCGATGGTGCTCGGCGGACACGGCGACACGATGGTGCCGCTCATCTCCTACACGTCGGTCAGCGGGATCCCGATCACGCAGCTGATGTCGCAGGCGACGCTCGACGCCATCGTCGATCGCACGCGCACCGGCGGCGCCGAGATCGTGAAGCATCTGAAGACCGGCTCGGCGTACTACGCTCCCTCGGCTGCCGCCGTTCAGATGTGCGAAGCGATCGTCAACGATCAGAAGCGCATTCTGCCGTGCGCGGCGTGGCTGCAGGGTGAGTATGGAATGTCCGATCTGTTCCTCGGCGTTCCGTGCAAGCTCGGACGCCGCGGCCTGGAGCAGATCATCCAGGTCGAGCTCACTGGTGCAGAAAAGGAAGCGCTTGCGAAGAGCGCCGACGCCGTGCGCGAGCCGATGGCGGCGGTAAAGC
>JBKJHG010000014.1:0-5520 GCA_046599115.1 Gemmatimonadaceae bacterium
GACGTTGCCGCCAGGTGCACAACTTATGCAGATAAATGCACGAGTTCCTCAATTCCTCCTTCCCATACTCGCCGAGCGTGGTTACGCGTGCGATTTAGACGAGTCGATTCCCGACCGTGTGCTCGTGCGTATCTGGCGGGCTCGCTGACGATCGTCCCGGCGGGTCGCCAACCCCACAACGCGTAAGCTGCGTTGTGATTCAACCGTTCAACTTGTCAGGAGTACACGATTCAATGACTGAGCAAACAACCGAGCTCGATGTTCGCGTCGTTCCGCCGCGTGATAAGCACCCGGCGCTGATGCTATGAACAAACCTCATCTGCACCTTCAGGAAGATTGTCTGTACCCATTCGACGCGCGCGGCATCGCCAAACGCTTTCGCCATGCCGCGATCTTCGGAGCGCTCGACGCACTAAAATCGGGCGACACAATGCGATTCTGCAATGATCACGATCCGCTGCCGCTGCTCAAACAGTTGGGAGAGCGTTACGGTGACAGGGTCGTCATCAATTACGTCAAGCGCGAGTCGGAAGAGATCATCATCGATTTTTCCGTGAAATAGCCGCAACATTGGGCGGGGTCGCCGACTTGGGCGATGTCAGATGCTGGCCAGCTCGCCGAAGTATTCGTTGTCCTCGGCGTAGCCGCCTTCACCCTTATTGATCGACTTCACGTCCTCGACCAACTCGATCGCCTGAATCCACTTGACCATCTTGAACCCGAGTTGGTTCTCGACACGCAGCCGCAACGGGGCCCCGTGTAGGGGATTCAACGGCTGGTAATTCATTTCATAGGCCAGCAGCGTGAGAGGATTCAGCGCGTCCTTAATCGAGAGGCTATCGTAATACTGGCCGCCCGCGACGCCCGTGCTGAAGTCAATGCCATCGCCGAACGAATAGAAAACGACTGCTCTCGCATTCGATTGGGCCCGGGCCAGCGCGATCACTTCTGCCAGCGGTAATCCGCTCCACGCGGCGATGCCTGACCAACCCTGGATGCAGTGATGCAGCGTGATCTGAGTTTTTTTCCCAAGCGCCTGCAGGTCGTCGAGCGACAACTCGAGGGGATTCTCCACCAGTCCACGTACCTCGAGCCGGTAGCTCTTGAAATCATCAGCGGCGAGCGCTTTCCATTCATCGGAGGTCGGCAGATTCCCGTTTACCCAGAAGAACGGCGACACATCCTCGCGGCGGAATTGGGCCTGAGGCGTGGACCGATCGAGAAGCGGTCGCATTACCGGGCTGACGATCGCCTTGGAGAGGTGCTGAACGGCCCGGGGATGCTTCCACGCCGCCCGGTTCGTGAGGACGTTGATCAGTACCACACCGCCGATTCCGAGCAGGCCGAGTATCAGGCCGATTGGGTTTGCACCGTCCGTGCCGACCACGATGTGGTTCATATTCCGGACGAAGCCGGTGAGCGCAACCATCATCACGTGCATCACGATGAACACGACGAACGCGCACATTACGAGGAAGTGGAGCGACCGGCCGATCTGTCGGTTACCTGGAAGGAACGGATACCACTTGAAGCTGTTCGTCAGGGCGGGTGACATCGAGGGCCCTGTGAGGATCGCACAGGGGGCGAGAACAAACACGACCGCAAAGTACATCAGCTGCTGCAGTGCGTTGTATTGATAGAAGCCGTCCGGCTCCGCCGGCAAATGGAGCGTTGCGTAGTGGACGAACACCGCCCAGGCGTCGGGCACGATTTGCCAGGACGCGGGCACCAGTCGCTGCCACTGGCCGGTCGCGAACAGCAGCACGACGAAGACGACACCGTTCCCCACCCAGAACAGCACGGTGAGAAAATGCCAGTGACGAGCCATACCGACAGTATGTCGATGTCCCGGGAGGCCGATCCAGGGACTGAGGTAGCGCGAGTCGTCCTTGGCCGTCCACAAGCGATCGGTCGGCACCTTGATCGGCGTGAGCCGAAGCCATTCGGTACCGGGAGTGCAGTGGACGTTTCCGTAGAGCCGCGGGTGGTCCATCAGAATCTGCAGGCCGCTGCGAATGAGCAGCGTGAGAAACAGAAAGTTGACGTAGTGGGTGATACGGAGCCACGCCGGGAAGCCCGACGGCGCCCCGACCACCGCTGCTTTCGCACGAGCATCGATGGATGGCAAGCCGGCGATACCCCATTGCAGGTAAGCCGCGGCGATCAGAAGCAGCACCGGCGAGACGAGCAGAATGGCGACCCTTGGACTGATTCTATTGATCCACAGATCGTCAGTGTTCTCCCCTGACGGTGTCATCCCGGCGTATTCCCCCGCGATTGCATATAGCGCCGCATTAGTTCCGTCGTCGAGCTGTCGTGACCATTCGGTGGCGGGCTGTCGCTCCTCAACTCCCCGCCGATTCGCTGCGCCAATGCCTTGCCTAGCTCGACGCCCCATTGATCGAACGAATCGATGCCCCAGATGACTCCCTGGGTGAAGACGCTGTGCTCGTACAGCGCAACGAGCGAACCCAGCGAGCGCGGCGTCAGCTCGTCGGCGAGAATCGTCGTCGTCGGCCGATTGCCTTCGAACACGCGATGCGGCACGAGCCAGTCCGGCGTTCCCTCCGCTTTCACTTCATCCGCTGTCTTGCCGAAAGCGAGCGCTTCCGCCTGCGCGAACACGTTCGCCATAAGGAGATCGTGACTTTCTGAAGGCGGATTTAGTGACCGCGCAAACCCGATGAGATCGCAGGGAATGAGTCTTGTTCCCTGGTGAATCAACTGATAGAACGAATGCTGCCCGTTGGTGCCCGGTTCGCCCCACACGATCGGACTCGTATCGTAGTTGACGCGTACACCGTCGAGCGTGACGTGCTTTCCGTTGCTCTCCATCGTCAACTGCTGCAGATACGCGGGAAACCGTTTCAGGTATTGATCGTATGGCAGCACCGCGAGCGTTGCGGCGTCCAGGAAGTTGGTGTTCCAGATCGCAAGGAGGCCCATCAACGCCGGCAGGTTCCGCTCGAGCGGCGTTGTGCGAAAGTGTTCGTCCATCGCGTGAAACCCGCCGAGCATCTCGCGGAAGTGTGTGGGGCCAATCGCCAGCATCGTGGACAGTCCGATCGCGGAGTCCATCGAATAGCGGCCGCCGACCCAATCCCAGAATTCGAACATATTCGCTGCATCAATACCGAACTTGGCCACGCCCTCGGCGTTGGTTGACACGGCGACGAAATGCCGGCGCACGGCTTCTTCGGCCCCTAGCGCATCCACGCACCACGCACGCGCCAGATGGGCGTTGGTCAATGTTTCGAGTGTAGTGAACGTCTTCGAACAGACGACGAATAGCGTTTCGTGTGGATCGAGATCGCGAGTCGCCTCAACGAAGTCCGTCGCATCCACGTTGGAGACGAAACGAAAGTTCATCGCCCGATCGCTGTAGTGGCGCAGCGCCTCATAGGCCATCACCGGGCCCAGATCGGAGCCGCCAATGCCGATGTTCACGACGTTACGGATGACTCGGCCCGAGTGACCCTTCCAGGCGCCACCACGGATGGCATCGGAGAAGGCCGCCATTCGGTCGAGCACCGCGTGAACCGCCGGCACCACGTCTACGCCATCAACGACGATTCGCTCGCCAGCCGGCGCGCGCAGCGCGACGTGAAGTACCGCGCGCCGCTCCGTGACATTGATCTTCTCGCCGGTGAACATTGCCTCGATCCTGCTCGAGAGACCGCGGTCTCCCGCCAGACGCAGCAGCAGACGAAGCGTCTCGTCCGTAACCCGCTGCTTCGAGTAGTCGAGATAGAGGCCGGCCGCTTCCGCAGTCAAGCGAGTGCCTCGCTGGGGATCGTCGGCGAAGAGTTGGCGCAAATGCGTTTCGCCAACTTCAAGGTGGTGTGCCTCGAGCGCCTTCCACGTAGCGGATGAAGTCAGCCGCTCACTGGATGAAAGTTGATTCTCAGTCATAAAGCAGGCTTGGTGGGAGTGTTGCGCTGCGTCAGCTGCGTGCGCTTCTGGGCCAAACGTTCCAGGAGATCCTTCCACGACGCGTCAAATGATGCCGCCCCCTCGCGCTGCAGCCGGTCAGCGAGCGCGACGTCGTCGACACCAGCCGCCGCGAATTCGGCGAGAACGGATTCAGCGTCGCCACCGTCGTCGCGCAGCGCCTCGCTCACTTTGCCGTGATCCGCAAAGGCGAGGAGAGTTTTTGTCGGTATGGTGTTCACCGTGTCGGGAGCAGCGAGAGCTTCGACATAGAGTATGTCCGATGCAGCGGGATCTTTCGTGCTCGTGCTTGCGAACAGCAATCGCTGAGGGAGTGCACCCGCAGCGGCGAGCGTTGCCCAGCGCGGCGATGCCAGTATGCTTCGATACTCGCGGTATGCGCGCTGCGCGACCGCGATGCCGAGTCGATTGCGCAGCCGCGCCGGCACAGTGTCTTTTACCGCCACATCCCAGCGGCTGACGAACAACGAGGCGACAGAACCAACCCGCGGGTCCAGCCCGGCCGCGATGCGCCGCTCGATCCCGCGCAGGTAAGCGCCGGCCGCAGCGACACACTGCGCGGCGGAGAACAACAGCGTGACGTTGACGGCCACACCGCCGAATATTGACTCCTCGATCGCCGGAATGCCCTCGGCCGTTCCCGGAATTTTGATGAACAGGTTCGGACGCGCGGCGCGCGCGTGAAGATCGGCTGCCGCCGCGATGGTCTTCTTTGTGTCGTTCGCCAGCAGCGGCGATACCTCCAGTGAAACCCAGCCGTCAACGCCGTTCGTGCGGTCGTGAACCGGACGAAACAGATCGGCGGCGCGCGTGAGATCTTCGATCGCCAGTTCGAAGAACAGCGGCTCGCCGGACTTGCCCTCGGCCGATTTTTTCCGGATGGCGTCGTCGTAGAAGTCACCCTTCGTGATTGCGTGGTCGAAGATCGTCGGATTGGACGTCAGGCCGGTGACCGAAAGCTCGCGGATATATCGCTCCAGCGTTCCGTCGTTCAGAATGCCGCGCGTAATGTTGTCGAGCCAGAGACTCTGACCCAGATCGTGCAGCTGTTGTGTTGCGTTCATCGAAACTCCCTGTTGCCGATGCCTCTAATTGATAACGCTAGCCGTTCGAGAATGTCTTTGAAATGAATCGAGCGGCGATCACTTCGTCGACGCCTGCTTCTCAGCGTGGCCGCCGAACTCGGCGCGCATAGCCGACAAGAGGCGGTTCTGGAAATCGGCCTGTCCACGCGAGCTGAATCGCGCAAAGAGCGCCGCGGCGAGCACGCTTGCTGGTACCGCTTCGTCGATCGCGGCCTCGAGAGTCCATCGCCCTTCGCCGGAATCCGACACACGGCCCTGAAAGTCATCGAGGCCGGGATCGGCGGCGAGCGCGGCGGCCGTGAGGTCGAGCAGCCACGACGCTATCACACTTCCACGACGCCAGACTTCCGCGACGTCGGCCAGGTCGAGGTCGAACTGGTACGCTGTCGGGTCGCGCAGCGGTGTCGTCTCCGCATCCGCCGCGGCGACCGCCGTCTTCCCCATATTTACGTGTTTGAGAATGTTCAATCCCTCGGCGTAGGCG
>JBKJHG010000043.1:0-5050 GCA_046599115.1 Gemmatimonadaceae bacterium
GGGGAAATGTCTTGCCGATCAATTGCCCCAACCCAAGCGCAATGAGCGCCGCGGTCGCGGCAAGCCCGCTCGTACGCTGCGCATCGCGGCGCCAGCGAATCCACAGGAGCACGAGAACTATCGCTACAACAATCGGTGAGTATTTCGCGACGACAACCATCGCCCAATCGGCCGCTCCGCCCTTTCCGGCGAGTCCGTTGATTGTCTCGAAGAGTCTTGCGTCAGCGCCCTGGGCAGTCATCGCTGCAAACCATTCCTATGGGTTGAGTCCACCGGGCACTCCGCACCCTGACAGTCGGCAGGATGCGGAGAACCGCCGGATGTGGTCAGACCCGCGCGTTTCTGCCCTTGAGGAAGTGCCAGATGATCGCGATGATCGCGACGATCAGCAGGATGTGAATCAATCCGCCGGCAATCGGGAAAATGAAAAAGCCGAGCGCCCACAGAATCAGGATAACGATCGCAATTCCTAGAAACATTGAATCTCCGCGGTTGTGTAGACCCGACTCTAATGCAAGAATTGGGGCTAGAGGGCAACGCCGGCCGAGTTCAGCTGTCCGAGGTGACGGGCGCCGCTACTTCGCGCTCGTCCCGCCCGCTCCCGGAATGTTGAGCAGCTCCTTGATCCCGCCGATCGCGCCCATCGCCGCGCTCGCCTCGTACGGCAAGAACACCGTCTTCTGCGCGTTCGCCGCAATCGCGGTAAGCGATTCGAGGTACCCCTTCGCGATGAGATAGCGCGCCGGATCGCTCGCCGCGCCAAGTCCCTTCGCGATTACTTCCAGCGCCTGTGACTCCGCGGTTGCGATCGCCAACCTCGCCTGCGCCTGGCCCTCGGCGTCGAGTATCGCCGACAGCTTCCGTCCCTCCGCGCTCACGATCGCCGACTGCTTCATTCCCTCGGCGCGCAAAATCGCCGACGCCTTCTCGCCCTCCGCCGTCGTCACCACCGCGCGCCGCGACCTTTCGGCGGTCATCTGCTTCTCCATCGTCAGCTTGATCTCTTCTGGTGGATCGATGTTCTTGAGCTGGACGCGGACAACTTTCACGCCCCACTGCTGCGTTGCGCTGTCGAGAGCCGCGCGCAGCTGGTTGTTGATCTCGTCACGCGAGCTCAGAGTGTGATCGAGGTCGAGCGAGCCGATCACGTTGCGCAGCGCGGAGAGTGTGAGCTGCTCGATGCCGAACTCGAGGTTCTGCACTTCGTACGTCCCCCGCACAGGATCGATCATCAGATAGTAGATGACGGCGTCCACTTCCATCGTCACGTTGTCGCGCGTGATCACCGGCTGCGGCTCGATGCGCGTGATGCGCTCGCGGAGATCGTGCGTCGCGCGAACGGAATCAATGAACGGCAGAATGAGATTGAGTCCCGGCTCCGCCTGGCTGTGAAACTTTCCGAAGCGCTCGATGATCTTTACCTGCTTCTGCGGAACGACCTTTACCGCGCGGGCGATGACGAGCAGAACTAGAAGAAGAATTCCAATCAGTACGTAAGACATCAGAGCTCCGTCATATGGTAGCCGGTGGTTTGCGACGATATCTGCTGTACGGGCGCGACGAGCAAAATGATTCCGTCGGAGCCGAGTACTTCGACGAGCGAGCCGGCTTCAATTCGCTCGGTGCTGCCGGCGGCCCAATCGTGCCCGCCGACGAGGATGCGTCCGCCGGCGTTGAACGGGTCAATCGGGTTCGTCACCGTTCCCGTTTGCCCGATGAGAGCGTCGGTGCGCGAGAGAACTCCCTTGCTGCCGTGCAGACGCTTGAGGAGTCGCGGCCTCAAAGCTGCCGCGAGTACTACCGCCGAGATCGCAAAGCCGATGAGCTGGCCGGCGAGCGGAATTCCTATTGCGGACAGAATCCCGGCAATGATCGCGGCGACGCCGACGAACAGAAAGATGAGACCAAGGTGCATCGCCTCGATGCCGAGGGCGATGACACCGAGTATGGTCCAGATAACAGCGGCACTCATTTGCATTCTTTAATTTGAGGCGCGACAGCGCCCCGCGCGAGAATTTTGTTGCCTCGCAACTGTTACCGTGGCAATCACGGCGTCAAGGCGGCGGCGGGGCTTCATTAACCGTGCTCCTCGCGGCATTCTTGTGGGAAATGACGGAGCATCCGAACAGCGGGACCAAGCGCGCGGCGCTCTTGGCAATTGTCGCGGGGACTGTCGCCATCGCCGGCGGGTACGCGGGCGCCTTTCTTCCCGGAGGCGCGCCAGGGTGGGCGGCCTGGCTTCTCGCGATGGGAATCCCGATTTCCATCGGCGGGATAATGGTGCTCGGCGCCGCGCGCGGGCGCGCAGGCATCAAGCGACTGTGGATTCCGATCGCGTTCGTCATCTTCACCCTCGCGCTCGGGTTCGGGCTCGCGCTCGGACTCCCGGCGAACGAGTCGGCGGCGAGTGCGCTCTGGCTCGGACTCCCGCTCCGCGCGGCGATCATCGTCTATGGAATCGGCCTGATGCCGGCGATCGTACTCCCCATCGCCTACGCCCTCACGTTCGAGACGCAGACGCTCAGCGACGATGACGTCGCGAAAGTCGTGGCGATGGGAAAGAGCAGGCAATGATCCATCCATTCCTCCTCCTTCAGACATCGCTCCCACAGATTGCGCAGCCCATCGTGATCGCCGTCGGCATCGCGTACTTTGCCTGCGTCATCGCCATCAGTGTCTGGGCATCCCGGCGCACGAAGACGACGAGCGATTTCTTCGTCGCCGGAAAGGGTATCGGCCTCATCGCGATGACCGTCGCCGCATCGGTCTCCGGGTTTGCCTTCATCGGCGGGCCGGGACTTATCTATGCCGTCGGGCTCGGCGCGATTGCCATCGTCCTCCCCGCTTCGGTCACCAACGTGATGGGGGCGTGGATTCTCGCCAAGCGGATGCGACTCCTCGGCGAAGCGCGCGGGCTGCTCACCGTTCCGGACGCGATCGGCGCGCGATACCGGTCACCGAAAGCGCAGGGACTCGCGGGAATCTCGATTCTCGTCGGCGTCATCGGTTACGTCGCGACGAACGCGCTGGCAATGGGAGTCGTCATCAACGCCATCTTCGGCGTCGGCCTCGGTTGGGGGATCTGGATCGGGATGGGAGTCACCGTCGCATACTCAGTCGCGGGGGGAATTCTCGCCGGCATCTACAACGACGTCTTTCAGGGCGGACTGATGGCGGTCGCCTCCATCCTGGTCTTCATCTACATTCTCACCGCCGGCGGTGGACTGGGCTCGATGTCGCATACGATTCTCGCTCACGATCCGCAGTTCCTCGGGCCGTGGGGGAAGATGACCCCTCTTGCTGCGCTCTCACTTTTCTTCGTCTTCTCGATGGGCGCGCTCGGCCAGCCGCAGGGAATCCACCGCTACTATATGCTGCGGGATCCGCGGCTTCTTAAGTGGTATCCCCTGCTGAAGACGTTTGCGCTGATTCTCTCCGTTCTCCTGTTCTTCGGAGTTGGAATCGCCATCAAGGCATTTGTTGCCGGCGGCAGGCTCGCCGCCCCGGTGACACCCGACCAGGCGACGCCGACGCTGCTGCTCAACGTGACACCGCTCTTTCTCGCCGCGCTCGTCTTCTCGGGCGTTGCTGCTGCGACGATGAGCGGAGTGAACGCATTCATCAACATCGGCGCGGCGGTGGTCACCCACGACATCCCGATCGCGCTGGGGAAGAAGGTCAGCCACGACCTTGCCTGGGCGCGCGGCGCGACGGCGGTCATCGCGCTCGCAGGAGCACTGATCGCGCAATTTTCGGGAACGATGGTCGCATTTCTCGGAATCTTCGGGTGGGGGCTGTTCGGCTCCGCCCTCGTCCCCGCGTTGGCGGTGGGACTCAACTGGGAGGGAGCGACCCCGGCGGGAGCGATCTGGTCAATCGGAACGGGGCTCGCAGTAACCCTCGCCCTCGAGACGTCGGCCTGGTTCAAGCTCTTCACCTTCCCGGCCGGCGTGACCGCCTCGGCGGTGGCACTCGTCCTTTCGACGCTCGTCTTCTTCGTGGTGTCCTGGATTACGCGCGGGAGTGCGGCCGGGGCGATAGACCCCGACGTGCGGCTGATAATGGAGATGTAAACGCGGCGCCGAGCGTACATTTATTGTGATGACGCGCACCGAGATCACCACTCCGGAAATTCTATCCGACGAGTCAGTCGTCGAGCTTTCGCTGCGGCCGCAGCGGTTGGCCGAGTTCATCGGCCAGGACAAGGTGAAAGAATCGCTCCGCATTTATATAGATGCGGCGCTCGCCCGCAGGGAGCCGCTCGATCACGCGCTGTTTTTCGGGCCGCCGGGACTCGGGAAGACGACGCTCGCCGAGCTGATCGCGCGGGAGCTGGGGGTGAACATAAGGACGACGTCGGGGCCGGCGCTGGAGAAGCCGGGCGATCTCGTCGGAACGCTGACGAACCTCCGCGCCGGCGACATTCTCTTCATTGATGAGATTCATCGCCTGCGGCCGGTGATCGAGGAGTTCCTCTATCCGGCGATGGAGGATTACAAGATCGAGATCCGCCTTTCGGAGGGGCCGAAGGCACAGACGATCACGATGCCGATCGAGCGCTTCACCTTGATCGGCGCGACGACGCGTCTTGGGATGCTGACGCCGCCGATGCGGGCCCGCTTCGGGATCGAGCAGCGATTGAATTACTATCCACCGTCCGATCTGGAGCAGATCGTGATGCGCACCGCCGACGTAATGAACGTGAAGGTTGACGGCGCGGGCGCGGAGGAGATCGCGAAGAGATCGCGCGGGACGCCGCGCGTCGCGAACCGGCTGCTGCGAAGAATTCGCGACTACGCGCAGGTGCGCGCCGACGGCCACATCACGAAGAAGGTCGCCGACGACGCGCTTCAGCTTCTCGAGGTGGATCAGTTCGGGCTCGACGATATGGACGCGCGAATTCTCAAAGCGATAATCGAGAAGTTCGAGGGCGGCACCGTTGGCGTGAGCACGATCGCCGCGGCGGTAGGCGAGGACGTGGGTACACTCGAAGAGGTTTACGAGCCTTTCCTCGTCCAGAACGGCTTCCTGCAGCGAACGCCGCGCGGAC
>JBKJHG010000172.1:0-14325 GCA_046599115.1 Gemmatimonadaceae bacterium
CTCCTTCCGCCGCTCGGCGAGCGGGTACGAGCTGGAGAGAGCGTAGAGCGCGACGCCCCAATAGAGTGTGTCTGCGCGCATCACCGGCCGCGGCGGCGGACCGGCGACGAAAAAGGGATACAGCTTTGAAACCCGCATCCTGACATCACGCACGGATACGATGCGCGTTCGACGGCGCACCGTGTCGGAGAGAAGCGCGAAATTGCGCGCCGCCCAAGCGTGGGCGAGACGCGTGAGCCCGTCGCCGAGCGATGGAGCGGCGACGTCGAGCGTCGGGTTGTCTATGAGGCGCGTTCCCACCGCTCCAGGATAAACGATGCTTTCCCCCGGCAAAGACGGAAGCGCAGGCACCGATGAAAGGGCCGCGAGGGCGGACGACTCCGTAGTTCGCTCATCCACGTCGGCTCCAAATGCGCGGCCGGTGAAATCAGCCGCGGTCGCCACGTAGGGCGCGTTCTCGATCTGCCGCTGCTTCTCCGTCGTTAGCCGCAGGTACGCGAAAGGCAGGGCCTCTTGGGCGACGGCGGAGAGGAAAATGGCCACGATGATCGCAATGAGACCCGTCCGGAGCTGACCCATCCACGCGCTTATTGCGACGGTGAGCGCAATCGCAGCAGTGGCCAGCGAGAGCGCGAGAAGCGCGGGCATCAGCCACCGGTGATCGAAAAATGTGAACCCCGAACCGTCGTGCCCCGCGCGAGACACGAGATCGTACGAGTCAATCCGGTATCCCCAAGCGCAGAGCAGCAACAGCAGCGCGGCGAGCATTCCGACCTGCCTCCTTGCGGGCGGCGTCATTGTCAGCCGCCCGTCGAACCACCTCACGCCCGATGCGAACACGTACGCGCCCACTACAACAATGATGACCGAGAGCGCGAGCGCCAGCGCCCAGGCGTGAAGCGATCTTTCGATCGGCAGCCACGTCACGTAGAACGAGAGATCGTGCTGGAGATAGGGATCGGCCTCGCGAAAATCCACGCCGAGCTTCGCCAAGGCGATAGCGTTCCAGCCCGGCGCCAAGCGCAACAAGCCGACGGCGATAGCCGCCGAGATTGCGACAGCGGCGATTCGCAGCTGCGACGCCGGAACCTCCTCCCCGAACTCGACGTTGGCGAGACGCCGCGGCCGGATGAGGCCGCCGATGCTTTTCATCACGTAGCCGAGATTCGCGAGGGCGAACAGCATCGCGACGATGAAACCGGTTCCGCGTATCAGCGAGACATCTACAACACGCTCGAACCAGAGCGAGCGCGCACCGAGGCTGTCATACCAGGTGAAGCTGTCGTAGAGGATGGACAGAGCGCGGCCTCCGAGGAGAATGGCCGCGCATAGGGCGACGCCGATGGCGAGTCGCCGCCTCGACATCACGTCAGACCTTTACGCCCTGCTCGCGTAGCCATCCCTGCATCTCATCCTGAATCCCCGCCAGATGCTCGGCGGTCTTCGCCTCGAAGCGCATCACGATCACAGGTTGGGTGTTCGAAGCGCGGATGAGGCCCCACCCGTCCGGGAACTGAACGCGCACGCCGTCCACGGTGATGACGTCGTGCCCTTCGCTGAAATGCTTCGTCGCCTTTTCGACGATTCCGAACTTCACATCGTCGGGGCAATCCACGCGAATCTCCGGCGTGGAGACAAAGCGCGGCACGTCCGCGAGAAGCTCCTTCAGGCTCTTCCCGGAGTCGGCGATGATCTTGAGCAAGCGCGCGCCGGCGTAGAGAGCGTCGTCAAATCCGTAATAGCCCTCGGCGAAGAACATATGCCCCGACATTTCCCCGGCAAGCGGCGCGTGGGTCTGGTGCATCTTCTCTTCGATGAGCGAATGGCCGGTCATCCACATCAGAGGAGCGCCACCCGCTTTCCGGATCATCTCCGGGAGAGCCTGAGAGCACTTTACGTCGAAGATGATCGACGAGCCCTTCGGCGAGCGAGCGAGAACGTCGCGGCCGTAGAGAACGAGGAGGATGTCGCCCCAGATGATCGTACCGTCCGCATCCACTACGCCGACGCGGTCGGCGTCGGCGTCAAATGCGATACCGACATCGGCTTTCTCCTCTTTGACAGCGCGAATCATATCCACCAGGTTCTTCTCGACCGTCGGATCGGGGTGGTGATTCGGAAACGTTCCGTCGCTCTCGCAGAAAAGGCAGGTCGGGTTTATGCCGAGCTTCGGGAAGATCAACGGCACGGCGACGGATCCGACACCATTGCCGCAGTCGAGCACGACTTTCAGCGGACGGGAAAGTTTCCCCACTCTTCCGACGACGTCGGCGGCGTAGCGGGTAAGAACCTCCTCCGAGCGCTCCTTGCCCTTCCCCTCGGGAAACTTGCCCGCGACAGCCAGGTCATATACGCGTTGGATGTCCTTCCCATAGAGGGAATTCGTGCCGAGTCCGAGCTTGAATCCGTTGTACTCCTTCGGATTGTGCGAAGCTGTGACCTGAATCGCCCCGACGACGTTGAGATTGTGCTGAGTCCAATAGACGGTCGGCGTCGGCACGACCCCGATCTCGACGACGTCGAATCCGCTGGCAAGGAGCGCGTCGATCAACGCGCGCTCGAGCGCCGCGCCGCTTGGACGATTGTCGCGGCCCACTGCGATCTCGCCTTTGATGCCGCGCTCGGCGAGCATCGACGCATAGCCGCGGCCGATGAGACTGGCGCATTCCTCGGTGAGCTCGGTGCCGGTGATGCCGCGAATGTCGTATTCGCGGAAGATGGCTCTATTAAGTGCCATCGGCGAATGCTATTGCGTGGCGCCGCTGCGGGCCCCGACCGGCAGCGTTCTGTTCGGCGCCGTCACGGTGGCGTGCGGTACGCTCGCCTCGGCCCAAGAGGCGACCGCGTCGGGGAAGATACCGAGCACGAGGATGAGTACCGCCGAGGCCCAGATGACTCCGTGCGTGAGCGGACCAGGCAAGGGCGGCGTTGTGGCGCCCTCTTCGCGCGGACGCATAAACATCACCATCACTACATACAGATAATATCCGGCGCTTATCACGCTCGTGACGACGAGAATGATGGCCAACTTCGGCTGTGGCGACGTTGCCTGCAGCGCGGCTTTGAGGATGTACCACTTGGCGAAGAACCCGATTCCGCCGAAGACCGGGAATCCCAGCAGTGCGAACATGAACACCGCCATTGCAACGGCCATAGATGGCCGCACCGACCAAAGTCCGGAATAGCTGCGGATGTCCAGGTTCGGCTCACCGGCGTCGCCAAGCGCAACGACGACGCCGAAGGCGCCGAGCGTGGCGAGGGTGTAGGCGAAGAGGTAGAAGAGCGCCGCCGAACCGCCGAACGCGTTACCGATCACGAGCGAGACAAGGATATAGCCGGCGTGCGCAATACTGGAGTAGGCCAGCATCCGCTTGATGTTCTTCTGCGCGAGGGCGACGACGTTTCCGACGACCATCGTCGCCACCGCGATCCACCAGACCGCGAGATGCCACTGGACGAAGAGATCAGGGAACGCTTCCAGCCAAACACGCAGGAACGCTGCGAACGCAGCCGCCTTCACCGCCGCCGCCATGTATGCAGTGACGGGAGTCGGAGCGCCTTCATAGACATCGGGCGCCCACATATGAAATGGCACCGCGGCGATCTTGAAGCCGAAACCGGTCAGCAGCAACCCTACTCCGATCAGCAGCATCGGACTCGATGTCAGCTCGTGCTTCACAATCGTGTTCGCGATCGCGGAGAGATGTGTACTGCCAGTCGCGCCGTAAATGAGCGCGATTCCATAGAGCAGGAACGCGGTCGAGAATGCGCCGAGCAGGAAGTACTTGAGCGCCGCTTCAGCCGCCCGCGGGCTGCGGCGGTTGAATCCGGCGAGCACGTACACGGCGATGGACATCATCTCGATGCCGAGGAAGACGATAATCAGATCGCGCGCCGCGATGAGGACCATCATTCCGGAAGTCGCAAGGAGAAGCAGGACGTGCGATTCGCCGGCGGTGATTCCCTCTCTCTTGTTGTACTCAATGGAAAGCGCGATGCAGCCGACTGTCGTAATGAGCACGACCAGATCGGCGGCCCAGCGGAAAGCGTCAACCGCGATGACGCCTTCGGTCGCCGTGTAGTGCTTGCCGCCATAGAAGGCAATGGTGGCGATCGTGGCGAGGCAAAGCGCTATGCTGAGGAAGCCGATGCCGCGCTGGTGATCCTCGCTTTCCGGTCTCCACGCCGACCATAGCAGCAGCAACATCCCGCCCCCCATCATCATCAGATCGGGGAGCAGCGCGCCGCTCAGCTGCGACGCGATGGCAAGATCAAAGGTCATCGGGTCCCGCCATTATCACCCACTGTCTGCTCAGACTGCGTTTGCACGCGTGTGACGAGCGCCTCGGCGGCGCTCTCCATCCGGCGCAGAACCGGCGCCGGGTACACGCCGAGCCAGATGATCGCCGCGACGAGCGGCGCAAGCAGCGCGAGTTCGCGACGGTTGAGATCAGGGATGTGCTCGTTCTCAGGCTTGTCGAGCTTGTTGAAGAGAATGCGCTGAATCGCCCACAGCAGATAAGCGGCGGCGAAGATGACGCCGGTCGCCGAGATGGTGGCCAGCACCGGATACGTCTTGAAGGAACCGACAAGTACAAGGAACTCTCCGACGAATCCGTTCGTGCCTGGAAGTCCGATGCTGCTCAGCGACACGAAGGTCAGGAGCGCGGCGAACATCGGAACGACGCGCGCGATGCCTCCGTACGAATCGATGAGCCGAGAGTGCTTCCTCTCGTAGATCATACCAACGAGAAGGAACAACGCGCCGGTCGAGATTCCGTGGTTGATCATGACCATCATCGCGCCCTGCACGCTCTGCACTGTCAGCGCGAAGATTCCCAATACGACGAAGCCCATATGGCTCACCGACGAATACGCGACCAGCTTCTTGAAGTCTGGCTGCACCATCGCCACCAGGGCGCCGTAGATGATTCCAATAACCGCCAGCACGAGAATCGTCATCCGCACCGTGGGGTTCATCGCAGCGCCGGGAAAGAGCGGCAGCGCGAGACGCAGGAATCCGAAGGTTCCCAATTTGAGCATGATGCCGGCGAGGATGACCGAGCCCGCGGTTGGCGCCTCGACGTGCGCGTCGGGAAGCCACGTGTGGAGCGGAAACATCGGCACCTTCACCGCGAAAGCGAGGAAGAACGCACCGAACAGAATCAGCGCCACGTGCGGGCTGAGCGGCGGTGCGGCCAAGAGGTGATCGTAGCTGAAGTTCGGAACTCCCGCCGATGTGCCGGCGTTCAATCCGAGATACACGATCGCCACCAGCATCAGCAGCGAAGGAAGCGTCGTGTAGAGGAAGAACTTGATGCTGGCGTAGAGGCGCCGCTCCCCGCCCCAAATCCCGATGATGAAATACATCGGAATGAGCATCACTTCCCACATTACATAGAAGAGGAAGAGGTCGCGCGCGAGGAACACACCGAGTATTCCGCTCGTGAGCACGAGCATCAGCGCGTAGAATGAGCGCGTCTTCGTGCGCACGCTCGTCCAGCTTCCCAG
The DNA here is from genome assembly GCA_046599115.1 of Gemmatimonadaceae bacterium. Lineage (GTDB taxonomy): Bacteria > Gemmatimonadota > Gemmatimonadetes > Gemmatimonadales > Gemmatimonadaceae > UBA4720. The sequence continues at coordinate 5,512 of JBKJHG010000172.1, forward strand.
CACCGTCAGTGGTAGCAAGAAGGTGGTGAGCAGCACCAGCATTAGCGATATGCCGTCCACGCCAAGCGTGAAGCGGATTCCCCACATCGGGATCCAGGAGTAATCGATGCCCGCCTGCCATCCCGCCGAGCCCGGCTGGAACGACCACCAGAGTCCCATCGAAACGATGAACTCGGTGAGGAGCACGATGAACGCGATCTGGCGTGGACGCGTGTCGTCAACTTCCGCCGTGCCCGGCGAAGTGCGCTGACGCAGTGCGAGAATCGCCCACGCGCCAAGGAGCGGGATCGCGAGCAGCGCGATCAGCACCCACGAGTCGTAGCCGATTGACTGAAGAAAAGTGTTCATTGATTCCTAGCGGCGGGTGAAGGCGCCGAGTACTGCCAGCACGCCGGCGACGAGCACCCAAGCGTAAATGCCGACACTTCCCGTTTGAAGTCGCGATCCGAGCCATCCGAACCCGCGCGCGACCTTGGCGATTCCGTTGACGAAAAAGCCGTCAATGACCGTGTTGTCAATGAAGCGCCAAAGGACATTCTTGGAAATCACGTATGTGGGGTGCACGATGGCCCTGTCGTAGCCTTCGTCCACGTAATACTTCTCGAGGAGAACCTTTGCGAATCCCTCTTCCTGCGGCGACTGATTCTTCGGCACCAACGCCGAGGGCTTGAGCCGCGTGAACGCATAGGCGATTCCGGCTACCGCGATCAGCACCGCGAGGCCGATCAGCATCCGTTCGGTAGAAGTGCTGACGCCTTCCCCGCTTCCCGCCAGCTTGCGGGTGGATTCACCAACGACGGGTGCGAGCCACGTCGCAAGCCGCTCTGGCCGTCCGAGCGCGAACACCGGCGGGAAGTTGAGCCAGCCTCCGAACGCGCTGAGCAAGCCGAGCACGAGCAGCGGACCAGTCATGATCCACGGGGCCTCGTGCAGATGCTTCTCTTCTTCGTTACCCGTGCGATTGGGGCCGTGGAACGTGTAGAGCATCATCCGCGTCATATAGATCGCAGTGAGGAGCGCGGCGGCGAGCCCGAGGAAGTAAACGACGTAGAGTATCGCCGTACCTGGGATGCCCAGCCACGTCGCTTCGGACATCGGCGATCCGTGCGCGCGCGCGAAGGCGGCGCCAAGGATTTCATCCTTGGAGAAGAATCCGGAGAACGGCGGGATGCCGGAGATCGCGAGCGTTGCGATCCACATCAGCGTCCACGTGATGGGCATGTATTTCTTCAGGCCGCCCATGTTACGCATGTCCTGGGCGTCGTCGTGATTCCCGGTGTGATGATACGCGGCGTGCATCGAGTGAATCACCGAGCCGGCGCCGAGGAACAGCAGCGCCTTGAAAAACGCGTGCGTCACGAGGTGGAAGACGCCGGACACATAAGCCCCGACGCCAACTCCGATGAACATATAGCCGAGCTGCGAAACGGTGGAATACGCGAGAACCTTCTTGATGTCCCACTGCTTGAGGCCGATCGTCGCCGCGAAGATCGCTGTCACCGCTCCGACAAGCGCCACTGTCAGCGATGCTGCCGGTGCGATCGAGAACAACGCCGAGCTACGCGCGACGAGATAGACGCCGGCGGTGACCATCGTCGCGGCGTGGATGAGCGCCGAGACCGGGGTCGGGCCGGCCATTGCGTCGGGCAGCCACACGTAGAGCGGAATCTGCGCGCTTTTCCCGGCGCAGCCGAGGAAGAGGAAGAGACAGATCGTCGTTACGAGCGCGGCTCCGGGAACGAGATTCGCCGCCTGCGCGTTGACTCCCGCGAAATCGAGCACGCCGAGATTCGCAAAGAGAAGAAACATCGCGACGAGGAATCCGAAGTCGCCGATTCGATTGACGATGAAAGCCTTCTTACCAGCGTCCGAGTTCGCCTTGTCAGAGAACCAGAAGCCTATGAGCAGGTAGGAACAGAGCCCGACGCCTTCCCAGCCGACGAACAGAAAGGGATAGTTCGCGCCGAGAACGAGCACGAGCATAAAGAAGACGAACAGGTTGAGATACGCGAAGTATCTCGGGTAGCCGGGATCGTCCTGCATATAGCCAACGCTGAAGATGTGGATCAGCGCGCTGACTCCGGTGATGAACAATATCATTACCGCTGACAGCTGGTCGAGCTGGAAGGCGGCGTCGACTTTTAGATCGCCGACCGGCATCCACGAGAAGTACGTCTGGATGAACGGCGCCAACATGTTTACGCCGAGCATCGCACGGAAGATCGCTGCGGCCAGAAGGAAGGTCAGAATAATGACGCCGGGGCCGACGATGCTGACGATTCCCGCGAAGCGATGTCTCTTCACCGCGTGATGATCGTCCCCCACCGCGCCGTGGTCCTCGGCGTGGGAAACGAATGCCGCCTGGCCGTGGGTGTCGTGTTCGGCGGGATGCGGTGCGTTCGGATCCGCCGGGCCCAGCTTCGCGCTGGCGAGCGACAGCCATCCATTGATCAGGAAGCCGAGGAACGGGAGAAGCGGGACTAGCCAAACCCACTCCGCGGCTGTGCCGTTGAGCGGATGGGACGCGGCGGTGACAGCGGCTTGAAGAAGCATCATCCGCGCAGGAGGTTGATGTCCTGGATGTCCACAGTCTGCTTGTGCCTGAAGAGCGAGATGATGATCGCCAGTCCAACTGCCGCCTCAGCAGCCGCGACAGTCATCACGAAAACGACGAACACCTGGCCGGCGATTCCGTAGAATCTGGAGAGAGCGACGAAGGTGAGGTTGACGGCGTTGAGCATCAGCTCGATGCACATAAAGATGATGATCGCGTTGCGACGGGTGAGAACGCCGATGACGCCGATCGTGAAGAGGACCGCCGACAGCGCGAGTGATTCAGCGAGCATCGGACCCTCCCTTCTTGCCAAGCATCACGGCTCCGGTGATGGCGATGAGGAGTAGAACGCTGGTAAGCTCGAACGCCAGCAGGTAATCCTTGAAGAGCGGCTGCGCGATCGCGCCCACCGCGCCAAGCTTGGCAAGCGTCGCTTCATTCGCTCCCTCGGGTAGAACGAGATCGCCGGAGAGCCGCGTCTTCTGGATAACCCACACTTCGGCGAGCAGCACCAGACCGACCACCGCGGCTCCCAGCTTCCACCAGGGGCCGCGCACATCGGCGACGTCCGACGGATGCCCGAGGTTGAGCAGCATCACCACGAACAGGAAGACGACCATAATGGCGCCCGCATAGACGAGCACCTGCATCACCCCGATGAACGGCGCATCGAGCATCACGAACAGCACCGACAGGCAGAACATCGTGTTCACCAGCCAAAGAGCCGCGGCGACGGGGCTCTTCCGCGTAACAAAGGCCAGCGCGGACGCGATCGCGATCACCCCGAACAGATAGAAGTGAAAGACGTAGATGAGCGGATAATGCGGATCCATCATTCGCCCTTCGGGTCTTCCGGGTCCCACATCTCGCAAACGGGATGTGTCTGCGCCGTCAGTCGCTCGAGATCATAGACGAATCCAGCGCGGCTGTACTCCGAGTTCTCGTAATGACGGCCGACGTGAATCGCCTCCTCCGGGCAAACTTCCTGGCAGAAGCCGCAGAAGATGCAGCGGAACTCGTCGATCTCGAATACGAGCGGATAGCGGTTTCCCTGCTCATCCTCTCCCGGCACGAGCTTGATGCAGTTCGCCGGGCACACTGTCGGGCAAAGTCCGCACGCGACGCACTTCGCTTTGCCGGTCTCCGTCGTCAGCATCCGGTGCGTTCCGCGCCAGCGCGGCGAGATCGGCGCCTTCTCCTCCGGGTACTGAATCGTGACCTTTTCCTTGAAGATGTGCTTGAACGTCAGCGCCATCCCCTTCATCGTCGAGCGGATGTAGCTCACCTCGTCCACCGGGCGCTCGACGACCTTCACCTTGATTGCCATCAGCTCGCTCCTTCGGTGGAAAGCGGTGATCGAGAAGCCATCCGCCGCAGTCGCTTCAGCTCTTCCGGATGCATCCGTCCGTACGCGGGGCTGATCAGACGCCCGCGATCGAGGATCGCAAACAGCACGATGACGAGAATCACGTTCACGGCGCCGAATATGGCGGAGTAGAACACCCCGGGATGAATGCCAGCTACATCGAGCAGCAGCATCAGCATCGCCACGATGACGATGTACGAGAGAGCGAGCGGGAGCATGAACTTCCAGCCCAGCGACATCAGCTGGTCAAAGCGGAAGCGCGGCAGCGTCCACCTGATCCACATAAAGACGAAGAGGAAGAACATCACCTTGGCGAGGTAGATCCCCACCGAAAGCAGAGTGAGCCAACCGTTGTAGGGGCCGATGTTGTCGTGGCTCGTGAACGGAACGTCCCAACCACCAAAGAACAGCGTCACCATCAATGCGCTCGCCGTCACCATGTTCGCGTACTCGGCGATGAAGAAAAGCGAGAACTTCATCGCGCTGTACTCGGTGTGATAACCGGCGATCAGCTCCGACTCCGCCTCGGGCAGATCGAACGGCAGGCGGTTCGTCTCGGCGAAGGCGGCGACCATGAAGATGAAGAAGGCGATGGTGAGATTGACGACGTTCCATCCGCCCCACGCCTGCTGATTGATCACCGTGTTGAGCGTGACGTTGCCGGCGAGCAGCAGAACCGGAATCGTCGACATTCCCATTGAGACTTCGTACGACACCATCTGCGCGCTCGAGCGGAGCCCGCCGAGCAGCGAGTACTTGTTGTTCGACGCCCATCCGGCGAGCACCACTCCGTAAACGCCGAGCGAGCCGAGCGCGAGGATGAAGAGAAAGCCGACCGGCAAATCCGCGACGACCATATCTATGCGGCCCCAGCGTGTCGGCAGTGGCGCGCCGAATGGAATCACGCACCAGGTCGTGAGCGCGGGGATGAAGGAAAGCACCGGCGCCAGAATGAAGATCGGCTTGTTGGCGCTCGCCGGCAGCGTTTCTTCCTTCATGAAATTCTTGAGACCGTCCGCGGCGGGCTGCAGCCATCCTCCCTTTCCGCCAACGCGGTTCGGGCCGTGCCTGTCCTGGATCCACGCCGAAACCTTGCGCTCGGCGAGCGTGAGGAGCGCGACGCCGATCATATAGACGGTGAAGACGACCACAATCTTCAGGATCGTGGCGATGAAGAAAACCATCGAGCTCGTCGGCGGTGCGTTGCGGTCAACGATCTGCAGCAGCGGATGAACCACCGCAAGAGATTCAATCACGCGGCACCCGCCTTGGCGTTGGCGATTGGCAGTCCCTTGAAGCCCAGCTTGTCGTAGCTGAGTCCCGCGAACTCGGAGCGCGAAGCCGCGAGCTTTCCGAAAACGTCGGATGGCAGGAAGAACTGGCTCTGCTTTCCGAGGGCGCCGAGTAGATCGCCAAGGACGAGCCACGTGGGACGGGAAAGTCCAGGGGCGGCCTTCGCCTGCGTGAAGCGCTGCACACGCCCGCGCAGATTGGTGACGGTCCCCTCCTCTTCCGCGAAATTGGTCGTCGGAAGCACAATCGACGCCTTTGACGCCATCCACTCCGGCATCGCCGGCCCGATGAGGATCACTTCCCCAGCATCCGCGATCGTGTTTGCGTCGAAACCGTCGAGGTCCTCGCCGACAACGACGAGCACATCTCCCTTACCCGCCCCCGAGAACGGAGCATTGGTTCTCTTGAAGCCGAGCATCTCCGCACCGTACACGTTCGCGGCGCGCTCCTTACGGAGGGCAAGATCCTTCACTCCCGGCAGCGGCGCCTCTTCACCTTCGGCGACTCTAAAAACACCCGCGCCCTTCGTGGAATCGATGAGCTGTGTGAGCAGATAGAGCGATTCGTTGGAAAGCATCGGCGAGGCTACGACGTAGGCGCGCTTGCCGGAGAGCAGCGTCGCAGCGGCCGCGACCGCAACTTCCCAATCCGCAGCGCCGAACTTGCCGTTTGCCTTCAAGAGCGGAGTCTCGGCGCGCTGGCGCTCATTCATCCAACGGTAGTTGAGGCGGCCGTAGTCGCACATAAAGAACGCGTTCACTTCTTCGTTGGGCCGCGGCTGCATCCTGACAACCTGATTCTCGCGCGTCTCGATCATCACGTTGCATCCCTGCGTGCAGTTCGGGCAAATGGACGCGGCGCGGTCGAGCTCCCACGCTCTCGTCTTGTTCAGGAAATCCTTGGAGAGCAGCGCGCCGACCGGGCAGAGGTCCACGACGTTCCCGGCCCACGGGTTGGTGAGATCCTTTCCTTCGAATTTTCCGATGACGGCGCGGTCTCCGCGTTCGCTCACGTTGAGCACGGCGTCGTGCGCGATGTCGTCCATAAAGCGGACGCATCGCGTGCAGAGAATGCAGCGGTTCGGGACGTAAACTACGTCACCGCCGAAATCCTCGGCCGGGTTGAAGCGCTTCGGCTCGCGGTAGCGCGAATCCGCCCGCCCTTCCTGGAAAGTGTAGTCCTGAAGCTCGCATTCGCCGGACTGATCGCAGATCGGACAATCCAGCGGGTGATTGATGAGCAGCATCTCGAGCACGCCCTTGCGCGCCTCGAGTGACTTATCGGAGTGCACGTGCACGATCTGGCCTTCAGCGACAGTCGTTGCGCACGATGGCGCGAGCTTCGGCGCCTTCTCGACTTCCACGAGGCACATTCTGCATACTCCGGCGATCGGCAGTCCCGGGTGGTAGCAGTAGTGCGGAATGAGGACGCCGACCTGCTTCGCCGCCTCGAGGATCGTGGTTCCCTCGGGCACGCTGACAGTGCGTCCTTCGATCGTCAGGTTGATCATCTTCGTTTCAGCCATCAGGCCAACGCCGCCATCACGGGATGAAACTTCTTACCCTGGATGAGCGCTTCGAATTCACCGCGGAATTTCTGGATGCCGGAGACGATCGGAACCGCGCACGAGTCGCTCAGCACGCAGATCGTTTTCCCGGTCATGTTCTCGGAAATGTCAAGCAGCGTGTCGAGATCCTCCATCTTGCCCTCTCCGTCGCGAATTCGCTCCATAATCTTCGTCGCCCAGGCCGTGCCCTCTCGGCACTGCGTGCACTGGGCGCAGCTCTCGTGCGCGAAGAATCTCGCCAGACGCGCGATGACACGCACCATCGACTGCTGATCGTCGATGACGATGACGCCGCCCGAGCCGAGCATCGATCCGCCGGCGACGAATCCCTCGTAATCCATCAGCGTCGCTTCCGCTTCTTCCATCGTCTGGATGGGAACCGATGCGCCGCCGGGGATGATCGCCTTGAACTTTCTTCCCACCAGCGGTCCGCCGCACAGGTCATAGAGGAATTCCTTGAACGGGAAACCCATCACGACTTCGTATGTGCCCGGCTTGGCGATGTTGCCGCAGACCGAATAAAGCTTGGTTCCCGTGCTCTTCGGATTCGACAGACACATTTTCTTGTACCAATCGGCGCCATTCATCAGGATCGGCGCGGCGGCGGCGAGCGTCTCGACGTTGTTGATCGTCGTCGGCTGGCCGAACACCCCTGAAACCGCCGGGAAAGGCGGCTTGATGCACGGATTGCCACGTCGCCCTTCAAGCGAATTCATCAGCGCCGTTTCTTCGCCGCAGATGTACGCGCCCGCGCCCTTGTGAACGTGGACGTCAATGCGCTTTCCCGTTCCCATCGCGTTTTTGCCGAGGATTCCCGCATCGTATGCTTCCTTGACGGCGCGGTTCATTTGTTCCAGCGGCTCGGTGAACTCGCCGCGCACGTAGACGTACGACGTCTCTGCGCCGATCGCATAGGCTCCAATCGCGCACCCCTCGACGAGGGCGTGCGGAGTCCAACGCATTATCTCGCGATCCTTGAACGTTCCCGGCTCGGACTCGTCGGCGTTGCAGCAGAGGTAGTGCGGTTTGCCGTCGCCCGGTTTCATAAACGACCACTTCATTCCGGTCGGGAATCCGGCGCCGCCTCTGCCGCGCAGGCCGGAGTCCTTGATCACGTTGACGATGTCCGCCGGCACCATTCCGAGCGCCTTCTCGAGCGCCTTGTACCCGCCGCGCTTCTTCCAGCCGTCCAGCGTGCGCGCATCCACTTCACCAAAGTGCTTGGTGAGAACGGGCGTCTCCTTCTGGTGAGGTTGATGCGGGAAACCCATTAAGCAAGCCTCGCCAGAATTTCGGGGACCTTCTCCGCCGTTACCGATTCAACAACTTCTTCATTGATCATCACCGGCGTGGCGAAGCCGCACGCGCCGAGGCACTCGACTTCGATCACGGTGAACTTTCCATCCGGAGATGTCTGTCCCAGCTCTCCGGCCCCAGTATGCTTGAGGAATGCCTTCACCACTTCCTCCGCCCCGGAAATTGCGCAGGGCGAGGTTGTGCACACCTGAAGGAAATATTTTCCGACCGGGTGCTGGTGATACATCGTGTAAAAGGTCACCACGCCCTTCACATACGCCGGTGTCAGCTCGAGAAGCTCGGCGACTTCCGCCATTCCATCTTCGCTCACCCAACCATGCTCTCGCTGCACGATCCACAATGCGGGAAGCAGCGCCGCCATTTTCGTCGGGTAGCGCGTGAGAAGCTCATCGAGCTCCTTCTTCGGCGCGCCGGTGAAGACCTTCACGTACGAGCCGTGCGCGCCGTGAGACGCATTCGCAGGCGATGTCATCGGCGTCGTCATCTGTCGATCTCCCCCATCACGAGGTCGATGCTGGCGTTGATGGCGATTACGTCGGAGAGCAAGTGTCCTTCAACCATTTTTGGAATTGCGGACAGATTCACGAACGACGGCGGACGAATGCGCCAGCGAACCGGCTTGGCAGTTCCGTCGGATACCATATAGTAGCCCTTCTCGCCTTTTGGACTCTCGACGGCGACGTACGACTCGCCGATCGGCGGCCGCGGGCCTTCCAT
>JBKJHG010000115.1:0-3430 GCA_046599115.1 Gemmatimonadaceae bacterium
GGAGATCGGAAAGGTTCTCGCCGGACTGCAGTCGGTGGGGCTCACGTACCGCGGATTGTACGGTGAGGGAAGTGAAGTCGTCGGAAATTTTTTCCAGATCTCCAACCAGACGACGCTCGGCCGCTCGGAGGGAGAGCTGCTTGATTATCTGGTGCGCGTGGTTCGTCACGTCATCGAGCGCGAGGAAGAATCCAGGAGGGTATTATTGCGCGACGCCGGTTATATTATTGAAGACAAGCTCTGGCGCGCATTCGGTACCCTGCGTTACGCCCGCAGTCTCAGTTTCGACGAAGCAATGAATTACCTGAGTGGCGTGCGGCTCGCGGTGGGATTGAAACTGATTAGCGGTCTCAGTGTATATACCCTCAACAAGCTCCTGATCTTCAGTCAGTCGGCGCATCTCGGTCGTTCTGAGGGAAGGACGCTCACCGAGAGCGAGGCGAACGTCGCGAGAGCACGTTATGTGCGCGAGACGCTTGCCGCCGAAACGGCCTGAAGAGTAACTCGGGTCTGACTGCGGGCTCACGCTCCCACGCGGAGATAGCGAGATGAACGGGTACAACTTCACTGAGCGAGTCCGAAAGGTTCTCGCAATGGCGCGAGAGGAAGCTCAGCGGCTCAAGCACGAGTACGTTGGCACCGAGCACATCCTGCTCGGACTCATCCGCGAGGGTGAGGGCGTGGCTGCCGCGGTGCTTCAGAATCTGAATGTTGATCTTGACGAGATTCAGCAGAAGATCGAAGAGACCGTGAAGAAGGGGAAAGCGGCTGCGGCGACGGGGCCCGACCTGCCCTATACGTCCCGCGCGAAGAAAGTCCTCGAGCTCGCGATGGGAGAAGCCCGCGATCTCAGTCACGGGTACGTCGGCACCGAGCACCTCCTGCTCGGACTTCTTCGCGAAGAAAAGGGAATTGCGGCCCAGGTGCTCTCCGATGCCGGCGTGAATCTCGACGCTGCACGCGTCGAGACGCTCCGTCTCCTCGGCACGGAGCTGCCGCAGGGCGCCGCCGCCGCTGCCACGGCCGGCGCTCCGGGAACGTCCCAGACGATCCCCGGCAAGGGCGAAAAGAAATCCAAGACCCCCGCCCTCGATCATTTCTGCCGCGATCTCACGCAGCTCGCGTCGGAGAATCAGCTCGACCCGACGATCGGACGCGCCAAGGAGATCGAGCGCGTGATGGAGATTCTCACCCGGCGCAAGAAGAACAACCCGGTGCTCATCGGCGAGCCGGGTGTGGGCAAAACGGCAATCGTCGAAGGTCTGGCTCAGCTCATCGCTACCGGAGAATGCCCCGATTCGCTCCGCGATAATCGCGTTCTGTCGCTCGATATGGCGGCGGTGATCGCAGGCACGAAGTACCGCGGCCAGTTTGAGGAGCGCCTCAAGGCGGTGATGAACGAGATCGCCCAGAACAAGAACATCATTCTGTTCATCGACGAGCTTCACACGCTCGTCGGAGCGGGAGCGGCCGAAGGCGCGATCGACGCGAGCAACATGCTGAAGCCCGCGCTTGCGCGCGGCGAGCTCCAGTGCGTCGGTGCGTCAACTCTGAACGAGTATCGAAAGTACATCGAAAAGGACGGCGCTCTCGAGCGGCGGTTCCAGACCGTCATCGTCGAGCCACCTTCGATTGACGAAACGATCGAGATTTTGAAGGGACTGCGCTCGAAGTACGAGGATCATCATCGAGTGACGATCCCCGATTCGACGCTCGTCTCCGCGGCGAAGATGTCGGATCGCTACATCACGGACAGGTTTCTGCCCGACAAGGCGATCGACGTGATCGACGAAGCCGGCGCCCGCGCGCGTTTGGCGACGCAGTCTCCTCCGCCGCAGGTGACGGAGCTCAAGGCGCAGCTCGACGGCGTGAACGTCGAAAAGGAAGCGGCTGTCCGCGACCAGAACTTTGAGCGCGCCGCTTCGCTGCGCGACAGGGAGCGCGAGCTGCAGGGCGACATTCGCCGCCGTCAGGAGGAGTGGGAGGCGCACCGCCAGTCGCACCGCCCCGTACTCGGCGAGGAGGAAGTCTCCTTCATCGTCTCGCGCTGGACTGGCATCCCGGTGATGCGCCTCCAGGAAGCAGAGACCAAGCGTCTCCTGAGGATGGAATCCGAGCTGCACGAATCGGTTGTCGCCCAGGAAGAGGCGATCAAGGCGCTCGCGCGCTCGATCCGACGCAGCCGCGCCGGACTCAAGGATCCGAACCGTCCGATCGGCTCGTTCATCTTTTCCGGTCCGACAGGCGTCGGAAAAACGGAGCTCGCCCGCTCGCTGGCCAAGTTCCTGTTTGCCGATCCGAGCGCGCTCATTCGCGTAGATATGAGCGAGTATATGGAGAAGTTCTCCGTGTCGCGGCTCATCGGCGCCCCGCCGGGCTACGTCGGCTACGAAGACTCGGGAACTCTGACGAAGGCGGTGCGGCGCAAGCCGTACAGCGTCGTTCTCCTCGACGAGATCGAGAAGGCGCATCCAGATGTGTTCAACATTCTGCTCCAGGTTCTCGACGAGGGTCACCTCACCGACAACTACGGCCGGGTGATCGACTTCAAGAACACGGTCGTCATAATGACTTCGAACGTCGGCGCCCGTGACATCACCAAGGGCAAGCAGCTTGGCTTCCACGCTCCCGACGACAAGAGCAGCTTCGAGCGGATGGCGGAGAAAGTAAAAGAGGAGATGAGCCACGTCTTCAACCCGGAGTTTCTCAACCGGCTTGACGACGTCATCGTTTTCCACCCGCTCTCGGAGGCCAACATCGCCGAGATCGTTGGAATTCTCCTCAAGGCGGTGCAGAAGCGCCTGGTCGAAGAGGAGCTAACGCTCAAGCTCACCGACGCAGCATCGGCGTTTCTCGTGAAGCACGGCTACGACGAGAAATTCGGGGCGAGGCCGCTGAAGAGGGCGATCCAGCGTTACATAGAGGACCCGCTCTCGGAAAAGATTTTGCTGGCGGAATTCTCGCCCGGGGACGAGATCGAAGTGGATCTCGCGCCCGAGGGAGAGCACCTCGATTTCAGGGTTTTGAGCGCGACGCCCAGAGCCTAATCCCGATCTTTTAATAAAAAGCCGCCGGGAGCAAAGCAACGCTCACCGGCGGCTTCGTTGTCTAACAGGAACAGTCCTCGGGAAGAGGGCCTCCACTCTACGGTATTGTGTATATTTCAGTGATGCGGAAGGTGATTGCGGCCGTTGTGGCGCTCGTTTGCGCCGCAGGCCCCTTGGCCGCGCAGGATGCGTCCACCGGTCCTTGCGCGACCCCCGAAACCATAGATATCAGCGGGAACACGCGGGGAGATCCGGCCGTCATTCAGACGACAGCGGGTCTCACTGCGGGTGCCCAGCTCAACTCGCACGACATCTCGCGTGCGATCAAAGCGCTCTACGCGACGCAGAATTTCGACGACGTGCAGATCGTCTGCCGGCTAAAC
>JBKJHG010000001.1:0-5098 GCA_046599115.1 Gemmatimonadaceae bacterium
TGGGGGCCGTACTTCTGCCGCACAAGCTGTCCGAGATTCAACTCTCCACCCTCGCCCATCTGCGTCGCGCGGGCGTCTCCCAGATGCGAGTTGTGCGCCCACACAACGGCACGGGCAGAGCCGGATGCCTGGTGGACATGCGCAAGCAGCGCCTCGAGCGTCTCCATCATGTGCGTATCGCGGAGATTCCACGACTCGACGCGCCCGCCGAACATGGCGCGATAATACTCTTCGGCGTTCCGCACCAGACGCGCGTTCTGCTCCGCGACGAAGTATTCGTCCGCCGCGATACGCCCGTCACGGCTTGCGTACTCGGCCGCAGGCTGTACAGGTCCAGACCGTAAAAACCCACGCGGGAGGTCGCAGGTTCAGATGCATTGTGCGTCCGAAGCCACTGGATGAAGTCCACGACATCCCGATTGCGCCACATCCATCGAGGAAACCGCCTGAAGTCATCAAAGGCCGTCTCGGCATCCGATTCGGTCGCGGTGTGACGCACCCACCGGTTCACGCGGTACGCATCGGGCCAGTCGGCTTCGACCGCGACCACGTTGAACCCCTTTCCTGATATCAGCGCCTTGGTCACCTCCGCTCGCAGTCGATAGAACTCGTGGGTCCCGTGTGTCGCTTCGCCAATCAGCACGAGCCGTGCGTCACCGACGGCGTCGAGCAACGGGCCCAGGCCATCGGAGGTCGGCTCGACCCGCAGGGCTTTGCGCCGGACCGTCTCAACGGCTGAATCCGCGTTCACCGGGTCCTCATCGCGGGCTCAGCGCTTTCATGCAACAGTTCGCGCACTTCCTCGTCGGTCGTCTGCGAGAAGTCGCGATACCACTGTCCCACGGCGGAGAACGGCTCCGGCGTACGTGCACAGACGATCTCGTCCGCGATGTCGGCGAATTGGCCGCATGTCTCGGGCGCTCCGACAGGAACCGCCACCACGATCCGCGCAGGCGCATGCGCGCGTACTGCCTGAACCGCCGCCTTCATGGTCGACCCGGTAGCCAGCCCGTCGTCGATGAGCAGGACGATGCGGCGTTCAAGACTGAGCGGCTCACGGCCGTCGCGATACGCGCGCTCCCGCCGCTCGAGCTCCGCCTGCTCATCCACCGTCACCTCGTCGATAATTGATGCTGGCACCCCGTACCATCTGACGATATCTTCGTTCAGGACGCGGACACCGCCCGAAGCAATCGCACCCATCGCCAACTCTCGATGGCTTGGCACGCCGAGCTTGCGCACGAGAAACACATCCAGAGGCGCTCCGAGCGCACGGGCGACTTCGTACGCCACGGGTACGCCGCCACGGGGCAGTGCCAGCACCACGACATCGTCACGGTCCTTGTAGGCATGCAGACGAGCCGCGAGTTCGGTGCCGGCTTCCCGACGATCGGCGAACGGCTCCAAGGGGTTGAGGTTCGGTTTCATCAAGTGGCTCCACGCAGGCTAGAGGATGCAAGCGAGGTGCCCTGTCACTTCCGTTGGCACGTCGGTTGCGTCTGAGTCTCCTTCTCGAGAAGAACCGTGCTTATGTATTTCCTCGATCCGGAACGCGGTCATCGCCGTCGAGGTAGCGTGCGCGATCGGCCCTGAGTCTGCTGGTGCTCTCACGTCTGGTTCTCGAACGCCATCGCGCCGACGTGCTACGACGTGCAGCGTGAACCTCGGATCCTCGAAAGGAAACAGCTCATGACGAAACTGGCTCGGGATGTGATGACTCCCCGTCCGGCCTGCTGCACTCCGCAGACCACGCTCGATGAGGTGGCGAAGCTGATGGCGCAGAACGACTGTGGTGAGATCCCTGTCGTCGATCGTGGTGATCAGCTGATCGGCGTGATTACCGATCGCGACATCGTCTGTCGTGTCGTGGCAGAGGGCAAAAACCCGATCGCCCATACGGCCGAACAGTACATGTCGCAACCGGTCGTGACGGTGGGCGCGGATGCGCCGCTCGACGAGGTCGTCTCGACGATGGAGAAACATCAGATCCGGCGCGTGCCGGTCGTCGATGAACATGGGTGCTGTACCGGCATCATCGCGCAGGCGGACGTCGCGTGGACGGGAGGCGAGCACGAGGTCGCGGAGCTCGTTCGCGAGGTGTCACGCGAAACGGGAGACGAGTCTCGGTGATACATGTAGTGGCGTGATCTGAATCGCCCTTCTGCTCGCACAAGAGGCGCACACTCCGTCTGAGGTCGCGGAACACCTGCGGCAGGCCGAGCAAGGCTGAGGCGGTCAGTCAATCAACGATGTAAGGGCCGCGCGGCGCAACCCACCCTACCGTGGCTCTCGTCTTCGCACGACCTCGACGGAACAGGGTGCGTGGCTCACGATCGCGCCCGCGACGCTCCCGAGCAGCCAGCGCTTCACGCCTGTCCGGCCGTGCGAGCCGACCACGATCAGATCTGCTCCCCATTCGTCGGCCTCGTCAACGATGGCGGATCGAGGGTCGCCCTCGCGCACAGCCGCGTCCGCGGTTATGCCGGCGGCGTTCACGGCATCGGCAGCGCGAGCGGTGAGATGTTCGGCATCTGCGGTCTGCCGCCGTCTTATGTCCTCGAGCGTGGCTCCGGCGAGGACGACTTCCGTCGCGGGTGGGGTGTACGGTTGGATCACCGATAGCACGCGAACGGTGCTTCTGGACGGCCACGGCCGCCTCGAGACTTCGTCAACAGCCTCTTGCGAATGCGATGATCCATCGACAGCCAGCAGAATCTTCATCGGGCTTGCTCCAGGAAGTCACGAGACGCGGACGTGGTGGCCTCCACCCGTCTTGGCGCCGTATAACGCCGCGTCTGCCTTACGCATAAACGAGTCCGCGGTGACTGACGCATTCCTGGCAAGATCGAACGTCGCAACTTCAATCGATGCCGTAGCGATGCGGTTGGTCGACACTTGCTGTGTCATCTGGTCCAGCAAACGCGTGGCCAGCGTGCGAGCGGGGTCGGGCGCCGTGTTCGGAGCGAGGACGGCGAACTCGTCACCACCCCAGGGACACAGGCCGACTGCCAGGGCCAGCTCTACAGAGCTCGCGCGGCGCTGATCCTGCACGCATCACGTCGATGACGCCAGTGTCACAGCCCCCTGAGCCGGAGCCGAAACCGATACCACCGCTGACGCCAGTTCCCGAGCCGTCTCCGGAGCCGCCGCCGACGAATCCTTTTCCGCCGCCCGAGCCGTCGGCGGGATCAACGTAGCGATATCGGTGAGCTGGCCGATGACGAACGGTCGATGTTGCAAGAGTCGAACGCCGAGTCTGCATCTGGAGATGCGAGCATGGCGACGACACGATAGGTCATGCTTGTCACGGGCAGCGTCCCGTATCTCGGCCTGGCACTCGTCCAGTCGCTTGATTGGTGAGCCGACTGAAGCGCGATCCGAAAACGTGGTATCGCACGAATAAACTCAAGGCCCTGAATCCGCACCGAAGTCGCCCTGGCGATGAAGCACCGTTTGGAAGCAGCGAGGCGACAGCTTGACGACGACGGTGGCACCGGATCGCTACAAACAGTTACGCGATCGCATTGAAGTGCTGCATTTGGCAGGTCTCGGGGAAATAGCCGTCCCTTCGTCCCCACACGACAAGCCATTATGAAACTTACCGACATAGTAAAAAAATTCTTTTACCTTTTTCTTGATGTCAGTGGAAGCCTACTTGGCATATTCCTTATTGTTCTGGGTTGGTGGCTTAAAAATGGCCGGCCGGTCCCGGACATCTTCAGCTGGGTCGTTCTCGGACTGGGCATAGCCGCACTATTGATTCATGCCAGCCATTATGTAATCGCCAGAAAACAGGGCTCGGGATATTTTTATACAACTCGGAAAGATAAATAAATTCCATGAACGCGGACACCACCCTGCGGGCCGTGAGATCCGGATGGGTCCCTGGACGACGGTCTACGTTTCACAAGGGGTCTGGTACGGGCTCCGCAATACAGGCGAGAGCACACTGAGCATGAGCGCCATCTATGGGCTTGATCAGCAGGATGGAAGTGGCGGGCGATTTGACGTGCGTCCGAAGGTTCTGCTGTAATCCGCATACGCGAATATGAGCTGACGCAGCATTCCGCTGGGCCGGCTCAACCAACGGGAGCGACATGAACAAAGTCTTGATGGCCGTTGCACTGACCTGTGCAGCTTCACTACCTCTGATGGCACAACAGAACGGAGCCAAAGTCGAACTCAAGAACGCACAGGGACAATCGGTAGGTATAGCCACCCTGTCGCCCGCCAGCGGCGGCGTCTCGATCGCGCTCGATTTCAAGAACCTGACGCCCGGCGAGCACGCGATTCACATCCATGCGGTGGCGAAGTGCGAGACTCCGTTCGCATCGGCCGGCGGGCATTTCAACCCGGACACCAAGAAGCATGGGTTGGAGAACCCTTTGGGTCCGCATGCTGGCGACATGAACAACTTCATGGTCGCAGCGAATGGCACCGCTAAGACCACAGTAACTGACTCACGCGTGAGCCTCGGCATGGGCCCCAACTCCGTGTTCAGCAATGGCGGCACCGCCCTCGTCATTCATGCCAAAGCCGACGATATGAAGACCGATCCGGCCGGTAACGCAGGGGATCGGATCGCCTGCGGCGCCATTACGAAGTAACGGCAGCGTGTAACATCAGTCCGCTTGCCTCTGTACCACTTGAGCAGGAACGGCGCCGCGAGAAATCCGAAGGTCATGCCGTTGCGCCGTATCTGAGCGCGAACAGTGCTTCGGGTAGTCGGGAGGCGGGTCCGACATACCGCAGACCGTCGGGCGTCGTGGCAGAACAACCCTTGCCACGCGAAATCGATGTCCACACGTGAGCCGAATAGCGCCGGAGGCATACGATCGAAGCATCTTGGCGGCGCCCTTGCTGAAGGTCAAGGGATGGCGAGTCGTTCGCCTGAATCACCGCGAAAGTATCACGACTTTTCCAAGAGCGATGGCGTTGTTACGTACTCATTCGTGAATTATCTGCGCTAGGGAGGCGCTGAGGAGCGCCTCCGCATCGGCCGCCTCTCCCCACCCGAGCAGCCGCAAGTCTTTGCGTTCGAACGCGACGGCGTTCTCGAAAAACCGTTCGAGCTCCTCACTGGTTGCGCCGCTCGGAA
>JBKJHG010000099.1:0-3521 GCA_046599115.1 Gemmatimonadaceae bacterium
GCTCCCGCTCGGAGCCGACACGCCGCTGAGAATCGACCTCATTCCTCTTTTTGAAAAAATCACCGGCAAGCGAATTATCTAATTCGCTCTCCCAAACAATCTCAGCCGCGCTACGCCGCCGTCGGGGTAAATATTCAGCCGCACGTGCGTCGCCGGCTTCGCTGACGCCACCTCGAATTCGTGCCGCTCGTGTGCCTTGAGCGGCGTCTCCGGAACGAGCACCCCCCATTTCACCTTCTCGGGATCGAAGGTCGAATCCGCGATCGCGTCGCAGTACTCGATGTCACACTTGCCAGGCGCATTTCCCTTGAAGTGATCGGTGTCCAGCTCCACGCGGTCGATCGTTCCCCGCCGAGCGAGCTGCACGATCGCCCAATCGTGCCCCGGCCCGCGGCGGCGCTTCGTCTCCCAACCGTCGCCCATATGCGTCGAGCGCCCGGGGAGAATAAGATTGTTGCGGTTCCCGTAGTGCATGTCACTGCACGAGACGACATAACCGCCATTTGCCATCGCCGCGAGATCGACTTCACCGGCAACCGCGCTGGCGTCGGGAACGACCTCTCCGTGCACGCGCAGTCGCGCGACCCCGCCGTCGGGAAAGATGTTGAGGCGGAGATGCGTCACTCGCTTCCCCTTCCCGTCAATCACGAATTCATTCTTCGCATTCCCCTTCAGTGGCGACCTCTCCAGCAGCGTCTCCCACTTCACGCTCCCGTCCGAGGTTCGCGTCACATCATCCTCATCCACGGACGCGACATCAATGCTCGCCTCTTCCGGATAATTCCCGGTGAAGAATGCGGTGTCGATCACGACACCGTGCACGATTCCAGGAAGTCCGAGGCGCACGACCGCCCAGTCGTGACCGGGAGTCCGGCGGCGGCGCGTCTCCCAGCCGTCCATCCATTTCCCGCGGTCGGTGTACTCGCCCTCGCGCCATTCCGGCGCGCTCGCCTTGATCAAATTCTCCTTCTCGGCGAAGAAATCGTCGTTCGCCGCGATCACCGTCCCGCCCAGACGCTCGGCGGCAAGATCGGGAAGATCGGTGAAAGGCGCCAATCGCTAGCTCTCCAGCGGCGGGCCGTCGATGTCGCGCGCGACGAGGAAGAAGATCGCGGCGAGAACCATTGTCGCCGCGCCGATCGGGAACATTACGTCGGCCATATAACGCAGCGCCGGATTTTCCGTCGAGCGATGGATGATGAAGGCAACCACCAGCATCACCAGCGCGCCGATGAAATTGTTAATCGCAATTCTGTGCTTGCTCACTGCATTGCTCCGGTTCGGGTCTCTGCTCTCCGGCGCGAAATCCGCGCCAATTCCGCCAGCCACTACGCTAACACCGTGAGGCTCCTAGGGTCAGGGGAACGCTGGGTATATTCAGTCATCCCAAGCCGGTGGATGATTCCGAATGCCGATGAGCTCCGAACGCTGGCCCAAGCTTCCCGTATTCGAGTGGCAGGACACCGCTGCCACCCTTCACCGGTGGACGCAGATCGTCGGCAAAACCCGCCTCTCTCTGACGCCACTCGTCAATCATTGGTGGAACAGCACGCTCTATGTTTCCGCGCGGGGACTTACCACGGGTGCGATGCATAGCGGCGATGTCGCGCTCGACATCGGATTCGATTTTGTGGATCACACACTCGAGATCCGCAGCTCGCGCGCGAAGGCGATTCTCCTGCCGCTCCGGGCCCAAAGCGTTGCCGACTTCTACTCCGAATACACCGCCGCGCTGAGAGGCATCGGCGTCGAGCTTCACATCAGCGCATTTCCGAATGAGGTCGAGGACGCGACTCCCTTCGCCAAGGATCAGACGCATCACTCATACGATCCCGAATACGCGAACCGCTTCTGGAGAATTCTCCTCGAGTCGGATCGGGTATTCACCGATTTTCGCGCGCGATTCGTAGGCAAGGCGAGCCCGAGTCATTTCTTTTGGGGTGCGATGGACCTCGCCGTGACTCGATTCTCCGGCCGCCCCGCGCCAAGGCACCCCGGTGGCGCGCCACACTGCCCCGATTACGTTCAGACGGAGGGGTATTCACACGAGCTGACAAGCGCTGGTTTTTGGCCGGGCGCAGCGGGTGCAATCGAGGAGCCGGTGTACTACGCGTACGCTTACCCCGAGCCGGCTGATTACGAGCGCGCTACTGTCAAACCCGCGTCCGCATACTATCATCCGACAATGAAGGAATTCGTTTTGCCCTACGAAGCGGTGCGCACCTCGAAGTCGCCGGACGCGACACTGCTCGAATTTCTGCAGTCCACCTACGAGGCCGGTGCCAAGCTCGCCAGCTGGGACCGAGCCGCGCTCGAGCGCAGCGCACCGGGTCCCGTCACGTGAACGCGGATCGCGACATCCCCGTTCACGACAATCCGGCCAAGAACCGGTTCGAAGCCGAGATCGAAGGCCACATCGCGTTGGTGGATTATGAGCGACGCGGCGATACGATCTGGTTCACGCACACCGAGGTCCCTCACCAGCTCGAGGGGCGCGGGATTGGCAGTGCCCTTGCCAAGTACGTTCTGGACTACGCACAGACCAATTCGCTCAAGGTCGTGCCAAGCTGCCCCTTCATCGCCGAGTTTATCGAGTCACACCCGGAATACGCGCCGCTGACGAAGTAAGGGGGAGATTCAGCGCGCGAACACTTCCCGGCCGCCAACGAACGTCTTCTCCACCACGCCGAACAATTTCGCCCCGGCATATGGAGTGATCTTGTTGCGATGCTCGAGCTTCGCCGCGTCCACGATGAAACTCGCATCCGGATTCCAGATCACGATGTCCGCGTCGTATCCCTCGGCGAGCTTCCCTTTCCTGTCATCGAGTCCAACCAATCTCGCCGGCCCCGCCGACATCCACTCCGCGATCCGCTCCGGCTTCACGCCGCGCTCCCTCGCTCCCGTCCACACCGCCGGCATCGAGATCTGAAGCGACGCGATTCCGCCCCACGCCGCGAAGAAATCTCCACCGGTGTCTTTCATCTCCGGCGGACAGGGTGAGTGGTCCGAGGCGACGAGATCGATTTGCCCCGCGATCAACGCTTCCCACAGCGCGTCACGCTCAGCGCTGCTTCTGATCGGCGGCGCGCACTTGTACTGCGTCGCGCCATCTGGAATCTCCTCGGCCGCGAACGTCAGATAATGAGGGCAGGTCTCGACTGTAATTGGAAGCTTCTTCGCCCGCGCGCTGCGAATGAGATCCAGAGAGCTCGCCGACGAGAGGTGTACGATGTGCACTCGCGTCGCGCACCACTCCATCAGATTCGTCATCAGCGAGATCGCGGAGCGCTCGGCGGCGATCGGGCGCGTCGCGAGATAGACTGCGTAATCGCGCGACGGACCCGCCGGCTCGAGTATCTCGGCGGGATCCTCAGCGTGAACCATCAGCGGTGCATTCAGATCCGACAAATCGGGAAAAGCAGATCGCAGATCGCGCTCGGCGACGGCTCCGAACTCGTCAACGCCTGATGGAGTGAGGAAGCACTTGAATGCGACGACACCCTCCGCGCGCAATCGCT
>JBKJHG010000109.1:0-4464 GCA_046599115.1 Gemmatimonadaceae bacterium
GGAAGTCCCTGGAACGCGATCCGTTCCGACGCAAGCTCGATCCAACGGCGAAGATGTTCATCATTTGGAAAGAGCTCCAGCGCGAGGCTGTCGGTTCGGGCGATGTCGGCCGGATCGCCTGACAGCGCGACCCACCGGAATGGGCCCTTACCCTCGCAGAACAGCGGACGCACGTACTCGGGGACGAAACCGGGAATGTCGAACGCGTTCTCGACGCCCGCATCACGAGCCACAGTGCGGATGTTGTTTCCGTAATCGAACGCAATCGCGCCGCGCTTCTGCATTTCCAACATCGCTTCGACGTGCTTTGCCGCCGAAGCTGTGGAGAGGCGGATGTACTTCTTCGGATCGGACGCGCGCAGCGCCGCGGCTTCAGCGAGCGTAGTCCCCGCCGGCACATATCCATTCAACATATCGTGCGCGCTGGTCTGATCGGTGACGACGTCGGGAATCTCGTTGGCCTCGAGAAGCAGCGGCAAAATGTCGGCAGCGTTGCCGAGCAGCCCGACGCTGAGCGGCGTGTTTGATCTCTTCGCCTCCTTGATCCAGACGAGTGCTTCGGCGAGATCAGCAGTCTTTCTATCGAGGTACTTCGTCTCGATGCGTTTGTCGATCCGCCTCTCGTCCACTTCGACGATAAGCGTCGCCGCGCCGTGCATCGTCGCCGCGAGCGGCTGAGCTCCGCCCATTCCGCCGAGTCCGGCGGTGAGCACGAGTCTTCCGGCGAGTGAGCCGCCGAAATGCTTTCGCGCCAGCGCGCCGAGCGTCTCGTATGTGCCCTGCACAATTCCCTGCGACCCGATGTAGATCCACGAGCCAGCGGTCATCTGGCCGAACATCATAAGTCCGCGCTTCTCGAGCTCGCGGAAGTGATCCCAATTCGCCCACCGCCCGACGAGATTGCTGTTGGCGAGGAGAACTCTCGGCGCGCTCCGATGCGTGCGAAACACGCCGACCGGTTTCCCGCTCTGGATGAGCAGCGTCTCATCGTCGCCGAGTATCTTGAGCTCCGCTACGATGGCGTCAAAGCATTCCCAATTGCGCGCCGCCTTCCCGGTTCCGCCGTACACGACGAGCTCGGCGGGGTTCTCCGCCACCGCGGGGTCGAGATTGTTCATCAGCATTCGGAGTGCCGCTTCTTGCTGCCACCCCCGGCACGAGAGTTTGTTGCCGCGAGGCGCGTGAATCTCGCGCGATGTCACAGCGCGTCCACGATGTCCGAGAATTCGCGCGCGGCAATGGCGTAGCTCAGCGCTTCGATGTCGCCGGAGAGAACGCGGTCGTCGCCGAGCGTCGGTATCACCGAGCGGACCTTCTCGTGCCCGAGACGGACGCCCTTGCCGGGCCGAAGCGGCGCGCGCGCATCGAGACCCTGCGCGGCGCACATCAGCTCGATGGCCAGAATTCGCTGCACGTTGGCGACGACACGGCGCGCCTTCCACGCCGCACCCATCGCCATCGGCACGACATCTTCCTTGTTGCCGTCGGTGGGGATGCTGTCCACGCTCGCCGGATGCGAGAGCAGCTTGCACTCGCTGGCGAGAGCGGCCGCAGTTACCTGGGCCATCATAAACCCGGAATCGAGCCCGGGCTCTCCGGTGAGAAAGGGTGGTAGTCCCTCGTTGAGATCGGGATTAACTAGGCCGTCGATGCGCCGCTCAGAGATCGTCGCCAGGTGTGTGAGCGAGATGGCGAGGAAGTCGAGCGCCGCCGCGACGGGGAGCCCGTGAAAGTTTCCGCCGCTGAGAATGTCACCGTTGTCGAAGACGAGCGGATTGTCGGTGGCGGCGTTGAGCTCATCGGTGACGACCCGCTCGATCCACTGGAGAGCGTCGAGCACGGGGCCGTGCACCTGCGGAATGCAGCGCAGGCAGTACGCGTCCTGGATTCTCGAATCACCGTGACGGTGTGATTCGCGGAGCTCGCTGTCGGCGACGAGATCGCGCAGCATCGCGGCGGCAGCGATTTGCCCGCGCTGGCCGCGCGCCTGGTGGATGCGATCGTCAAATGCGACCGGCGTTCCGAGAAGCGCCTCGAGAGACATCGCGCCTGCGAGCTGCGCCGTGCGCCAGAGATTCCCCGCTCGCGCGACAGCGAGCGCGCCGACAGCGGTGTGCGCCTGCGTCCCGTTGATGAGGGAGATTCCCTCCTTCGGGCCGAGGGTCAACGGCGTGAGCTTGACCGATCGCAGCACCTCCGACGCGGGACGGCAAACGGAGTTGACGAGGATGTCGCCCTCTCCGATGAGGGCCAGCGCGAGATGCGCGAGAGGAGCGAGATCGCCGCTGGCGCCGACGCTGCCCTGCTCCGGAATCGGCGGATACAGATCGTTGTTTATCAGGCCGAGGAGCAGATCGACGAGATCGGCGCGCGCGCCGGAGAAGCCCTTCGCGAGAACGTTGGCGCGGAGAAGAATCATCGCGCGCACTTCCGGCTCGGGGAGAAGGTCGCCGACGCCGGCGGCGTGGCTGCGCACCAGATTCACCTGCAGCTGATTCAGTTTGTCGAGGGGAATCGCGACGTCGGAGAGCTTTCCGAATCCCGTCGTCACTCCGTACACGACTTCACCCCGGGAGACGATTCCCTCCACGAACTCGCGCGTCTTCGCCATCCGCTTGCGCGACTTGGGTGAAAGCTGCACGCGGCGCCTCGCGACCGCGACGGAGTGAACGTCGGCGATCGTCAGCGAGCTGCCGTCGATTGTAAGCTCGTCGCCGCTCACGTCAGTCAGCGATCAGCGGCTTGCCGGGCGATACGTCTGCTTGTCATAGGGGAATCTTAGGTCGGGCTCGGCATTAAGGGAAATCGAGAAGTTGAATGCGAAGTTCCCATTGGGAGCCTGGGTGAAAGCGAATATCGCCCGCCAGTCGTGGAGCTCCCGCTGCAGCGAGACCTGCTGGCTGGCGAACTGGCGGGCGCTGACATCGTACGTCGTCCCCCACTGCGCCGCCCATTTCGGAGTAATGTGGAAGCTCATCTGCGACTGGAGCGCTTCGCGCGACGGGATGCGGATGAACGGAGAGCCGGCGGTAGTGCGTGTAAGTGGCGTCGTTCCCGATGTAAGCAGTGTCGCCTCTGTGAGGCACTGCTGATAGTTCAACGCGTTGGAGATGAACGGGGCGCACACGCTGCCCGGATCCTGATTGACGATGATTCCATTCCCCGTTGGCGGACGCTGGCGGCTGGAGGTGAATGTGAACTGCGCCTGCCACTGTTCCGTCGTCGGCATCGAGTACTGGCGATTGCGAACGGCGCTCCCCGCGACGGGAGTGGAAGCGACACGGTTGGCCAGCGCGTCGTCCGGATTCTGATCCAGCCGCTCGATCTGCGGGGTGCCCTCGGGGACAGCGCGCCCGAAGACGCGGTTGATCGCGCCGATGAGACCGGACTGGCCGTTGAGGGTGAAGGATGCGTTGATGTTCTCGCGGTACGGTTTGAATTTCGCGGAATCGCTGAACACGCTTCCCTCGTACAACGAGTAGTCCACGCTGCCGTGGAAGCCCGGAAGCAAATCTGTCGTCACATCATAGCTGAAACGATCTGTCGTAAACCCAGAGTGATGCGCCCGCGCCCTCTCGAAGTCATACGCGAGCGGGCTGAAGTTGACAGCCAGCAGCTTGATCTTCTTGTCTTCAGTCGCCGTCTTCGATGTGTCATTGCTGCGCAGCTTTGCCTCGAATACCTGCGAGACGTTCAGCGTTAGCTGATTCTGCGCCAGATTGCCGAGGTAGCTCACCGGCGAGATATTGAGCGCCTTCAGGTATTCCGCCGGAACCGTCGCGTGTGGCGCCACGCTCCACGTCAGCGTCGGCGTCACAGAGTGCCGAATCCGCGTGATCGGACCGATTCCGGGGAAGAGCGCGAAAAACGTCGGCGTGATTCCCAACCCGCCTGAGGCGCGCTTCGTCTGGTGTACGAACCTGCCTCCACTCTGCTCGGTGCGCAGCCAGAAGCCGTGGCCGTCCACGTTGTTGAATGAGATGGAGGGCGAAAGGTTGAGCGTTCCCTGCAGCAGGCTCGGCAACCGAAACCCGGTTTGCCAATCGAGCTCGGTGCTGAATGTGCGCGCGAACACGCGCGTCGTTTTCTTCGCCGTATCGACCGGATCCACGATCACGATCGACGCCGGAGCGCGGTAATCCTGGTCGTGAAAGGTGAACGAGTTACTCCAGTCCCATCCGGCAATCTTGAACGGACTCTGCATCGCCCAGGTCGTGTTGCGGACGCTCCGCTTGAGCTTCACGCTATCGGCACCACCCCCCGGCTTCGTCACATAGCGAAACGCGAACTCACCCGCCTGGTCGATGTTGAAGTGTTGCTGGTTGCTGAAGTTGAATGACGGCATCCAGTCGAGCCACTTCGTCGGTGAGAATGTCAGCTGCTGAATGCTCAGGTTCGGAAAGTTCTGCGACACCTCGCTGCGCCCCGAGTACTGCGTGCGGTCGCCGCCAAGCGAGAGCGGCA
>JBKJHG010000191.1:0-6019 GCA_046599115.1 Gemmatimonadaceae bacterium
AGCTCCTATTACTGGAACGTTTCGTCGGCATTCGAGACGCCAACGGCGACCGAGCTCGGTAACCACCCCGACGGCTCGGCGGGAATCAATCAGGATCTTCGTCCGCAGCGTTCACTCTCCTATGAAGCGGGTTACAAGGGGCTGGCTTCGTCGGGGCTGCAGTACAGCGCGGCGGTTTTTACAACCGGCGTGAGCGATGAGCTGGTTCCCTTCGAGATACCTTCGAGCAATGGCAGGCGGTATTTCCGGAATGCTGGGCGCACGGCGAGAAAGGGGCTCGAGCTCTCTATCGGAAAGACGTTTGGGCTCGCTGATCTCGGCCTCGCGTACACCTATGGTGATTATCGGTATCGAAGCTTCACCGTTGCAGGCATTAGCTTCGCCGGCAAGCGGATTCCCGGAGCGCCGTCGAAGCAGCTGCAGACGAGCGCGACATTTCGCCTCTCGGGCACGGCGATCGTCGCGGAGGGCGCGTTCAGCTCGCGCGTGTTCGCGGACGATGCCAACTCCGCCTCTGCGCCCGGCTATGGAGTGATCAATCTGCGGCTGGTGACGCAAGCCGTCGGGCGTACTTCCGGGCTTTCATTCAATGCCGGATTGTACAACGCGCTCAACCGGACATATGCGTCGTCGGTGGCAGTGAACGCGACCGGTGGAAAGTTTTTTGAGCCGGGACAGACGAGGTCGGTGTACGCGGGTTTTAGTTTTGGGTTCTCGTCCGGGACGCCGACCCCGAAGTAGAACGCTCGCCGCAACGGCGGCGAATGCACTGATGCCGTCAACATTTCCCGGAAGCAGCTCATCGGACGGCCCCCCGCCCTACTTATCGCGTTTGTACGCCGCTTACGCAGGCGCTATGGCGGCGGAGAGCGGGTGGACGGATATTCTAGCTCCACCTTCGGACAAACGGGTCACGACTTGGCGAAGCCTCCCGCCTCCTCAGCTACGAGCCGGATCGAGCAGAACATCCTGCTCCGTGTCGCTGTCTACTATGTAATTCTTTTCGGCGCTGCGTTCCTTGCCTGGCGCTACGTGCCGGCTTCGGTGCTGCCGCACCTCGATCTCACGTCGCCGCCGAGCGACCTGACGGTAATCCCGTCGAAAAAACATCCCGGCGGTCCCACTTTCGCGGGAGATCAGGCAAATCTTACGGTCAACGTCGCCGTCGCAATGATCGCCGCGCTGCTCCTGGTATTGCCGGTGGCGTGGATCTACATCCTCACCCGCCACAAGAAGGGATATCAGCAGTCGGTCGTTCAGACTCTGATCATTCTCTCGCCTGTCGTCGCGGGCGTCGTCGTGATGGTGAAGTACAGCCTTCCACTCGCATTCGGTCTCGCGGGAATCGTCGCCGCGATCAGATTCCGCAACACGCTCGACGACAGCAAGGATGCAGTTTATGTGTTCCTCGCGACGACGATTGGACTGGCCGCAGCCGTGGAGCTTCCCGTCGCAGCCGTGATCTCGCTGATTTTCAACGCACTTATACTCTGGCTTTGGTATACGGATTTCGGACGCTCCGCCGCGCCACTCGAGGGAGGACGCGCGCAGAAGAAGATGGAGCAGGCGATGGCGGAGATGCGACAGACGGGAAGCTTCGTGGCGATGCTCGACGAGCAGATTTTCCGCGATATGACGCCGGAGCAGCTCGAGCTGGCCGCCGATCGCGCGTGGCGACGAAAGCGCCGCCAAAGCAGCGAGTCACCGAGCGAAGACGACATCCAGCGCCGCGACGTGCTGCTCCGCATTCAATGCGACGAGACGGCGAACGCCCGCCCGACGATCGAAGAGTCATTCGACGAATACCTCAAAAAGTGGAGACTCGGCGGAATCGTGCGCGAAGGCGAGGGCAAGCAGACAATCGAATACATCGTGCAGTTCAAGAAATCCGCCGAGCCCGACGATCTGATGAACGAGCTGCGGACACATCCCAATGTGCTTAGCGTGGAGGTGAAGTAATGCGCGCCCTTATCGCAGCCTCGCTGCTCTTTGTGCCGCTCGCCGCCGGCGCGCAGCTGAAGCGCGCATCGTTTTACGAAGACCAGAGCGTGCTCAACATCACTCTTGTCGCCGACTTCGGGCAGCTGAAGCACGACACCCGTGACGACAAGGCGCCCTACCGTCAGGCAAGGATTCTCTATGTGGACGAGGGCAAGACGGTGACCGTTCCCGTCAAGATCAAGCCGCGCGGGATCTGGCGGCGGAAGACCTGCGACCTGCCGCCGATCCGGCTCAACTTCGACAAGGACTCAACGCACAAGACAATCTTCACTAAGCAGAAGCGGATGAAGCTCGTCGTATCCTGCAAAAACAACGACGAGACGGAGCAGTATCTGCTCAGCGAGTTCCAACTGTACCGCGTTCAACGTCTGCTCACCCCTCTCAGCTTCGACGCCCGCCTCGCCCACGTCGCGTTTGTTGACTCGAAGAAGGGCGACACCATTCAGAAGCGGTACGCATTTTTCGGCGAGGAGCCGGAGGACGCTGCGAAACGGCTCGGCGGCGCGCCCCTGAAGATTAAGAACGCGCGCGGCGATGACCTCGATCCGGACGCGAGTGCGATGTTCGGCGTGTTCCAGTACTTCATCGGCAATACCGACTTCTCCGTCTCGCAGCTGCACAACGTCCTGTTACTGCGAAAGGACAGCGTCTTCGACACCGCCTTCCCCGTGGCTCGGGATTTTGACTGGAGCGGCGCCGTCAATGCGCGCTATGCCTTCCCCGATTACCGTCTGCCAATCAAAAACGTCACCCAGCGATTAATGAAGGGTGACTGCGCCGGCCCCGACGCGTTCGAAAGAACTTTTCAGATCTTCCGCGCCAAAAAAGACTCCATCTACGCGCTGTATCACGATTCCCTCTCCGCCGGGATGAAGCCCGATGTTGTCAAGCAAACGCTGAAGTATTTCGACGACTTCTACTCCGAGATCAACAACCCCCGGCAACAGAAGCAGAACATCGTCAGCGCCTGCAATTCAAGCTGAGCGGCGCCGATAGCTGAGCCTGCGCGGTAAGATCGCGGCCGGCGCGCCGCTTGTATTCCCCGCCCGGCTGCAGCTCCCACGCTCCGGAGTCGGAGAGATACAGATCGAGCAGGCCGCTCAGCTCCGTGCGCGCCGACGGTTCGCGCACCGGTGCGATGAGCTCGATCCGGCGACGCAAATTCCGCGGCCGAAGGTCGGGAGAGCCCACATAGTACTCCTCTTCACCCGCGTTTCTGAAATGGTAGATGCGCGAATGCTCCAGGAATCTGCCCACGACACTCAGCACGGCGATGTTGTCCGACATTCCCGGAACTCCCGGACGCAGCGTACAGATTCCGCGCACGACCAGACCGATCTTCACGCCGTCGCGCGAGGCCCGGTATAGCGCTTCAATCACATCCGGATCCGAAAGACCGTTCAGCTTCATCCGGATGAGCGAGTTCTTGCCCGCGCGCGCGTGCGCGGCCTCACGCTCGATCTTTTCGATCAGCGCCGGCAGCAGCTGCCGTGGGGCGATCAGGCATCCGCGCGTGAGCGGCTGCGGCTGGCTCGACGAGCCGGTGAGCTCGTTGAAGAGATCCTGGATGTCGCCGGTCAGAGCGGAATCGGCGGAAAAGAGCGAAAGGTCGGTGTAACGCTTCGCAGTATCGGCGTTGTAGTTGCCCGTTCCGATGTGGGCGTAACGATGCAGCTTCCCGTTCTCGCGCCTCACGACGAGCGCAGCTTTAGCGTGGGTCTTAAGGCCGACGAAGCCGAATACCATCTTCCCGCCCGCCTCCTGCAGCTTCTTCGCCCAGCCGACATTACGCTCTTCATCGAAGCGCGCCTTCAGCTCCACGAACGCGACGACGTCCTTGCCGCTCTTCGCCGCTGCGATGAGAGCCTCCACGATCGGCGACTTTTCACCCGCGCGATAAAGCGTCGTTTTCATCGCGGTCACATTCGGATCGCTCGCCGCATCGGTGAAGAAACGCGACACCGTTGACCCGAATGAATCGAATGGATGATGAAATACGCGGTCGCGCTCGGTGATTTCTTTCCACAAGTCGCTGTCCGGCGAGAACCCTTCGCGCGGCACGATGCGTGTGAATTCGAGCGACGGGTCTGCCGGGAATGCAAGCGCGCCAAGTGCCCCGAGATCGAGGAAGCCCGGCACCTCGTAGATGTCTCCCGACGTCAGAGGAAGAGAATGCTCGCGTTGCATCTCCTTCAGTACGAGCTCGCGGATCACCGGCGGCATCTCCTCCTCGACTTCGACGCGCACGACGGGGTTTTCGTAGCGGCGCTTCGATGCTTCATCAACGGCGTGTAGGAGGCTCCACGCATTGTCCTCGTCGAGCGTGATATCAGCCCCGCGCGTGACGCGAAAGAGATACGCCTGCTCGATTGCCAGGCCCGGATAAAGCAAGTCGAGATTGGCGCGCACGATCTCTTCCGTTGCGATGACCGTTAAGTCGCTGCCGGCGGCAACGAACCGCGGAAGATGGCCGGGCAGCTCGACGTGGGCGAAGTGCGGCGCCCCGCCGCGCGAATCCAGAAGTACGACCGCCAGCGAAAGCGAGAGGTGCGCAAGACGCGGGAACGGATGCCCGGCGCTGAGTGTCATCGCCAACGGCGTCAGCGCGGGCAGAATGTCGTCGCTGAAGTCATCGCGCAGGCGCGCTCGCGTCGCTTCGTCCAGCTCCGCCCACTCAAGGATGCGCACGTTCTTCCCTGCCGCCTCCGCCATACACGCTTCGAAGCAGCGGTACTGCCTGGCGACGAGCGTTGACGTGTGGGCGGCGATGAGATCCAGCTGCTGCTGCGGAGTAAGGGTGCTCGACCCCGTCTCCTCGACCGATTCGAGCTGCACCTGCTTCAGCGCCGCGACACGAACCATAAAGAACTCGTCAATGTTTGCGCTGACTATCGAGAGAAACCGGAAGCGCTCGCGGAGCGGCGTCTCCAGATCCTCCGCCATCGCCAGAACACGAGTGTTGAACTCGAGGATGCTGATCTCGCTGTTGAGGAAAGAGTTTGCTGTCTCCCATCCCTCTAGTGACTCCCCGAGTGAGCCATCGGGTGAAAGAGCGCGGTCGTCGCGCTGTCCATCTCCCGGGATCGGCGACTCGACAGTCTCCTGCGCCGGTGCGGCTCCGGAGCGGAAGCCGAGTGAAATCGCGGCGACGGAATCGAAATCAGGCTCGGGCCACTGCGCGACGGCGCGCACCGCATCGGCGAATGTCATCCAAACCAGATTTGCAGATTCAGGAGCGTCCCCGGATTCCAGCACCCGCGCCGCCCAGACCTCGAGGTTGGCCTTCTCGCCGATCGAATCGACTTTCCCGAGCAGCCGCGGATCGGAGCCCTTTCTCCGCTCGTGTTCGTCGAGAAGCGCTCGCGCGATCCCCACACCCGATCCCGCCGACTTTGGCACCTGCACCCGGTCGCCGGAACGGATCAGCCCAACCTCCCCACCGCGCAGAAGGAGCAGTGCGACCGCATCGCGCGTCGTGGTTCGTGTGCGCTGCTCATTGACCATCCACTTGAGCAGAAGCTCCGCTCTCTCGCGCGTGTCCGCACCAACTACACGCAGCCCGCGCGACTCGGCGTACGCGCGAGAGAGCTGCTCGATGCCAACGCCATTGCCGCGGATCTGCTCCAGCGTAAGCTGATGAAACGATTTCGTTGCCCCGCCCGCGCGCACCTTGATTCGCTCGAAGTGCGCAGCGATGGAAGGACGGCGCATCCAGTCGAGACCGGTATGACGCGAGTGCCGCTCCACGTCGAGCTCGACCTGAACTTCGATCAATCGCGGATCGAGTATCGCAGAGAGCCGCTTCACCGGCTCGGAGGGTGTGGTCAAGGCGGAGCGCACATCGGAATCGGAGAGGCGCGCTGCATATCGCTGTCGCGATTCTGCTGAGCGTCCACGCTCGCCGATCTCGACGAAGAGATCCGATTCACCATCAGCGCCGACTCGAATGCTGCAGCGCACGCCCGCTTTGCGAAGCGCGTCGCTATGGGTATCGAGGTAGAGCTCGCGGTAGAAAGTG
>JBKJHG010000200.1:0-6383 GCA_046599115.1 Gemmatimonadaceae bacterium
TCTCGGCGATACCGGCGAGCCGCGACATCGTGGAAGGAATCACGATGCTCATTGCCGTCGCTGTCCTTTTCTCGGTGAGCTACTGGCTCATCTCGCGAGTGGAAGCGGTGAAGTGGCAGCGGTTCATCAAGGAGAAGGTGACAGACGCGCTCGAGCACGGAGGCGGCAAGGCGTTGGCGCTCGTTTCATTTCTCGCTGTTTACCGCGAGGGCGCGGAAACAGCGCTGTTCTATCAGGCGCTTTTCAATGAAGGCCCGCACGTCGCCGGCCCGCTCGCGCTAGGCATCCTCGTCGGGTTCGCTGTGCTCGCGGTGATCTTCACGCTCTTCTACCGGTATGGAGTCCGCATTCCGATGCGCCCGTTCTTCACCGTCACGAGCATTCTGCTGTACTATATGGCGTTCGTGTTCATCGGAAAGGGCATCCGCGAGCTGCAGGAAGGGAACGTGATCAGCATCACTCTCGTCCACGGATTTCCGCACGTGGACGCGATGGGCATCTATCCGAGCGTCGAGTCGCTCGCCGGACAAGGAATTCTTCTGCTGCTCTTCGTCTTCATGCTGGTGAAGACATTTGCTCAGAAAAAGCCGGTGTCTTAGGGGCCGGCGGCTTACCGCCGGCGTAAATGCCCGGCGCTCCCGGCCCTGGATTCCGCCGCGCGTACATCCAGATCGCGCCGGCGACGGTGAACCCGAGCGCGATCACCTGCGCCATCGTCACTCCGCCGAAGAAGCGGTCGTCCTTGGCGCGGACGAATTCAACCAGGAATCTCTCGATACCCGCCAGGACGCAATACAAACCGAACAGCCAGCCCTCGGCGTGCTTGTGATCGCGGTACTTCCAGAGAATGAGGAACATCACGAAGCCCATCGTCACTTCGTACAGCTGTGTAGGGTGAACGGCGAGCACGTCTGTGGGCGCGGCGCCGGCGGCGGCAGGAATATGGAAGAGCCGCTCCATATTGATGACCGTTGACGGGGGCGCTCCTTCCGGAAACTTCACCGCCCACGGGCCGTTCCACGGACGGCCGTAGTCGTCCCCGACCGCCCAGCATCCCGTTCTTCCCACCGCGTACGCGGCGGCGAGCGCCGGCGCCGACACGTCGCTGATGTGCGGGAATGTCAGCTTCTTTTTTCTGATCACGATGTACGTCGCGATCATCCCGCCGACCAATCCGCCCCAGAAGACAAATCCCGCTCGGCTGAGCAGAGCACTGGAATCGTGCATCAGGATGGCGTAATAAATTTTTCCACCGAGCAGTCCGCCGATTACGGCGGCGAAGACCATATCGCCGATCGGTTCGGGATCGTGGCCGCGGCGGTCGAGCTCGCGTTGGGCGAGGATCTGGGCGATGACGAAAGAGAGCAGCATCGCGAGACCGAAACCCGTGAGCTGAAGCGGCCCGACGTCGTAGGACAGCGGATGCTGAACGATTGAAGCGAAGATGGAATTGGTCACGGTTTGGAATCTAGGTGGGTGTAAGCCCGGGGATAGGGCGGGAGGCAAACGCGCCCAGGTCCAACTCGGAGCGCTCGCCGTTCTCAAAGCGGAAAAGACCGGCGCGGGCGATCATCGCCGCATTGTCGGTAGAAAGGCGCGGGGACGGCGCGAAGACGGA
Organism: Gemmatimonadaceae bacterium; assembly: GCA_046599115.1. GTDB lineage: Bacteria > Gemmatimonadota > Gemmatimonadetes > Gemmatimonadales > Gemmatimonadaceae > UBA4720. The sequence goes on from JBKJHG010000200.1 coordinate 1,619, forward strand.
GGCACCGTCCTTGGCCAGACGCGCCGACATCGCGTTGACGAGCGTCTTGTTGCAAGCGACGCCTCCGCCGAGCACGACGCGGTCGCGGCCAAACTCGGAGGCGGCGCGAGCTGTTTTCTCGACCAGAGTTTCGATGAGTGAATCCTGGAACGCGCGGGCGATATCGGCTTTGTCGGCTTCGAGATTCGCGGATGCCTTCACCGCGTTGAGCACAGCGGTCTTCAGGCCGCTGAAAGAGAACGCATAGAAATCGTCGTCGCCTGGAAGCGCGTTCTTGCGCAGCATTCCGCGTGTGAAGCGGAAGCGCGCCGGATTTCCCGTTGCCGCAAGCTGCTCGACGTATCGTCCTCCGGGATATGGCAGGCCCAGCATCTTCGCAACTTTGTCGAATGCTTCGCCCGCGGCGTCGTCGCGTGTAGCCCCGAGGAGGCGGTAGTGCCCCCAAGCTTCAACGTCGATGAGCAGCGTATGCCCACCGGAAACGAGGAGCGCCGTGAATGGAGGAACCGCATCCCGGTGCTCGAGGGTGACGGCGAAGAGATGACCCTCCATATGGTGGACGCCGACGAGCGGAATCCCAAGTGTGAGCGCGAGCCCCTTTGCGTAGCTCACTCCGACCAGCAGCGCGCCAACGAGTCCGGGCGCGTGTGTGACGGCGATGGCCTCGAGATCCTTGAGCGTTACGCCGGCTTCGGCGAGTGCTTTATCGACGACGGGGACGATGCTGGTGAGGTGGGCGCGCGAGGCGATCTCTGGAACGACCCCGCCGAAAACCCGGTGCACATCCTGAGAGAGGATGATCAGCGACCGCAGCTTCACGTCGTTACCCGTTCCCTCGAGAACGGCGGCGGAGGTCTCGTCACACGAAGTCTCGATGCCGAGTATCAGCGGCACGCTACTCCGCCTTCTCTGCGAGAAGACGCTCGATGAGTGCGCGGTTCTCCGGAGAGTTCCAGTCTGTCGCTTCCATTACTTTCTTCCGGATGACGCCATCGCGCCCAATGACGAACGTCTCGGGATAACCTCCGACCTGATAGACCTCGGAGATGACGTTCTTCGGATCGTGTAGAATCTGGAAGGTGAGCCCGAACGACTTCACGAATTCGCGGATTTGAATATCGGTTCCGGGATCGTCGATGCTCACTGCGACAATCTTCAGCCCTTTCGGGGCGTACGCTTCGTGGAGCTTCTCGATGCTCGGCATCTCCACGCGGCAGGGAAGGCACCACGTTGCCCAGACGTTGAGCAGGACGACCTGGCCGCGATAATCGGCGAGTGTCTTTGGCTGCGGCTTGGCGTCGAGAGTGGCGGCGCGAAAATCCGGTGCGTCGCTGCCGACCGCGACGGGGAACATCTCATTGTGAAAGGTGCGATCGATTCCAAATGCGACCGCGGCCACGATCGCGAGACCGGCGAAAACGCCGACGACCTGCTGCTTCTTAGTCACGACCCGATGACGCAGGCCTTCCGCAGCTCTTCGATTTCCGCCTGCGGGTCGGACGCGGAAAAAATCGCGTTGCCGGATACGAAGGTGTCCGCCCCCGCTTCGCACAGCTGGCGGATCGTTGTGCGGTCGACTCCGCCGTCCACCTCGAGCGCGGCCGAGCTGCCGGCTTTGTCCAGCAACGCGCGGGCGCGGCGCACCTTGTCGGTCGAGCCGGGGATGAACTCCTGGCCGCCGAATCCCGGATTGACGCTCATCACCAGCAGCAGGTCTAGATCATTCAGCACCTCGGCGACGGCGTCGAGCGGCGTCGCGGGATTCACCGCCGCGCCCGCCTTGCAACCGAGCTCGCGGATGCGCGCGAGCTGGCGCTGGAGGTGCGGCGACACTTCGGTGTGAATGGTCATTCCCGTCGCGCCCGCCTTCGCGAACGACTCGAAGTAGTTCTCCGGCTGCACGACCATCATATGCACGTCGAGAGGAAGCTCGGTCACTTCGCGCACCGACGCGATTACCTTCGCGCCGAATGTGAGGTTCGGAACGAAGCGTCCGTCCATCACGTCGATGTGAATCTGGTCGGCGCCTCCGGCTTCGCACATCGCAATCTCCTCGGCGAGTCGGGAGAAGTCGGCGCTGAGAATCGAGGGAGCGATCCGCGCGATCATCGGCGGAGCTCCATCGTGTCGGGCGCGAGAGAGGGAGGCGTCGTCGGGGGGGGGAATCGCGAGATACGAAGATTCACCGCGCCCCCGCTGCCGACATTCTGCCCCGCGGCGGGAATCTGGCCGATGATAGTGTTCTCGGGAGTGATCGAGCTGGTATCGCGCGAAACGCCCCCGACGCGCAGGCCCATCGTCTCCAGCATCGACCGCGCCTCGGCAAGAGTGCGGCCCCTGAGATCGGGAACGGGGAGTGACGCCGGTCCGCGGCTGACGACGATATCCACTGTCGCAGGGAGCCCGAGCTTGGCACCGGCGGGTGGATTGCTCTCGACGACGAACCCTCTCTGCTGGTCGCTCATCTTTTCGGTGACGGTTCCCATCGTAAGCCCGGTATTCTCGATCGCGACCTTCGCCTGCTGCTGAGTCATATAAATCAGCTGCGGCACTTCCGCCGTCTTCTGGCCGGCGCTGATCGCGAGCACGACATCGGTCCCGCGCTTTTGCCTGCTGGCCGCGGGAGGATCTTCCTGAAGCACGACTCCTTCGCGAATCGTCTTGTGGAAGCGCGTCTCTCCCTGCCGCGCGTGGAAGCCGGCTTTGTCGAGCGCCGTCTGCGCATCGACGAACTTCAATCCGACGACATTGGGGAGAACGCCGTCATCGGGTATGACCTCGGCGGGAAAGGCAAAAAGAAAAACTGCCAGGTAAGCGATGAGGAATCCGCCGACGGCGACGATCAAATACGGGAACGCGCGGCGCGGCCACGCTTTCACATTCATCAGCTCACTCTCCGGAGACGGGCTGAGAATGCGCCATCAGTCCCGTGCTGTTGCGGAAGCACGCGTAGGTATCCGCAGTCAATCACGGCGGCGGGAACGGAGCCCGCCGGAGGCTGCTCGAGAACCCAATTGCGATTCGCGGCGAGAAATGTCTCGATCTGCGATTCGTTTTCTTCCGGCTCGAGCGAGCAGGTGCTGTAGATGAGCAAGCCGCCCCGCTTCACGACAGCCGATGCCGCTTTGAGGATCGTGCGCTGCATTGCGGCCATCACCGCGATGTCCGAGACCTTGAGCCGCCATCTCGCGTCCGGATGGCGCCGAAACGTGCCGGTGCCGGTGCACGGAACATCGAGAAGTACGGCGTCCACCTCGCGCACGGCGGGGAACCGGGCGTCGGCAACGAGCGGAAGCATATTCTGAACGTCGAGACGCCTCCGATTCGCGACGGCGCGATCGAGGCGTGTGAAGGAGCGGTCTGCGGCGACGACTATCGCGGCATCGCGCGACAGTTCAATCGCCTTTCCTCCAGGCGCGGCGCAGAGGTCAGCCACAACAGCTCCAGCCGGAACAGCGGCGTATTTCGTAACGAGCGTCGCCGCCGGATCCTGCACGAAGAGCTGCCCCTGCCGGAAGGCACCGAGCTCGGTGAGCGATATGTTGCCGCCGAGGAGAATGCTGTCGGGGACGAGCGGCGCGTCGGCGACGGTGACGTCGCCTGACTCCAGCGCGGCCTCGAGCTGCTCGCGTACGATTCCGAATGGCCGGACGATGACCGGTGCTTCACGATCGTTCAGCGAAAGCAGCTTTTCGGTCTCAGTCTCTCCCCACCGTTCCATCCAGCGCTGCACGAGCCAGTGCGGATGCGAGTAGAGCAGCGAGAGTCTTTCGGCGGGATCAGCGGGAATCTCGAGACCGAGGTTGTCGCGCTCGCGATCGAGACGACGCAAGACAGCGTTGACCAGCTTGCTCGCGCCGAGGCCGTGCCGGCGCTTCACCAGCTCGACGGTCTGGGCGATCGCGGCGTACGCGGGCACGCTCCCCATCTCGAAGAGCTGATATACGCCGAGGCGGAGCAGGTCGAGAACATCGGATTCGAGGCGCGAGAGAGTTCCGCGCACGCGAACGGCGAGCAGGGCGTCAATGCGCCCCCGGCGGCGCAGCATTCCATAAATGAGCTCGCGCAGCCAACGCCGGTCGCGCGCGTCGAGTTGCCCCGCCCGGCGCTCGAACGACTGATCGAGAAAATCGCCGTTGCGAAGGTCGGCGCAGATCTCGGTGGCGACGGCGCGCGTCGTCGTAACGGCGGGAGTTCTTACCGGTGCGGCGGTCGTCACGATCCGAGCATTCCCGTCGTCGGCGATGACGGCACTGCGACTTCGCGGCGCGGCATCCGCCCGGCGAGATAGGCGAGGCGGCCGGAGTCAACGGCGGCACGCATCGCGAACGCCATCCGAACAGGGTCAGCCGCAGCGGCGATGCCGGTGTTCATCAAAATTCCATCAACGCCCTGTTCCATCACGATGCACGCGTCGGAAGCGGTGCCGACCCCGGCGTCAACGATCACCGGAACCGAGAGCCGCGACTTTATCGTGCGAATCGCGTAAGGGTTGAGCATTCCGAGTCCGGAGCCGATCGGCGAGGCGAGCGGCATCACCGACACCGCGCCCGCATCTTGCAGTCTGAGCGCCGTGATCAAGTCGTCGTTGGTGTAGGCCATCACCTTGAATCCTTCAGCGGCGAGAACCTTCGTCGCCTCGAGGAGCCCGACGGTATCGGGGAGCAGAGTCTTCTCGTCGCCGATGACCTCGAGCTTGACCCACTCGTTGAATCCCGCGGCGCGGGCGAGCCGAGCGTATCTGATCGCGTCGGTGGCGTTGTAG
>JBKJHG010000095.1:0-21390 GCA_046599115.1 Gemmatimonadaceae bacterium
CAATCGGGTTCGGCGTCTTCGATCGCTCGCCGGCGAGCACGAACGCGTCGCGCGCGATCTGCGCGATGATTTCCGCCGAGCTCCGGTGCGACTTCAGCTGAGCCGGCGTCCACACAGAATAGAAAAGCGAGACGAGATCAGCGGACGACGTGACCTTGGCGCCTGCCGCGCGCACGAGATCAATGACTCCCGCCGGGACGAGATCTACATACGGCACCGCGTCGCCGGGCGAATATTCCATTGCCACGTTTTTGCCGCCGACGATTTCGGCGAGCGCTTTCTCGAGATCCTTCCAGCTGCTGTAGCTCGGCTTCTTCCATTCGGCCGGCCAGTCGCGCCACGGCCCCTGCTCGATGGCGTGCGTAAGCGCGATCGGCGGACCGCTCACGGGAATGAAGACGAAAAAGCGCCGCGTGACAAAACCCTCGAGCCCGACGAGTCCACCGGCGATGGGGTTGATTCCGCGGAAATCATACAGCAGCCAGCCGTCCACGCCGGCCTCCTTCAGCGCCGACTGAATCGGCTTCAGCTTTCCCGCGTTAAGCATTCTTCGCCTTGTGGGGTTGTGGCTTGTTCCAATCCGCGCGCCATTCACAGCTGCGCGCGCCGCTCTTCACACATCGAACGTGGTCAACCGAGTGATCACCCGGTAGAATCAAGCGGAGCAATTCCTCGAGGGCGGCGCCATAGAAGGCGCATCCCGCGGCATCTGATGATGAATCCACCGTCACCGAGCGTTTCACCTCGAGAATTACACTGCCGTCGGCGCGGCGGAGGCGTGCGTCGAGGTACTTCGCGAACGCGGAGCGAAGCCGGCGGAAGGCGATCGGGCGGGCGAGCATTCCGGGGAACACGTGGGTCATTCGCCTGGTCGCACGCGGAATGCGCTCGTAGATCCGGTTGGCGATCCTGCGTCCGGCGCTCTTGAAAATGTCTTCCGCGTCGGAGCGCCGGCTGATGAGAGTCGCGAGGGAGGTGGCCTCCAGAGCGGCGATCGGCTGGCTGCGGCGGAGCGCGTCGCCGTAGCGGCGAATCTGCGCGTGGACGGTGTCGCTCAGTCCGAGTCGCTTGTTGCGAAGCTCCTGTACATATTCGACGTCGTCACCTTCCGGAGTATCAACACTCCGAATTGCCTCGAGGAGACTCAGAGGTAACAGTACGTGAACGGTGTCTGGCATTGATTTCTGAAGGAAAGCGCAAGCTAACGGACGTGGAAAGTGCATACAAGCCGACGGGCGGCGATGATCGACTCTTCCGCGTTACTTCTCCCTAAACTGTGCTCACAGAACTGCTGAACGATAGAGTCATAACCGGCGTAATCGTCGCGGCGGTCATCGCGCTCGCCGCCTGGAAGGCGCGGACATTGTCGAGAAGTGGAGCGGCAGCGGGGTTCGTCGCCGGCGCCATCTCCATCGCCGCCGGTTGGAGCTGGGGATTTCTTCTCCTCGGGTTCTTCATCACCGCGAGCATTCTGTCCCGGATGGGAAAAGCGCGGAAGACGGCGCTCCTTGGCCCCGTCGTCGAAAAAGGCGGCGAGCGCGACGCGTGGCAGGTGGCGGCGAATGGCGGCGTGTACGTCGGCGCAGCGGCAGTTTTCATCGCCTTTCACAACTCCGACTGCTTTGCAATTGCCATTGGGGCGTTGGCGGCATCCACCGCCGACACCTGGTCAACCGAAATAGGAACCTTCGGCGCCGGGGTGCCCCGTCTAATAGTTTCCGGGAGGAAGGTTCCAGCCGGCACGTCGGGCGGAATCACCCGGTCGGGAACGATTGGTGCGTTGGCTGGGGCCATCTTCGCCGCCCTCGGCGCAATGTGGGCGGGATGGCCGGTTTCGCTTCTCACTGTAGTTGTGGCGGGGCTCGCCGGCGCCTTTGCGGATTCGCTTCTCGGTGCGACGGTTCAGTCGAAGCGCTGGTGCGAGCAATGCGCATCGGCGACCGAGCGGATTATTCACGTTTGCGGATCCACGACGGTGGATGCGGGTGGTCTGAGTTGGCTCAATAACGACGGAGTGAACTTCGTCTCGACGGTAGTTGGAGGATTGGTGGCGCTGCTGCTTTCGCGGATCGGATCGGCCGGCTGAATGATCGACAAGGCGCGCGTCCTTCTCGTGAGCACGAACCGCGAGCGGCAGCCATACCCGGTCGTACCGAACGGGATGGCGTGCGTCGCCTCTGCGCTCGACGGCGCCGGATATGAAGTCGAGTTTCTGGATCTCTGCTTCGAGAGCGATCCTGCCGGCGCGGCGGCGAAAGCAGCGGCCCATTTTCATCCGGCGTTGATCGGCGTCTCCGTTCGCAACATAGACAACAGCGACGCGATCGCCCTTCGGCACTACACGCCGGAGGCAAAGTCAATTCTCGACGCTCTGAGAAAATCGGCGCCGAGCGCGAAGATCATAGCCGGAGGCGCAGCGTTCGGTGTCGCGCCGGAAGCGCTGTTCACGGAGCTCGGCGTTGACTATGCGGTGGCCGGCGATGGAGAGCGCGCCAGCGTCGAGCTGGTGCGGCGGGTACTCGCAGGAATTCCGGTGGATGGAATCGCGGGAGTAGTCAGGAGCGGCGAGGGAAACGTCGTCTTCACTCCTCCGGGCGAGGAAGCGGATCTCGATTCACTGCCGCGCCCTTCGCTCCACCGATGGATAGACCTGGCGCGATACGAGCGCCACGGCGCGACGATTCCGATTCAGACAAAGCGCGGATGCGTGTACAAATGCATTTACTGCACGTATCGGAATGTCGAGGGATGGGGATACCGCACTCGCGATCCCGAACTGGTCGCGGACGAGATTGCCGAGCTGCACGGAATCGCGGGGGTGAACCACTTCGATTTCGTGGACTCCACATTCAATTCCCCGCCGGGCCACGCGATCCAGGTTTGCGATGCGATCTCGAGGAGGAAGCTGAGACTGAAGCTCGAGACGACGAATTTCACGCCGGCGGCTGTCCCGCCCGAGCTGCTGTTGGCGATGAAGCGTGCCGGCTTTCATTCGCTCGGGATTACCGCTGAAAGCGCGAGCGACGCGGTGCTGGAGAAGATGGAAAAGGGATTCGACGCCGCCAAGCTCGCCGGAGTCGCGACGCGCGTCGAGCGGGCGGGGATGCGCACGCTTTGGATTTTTCTCGTTGGCGGGCCGGGCGAGACAAGCCGGACGCTCGACGAGACTCTCACTTTTGCGGCGGCGCGGCTGAATCGCGGCGATGCGGTGTATCTCACTGTCGGTGTTCGCATTTATCCGGGGACGACACTGCATCGCATCGCGATCGTGGAAGGCGTAGTCAAGACCGGTGACCCTCTGCTCGTGCCGTCGTTCTACTTCTCGAAAGAGCTGGAATTCGACGCTGCGGTCGCGCGTCTGAAGAGGTTTGCGGCCGATTATCCGAGATTCATGTTCTCCGCGGATTCGCGCTCCGTCGTACTTCCGTACCTGATGCGGGCCGCGTCAGTACTGCGGCTGCCGCGGCCGCACTGGAGATATATGGGTGCGTTCCAGCGGATCACCCGGGCGGTGCGCGCGTGACGAGTCTCGACGCGGATGTCATCGTCGTCGGTGGCGGACCGGCGGGGTCTTCTACGGCGTTCTTCCTCGCCCAGGCCGGCGCGAACGTTCTCGTGCTTGACCGGGCGCGATTTCCGCGCGACAAGCCCTGCTCGGAGTATATGAGCCCTGAGGCATCGCGCATTCTCTCGGCGATGGGCGCGCTCGATCCGATAGAGCACGCAGGAGCGGAGAAGCTCGCCGGGATGACGGTGACATCTCCGGCGGGAACGATGATTCGCGGCGATTTCGCGGCCGTTCGCGGCTTCCAGCCCTTCCGCGACTACGGACTCGCGCTGCGAAGAACCGTTCTCGACGAAATCCTTCTCCGCCGGGCGCAATCGGCAGGCGCGCGCGTGATCGAAGGGAGCAAGGTAACCAACGTTTTGATGTCTTCCACCGGCGCGGTGTGCGGCGTTTGCGTGGATGATTCGGTGAACGGCAAGCGCGAGCTGCGCAGCCGGCTCGTGATCGGCGCCGACGGGCTGCGCTCAGTAGTGGGACGAAGACTCGGACTGATAAAGAACGGGTGGCCACGGCGCATCGCGCTCGTCGCTCATTACAAAGGGATTGAGGGGATGAGGGATGCCGGCGAGATCCACCTCGACAGGCACGGCTATTCCGGAATGGCGAATGTCGGAGGCGGGATTACGAACGTCGCGGTCGTCGTGCCCGCTTCCCGCGCGGCCGATCTCGCGCGCGATCGCACTGCTTTCTTCGAGGAGTGGTTCACGTCCCGCCCCAAGCTAGGGGAAAGATTTGCGCGCGCGGAGCGCGTGACACCGGTGCGAGCGACGGGGCCGTTCGCCTCGTCGGCAAAGGTCGCGTGGGCGCCGGGGGCGGCGCTCGTAGGCGACGCCGCCGATTTTTTTGATCCCATAACGGGCGAAGGCATTTATGCCGCTCTTAGAGGAGGAGAGATGCTGGCTGGGCACCTTTTTCACGATCTCTCTCAAATCGGAAACGGTGCACACGCGGGACTCATCGCGTACGAGAGCTCGCGACGCCGCGAGTTCAGCGGGAAATGGAAGATCGAAAAGCTGCTCGGGATGGGAGTAGCCGCTCCAGCGGTAATGAACCGCATCGCACGCGTCCTCGCCCGCAACAAGGATATGATGAATCTTCTCATCGGGGTCGCGGGGGACTTCGTACCCCCGAGCGCCGTTCTCAATCCACGGTTCTTTCTGAAGCTCGCCTTCGGGCGGGGGGCGCAAGCGTGACCATCGACAGCGACGCATTCCGAAGCGCGCTTGGCAGATTTGCTTCCGGGGTGACGGTGGTGACGACCTGCGCGAAGGACGGAAGCGATCAGGGGATGACTGCGAGCGCATTCTGCTCCGTCAGTCTCGATCCACCGCTGATACTCGTTTGCGTCGAGAAGATCGCGACGATGCACGACGTGATCGTCGCCAGCTCACACTTTGCCGTCAACGTTCTGGCGCAGTCGCAGGAGCCCATTGCACGCCGGTTTGCCGAAGTTGACGGAAACAGATTCGAAGGCGTCGGCTTCGCGCGCGGAGCGCATTCGACCCCGATCCTGGACGACGCGCTCGCGGTGCTCGAGTGCAAGCGCACGACAACCTACGAAGGGGGTGACCATACCATAGTAGTCGGCGAAGTGGAGTCGGCGACGTGGCGGGATGACAAGCCACTCCTCTACTATCGCGGCGGCTATGCCGGACTGGAGAGGTAAAGTGCTGCCCCTCCTCGTTCCGCCGCGCCTCCGCGGCGAGGAGATACTCGACGGCGAGAATGTCGATCCGCGCGTGATGACGCAGTCAATCAGTGACGTCGCCAAAGCAAACGCGCTGTTCGGCGGAGTTCGCGCCGTGCTCAGCGAAATAGACCTCGCCATACCGTCGCTGCCAAAAGACGCGTCGCTGCTCGACGTTGCCACCGGCGTCGGCGACATCCCGCTCGCGGCAACGAAGCACCTCAGGCGACGCGGTTTCGATCTCACGACATTCGGGCTCGACGCATCCGAGGCGCTCGCCGTCGTCGGCCGAAGGATCCTGACCGCGACGGTTCGCGGCGATGGATTGCGGCTTCCTTTCGCAACCAACAGCGTCGACATCGTCACCACGTCGCAATTCCTGCATCACATGTTGCCAGACGAGGCGAACATTCTCATTCGCGAAATGAACCGCGTCGCGCGCGTGCGTGTGATCATCAGCGACATCCGCCGCAGCTGGGTCGCGGCGGGCGGGCTGTGGGCAATTTCTTTCCCGCTGCGCTTCCATCCCGTCACCCGCCACGACGGCGTCGTCTCCGTAATGCGCGGCTTCACAACCGGCGAGCTGAGCGGGATAGTCTCCGACGCGATGGAAGTTCCCATCGAGGCAAAGCGCCGCCCGGGCTTTCGCGTCACCGCCGGATGGGCGCCAGTGAGAATGCAATCGTGAAAAGCTCCCTCGGCCAGATGCCGCTCGGCCGTCCGATGGAAACCACCGATGAGCGGGTCGTACGCGCGCCGATTTCCGTCATCTATCCACTCGCCCGGGATGTCCTCACGTGGCCGATGCACCTGGCCCACTACAACTTCGTCAACTTTCGCGAGAGTGACGGCGCCGGCGGGGGAATTGTGGAGATGTCGGCAAATCGCCCGTTCGAGATCGCGGCGGGCGGGGGCACGGCGTTCAACTGGCGGACGTGGTGGCTTTCCGAGATGGAGGTGGATGACGCGAAGCCGGCGATCCGCTTTCGCCACATCGGGGGTATTACCACGGGGATGGACGTCGAGTGGACGTTCGAGACCGTCGCCGCCGGAACTCACGTACGGATCGTGCATGTGTGGGACGGGCCGAGATGGCCGCTGATCGGAATTCCGGCTGCATCGCTGATAATAGGACCTGTGTTCGTACACGGCATCGCTTCACGCACACTCGCCGGCCTCGCCGCCGTAGCCGAGCGTGAGCCGGCCAAAATCGCAGCGGGGACAACGAATTGAATCAGAATGGTAAGCGTCGTGTCGTCATCACCGGGATCGGAGCAATCACTCCGATCGGCCTCACCGGGAAAGGACTGTGGGAGGGAATCAAACGCGAGCAATCCGCCGTTGGTACGCTCACCCGCTTTGATCCATCAATCTTCCGCAGCCATAACGCGGCTGAGGTGAACGATTACGTCCCCGAAGATCATCTCGAGAAGAAGAAGGCGAAGCGGCTCGACCGCTTTGCGCAGTTCTCCATCGTCGGGGCGCAGATGGCGCTCGCCGACGCCGAGCTCGATCTCGCGAAGGAAAACAAGGATCGTGTCGGCGCGATGATGGGAACCGCGCTCGGCGGCATCGCGTACGCCGAGAGCCAGCTCGGTGTTTTTCTGCAGCAGGGAATTCGCGAAGTTGACGCGCTGCTCGCGCTGTCGGTGTTCGGAGGAGCGTCGAGCTGCAACATCGCGATCGAGCTCGGAGTGACGGGCCCAAACTCCACCAACGCGATGAGCTGCGCTTCGGGCACAATCGCCATTGGCGACGCGTTCCGTCAGATTCGCGACGGCTACGCTGACGTGATGATTAGCGGCGGAGCGGAAGCGCCGCTCGCTCCTCTCTGCTTCGGAGCGTTCGCGCTGATTCGCGCGATGTCCACACGTAACGACGATCCGTCGAGTGCCTCACGTCCGTTCGACAAGGATCGTGACGGCTTCGTGATGGGAGAAGGCACTGCGGTCCTGATACTCGAGGAATACGAGAGAGCGAAGAGCCGCGGAGCGCACATTTACGCTGAAGTCGCCGGATTCGGAACGACGAACGACGCGCACCATATGACGGCGCCGCTTCCCGACGGATCGCAAGCGGCGAGATCTATGCAGCTGGCGCTCGACGATGCGCACGTGGCGGCGAGCGAGATCGGCTACGTAAACACCCACGGCAGCTCGACCCCGCTCAACGATTCGACCGAGACACTCGCGATCAAGAAGGTTTTCGGCGACAACGCCTACAAGATTCCCCTCAGCGGGACGAAGGGATACTACGGACACGCCTTGGGCGCGTCGGGCGCGATCGAAGCGGCCATCTGCGCTCTGTCAATGGAGAATGAATGGCTGCCTCCGACGGTCAACCTCTCTGTTGCGGACGAGGCGTGCGACCTTAACTTCTTGCCGGGTACCGGGAAGAAAGAGCGGGTCGAGCACGTGCTCAGCAACTCCTTCGGTTTTGGCGGAATCAACGCCGCGCTGGTTCTGCGAAGAGTGACGTAGCTCGGCGACGCTCAATCTCCCGGTCAAAAAACTTTCCGGGAGATTCGAATGCGCGACGCCTGGCGTCATTTTCTTGCCGAGTTCATCGGCACCTTTGCCCTTGTCTTCGTCGGCAGCGGCGCGATAATGACCGTGAAGCTTTCCGGCAGCCCAGACGGCCTGCTCGAGGTGGCGTTGGCGCACGGGCTCATCCTCGCCGTGATGGTCTCGGCGCTGATGAGAATCTCCGGGCACTTCAATCCCGCGATAACGATCGGATTCCTCGCCACGCGCCGGATCGAGGCGATGATGGCGGCGCTGTACATCGTCGCGCAGCTACTCGGAGCGGTGATCGCGGCATACGCGCTCAAGGCGACTTACCCAGAAGCCGTATTCGCCGCGACGCGCGGCGGCGGCCAGGCAATCTCGCTCGACATTTCCGGCGGCCAGGCGTTTCTGCTCGAAGCGATCGCGACGTTCTTCCTGACATTCGTCGTATTCGGCACGGCGGTCGATCCGAAAGCGCCTCGCATCGGCGGGCTCGCGATTGGTTTTGTCGCCGCCGCCGATATTCTCGCCATCGGACCGTTCACAGGCGCCTCGATGAACCCGGCCCGCTCATTCGGTCCCGCGCTCGCGAGTGGTGTGTTCGAGGCGCAGCTCATCTACTGGCTCGCGCCGATCGCCGGGGCAGTGGTCGCCGCGCTTCTTTATGATTTCCTCTTCCTGCGGCGCGGAGTCGAGCCATTCGATCACGGGGAGCTGCAACAGTGAAACGCCGCGACTTTCTTCAGCTCGTAGGCCGCGCCGGCGGCGCGGGCGCCGTCTATCAGGCGATGGGCGCGATGGGCGTGCTGCATAAGCCGCGCAACGAGCTGCTGAATCTTTCCGGAAATGGAAAGGGGAAAAAGGTTCTCATCCTCGGCGCCGGCCTCGCCGGAATGAGCGCCGCGTACGAGCTGAGGAAGTTCGGCTACGACTGCCACATTCTCGAAGCACGCGGACGACCGGGAGGAAGATGTCACAGCATTCGCCAGGGCACGGTCGAAACCGAAATCGGCGGCGCGACACAGACGTGCACTTTCGACAAGGGGCTCTACTACAACCCCGGACCGATGCGCGTCCCCGCCGATCACCTCACCACGCTCAACTACTGCAAGGAGTTCGATCTCGCGCTGGAAGCGTTTCTCAACGTCAACGAGAACGCGTACTATCACAGCGCCGATCCGAAGTTCAGCGGTCTGAACGACGGCAAGCTCCGCCATCGCGAAGCCAAGGCCGATATGTTCGGCTACACCGACGAGCTGATGGCGAAGGCGACGAGCGAGGGCGCGCTCGACAAGGACCTGACCAAGGACGACCGCGACGCACTGATGCAATTCTTCCAATCCGACGGCTGGCTGCAGGGCTTCGGGTTCGGGCCGCGGGGAGCCGGTGGCGACACTGCGCACGCCGTACTTCCGAAGTACGGACCGAACATGCGCCGCGGTTTTGAGATACAGCCCGGCGGTGGAACAAACTCGGGCAGGTTGAGCAAGCCGGTCGACCGTCACCTGCTCTACCAGTCGCACGTATTCTTCAACTTCGGATACGAGCAGTACATCGACTTTCAGATGACGATGATGCAGCTCGCGGGCGGAACGGATCGTCTCGCCTATGCGTTCGCCGAGCGTCTGGGAAAGGTCGTCACGTACAACGCGCCGATTCAGCAGATCCGGAACGATGGCGCCGGAGTGCGCGTCGTTTACACGGGAGCGGGTGGAATCACTCGTGAGGAAAAGGCCGAGTACTGCATCTGCACGATTCCGTTCAGCGTGCTGAAGTCAATTCCCAACGACTTCCCTGCACCGGTGAACGCGGCTATCTCCACCATCGGCGGCCAGTACGCTGTGACGGGAAAGATGGGACTTCAGTTCAAGCGCAGATTCTGGGAGGAAGACGACCGCATCTTCGGCGGCGTGACGCTTACCGACCAGGCGATGACGCAAATCGTATATCCCTCGACCGGGTTTCAGTCGAAGAAGGGCGTGCTCATCGGCTATTACAACTACGACCAGCAGGCCGACGAATTCGCCAAGCTGTCGCCGGCCGAACGCGTCAAGCGTGCGCTCGCGGAGGGGCGGAAGATCCACCCGCAGTACGACGCCGAGTTCGAGAGTGGAATCTCCGTTGCGTGGCACAAGACGCCGTACTCACTTGGCGGCTGGGCGAACTGGAACGACAAGCAGCGCCAGGACGAGTACGCGCTGCTGTTGAAGCCGCAGGGCGGCACTTACTTCTGCGGAGAGCATATGAGCTACGTCGGGAGCTGGATGGCGGGTGCGTTCGAATCGTCGCACGAGACTATCAAGACGCTGCACGCGCGCGCGTCTTCGGCGTAAGCGCTCCGCTGGAAAGCAGAAGGAGCAGCGCGAGGGACGCGTTCGCTGCGATCATCAGGCCGGCGAGAAGAGGCGCCGGCTCGAAATCGCCGCGCGCCGAGCGCGCGTTGTAGAAGAAGCCGTAAACGAGAAGGGCGGATCCGGCGCAGGCGGAGATGAGCTGACCCGCGAGCAGCGCGCCGGCAGCGATCTCGCCCCAATCCTCCCACCAGCCGAGCGAATATCCGACGCTGTATAGTCCCTGGATGAGCATCGCTCCACCTATGACAAGAACGATTATCGGAACGTGGTGCGCGGGGTCCGTCGCCCAATTGGACGCCCAGGTGCAGATGAGCACGGCGCCGGCAAGAACATTTGCGGACGACGACAGCGTGAAGAGGCTCTTGAGCACGACGATTCCCCGTTGAGGTTGAGAGGAAGTTGCAGTATTACCTTCGTTTCGTCAAGTACTTTGTCTTACAAACCAATGCAGTTTTGAGGGCATCCAAGTAGTGTAGCCAACACAAAATGGGTAATCCAAAATCCGCTTACTCCCTGGAAGATCTCGACGCCGCCGGTCGCATCGTCTATCGGACAATGCAGCCTACACCTCAATACCGTTGGCCGTTACTCGAAGCGCGCGCGGGGAGCGAGCTATGGGTGAAGCACGAGAATCACGCGCCAACCGGCGCGTTCAAGATTCGCGGCGGGCTCGTCTATCTCGAGATGCTGGCGGGAATCTCGCCACGCGTCGGGGGAATCGTCACCGCCACCCGCGGTAATCACGGACAGAGCATCGCGTTGGCGGCGCGCTCAGCAGGAATTCCGGTCGCGGTCGTCGTTCCGCGCGGCAACGCCACCGACAAGAACGCGGCGATGCGCGAACTCGGCGCAGAGCTAATCGAATCCGGCGCCGATTTTCAGGAGGCCGTAGAAGAGGCCGACCGCATTGCGATCGACCGGGATTGGCATCGGCTTCCTTCCTTTCACCCGAAACTGGTGTGCGGGGTCGCGACCTACACGCTAGAGCTGCTGCGCGCCGTTCCCCATCTCTCCGCGCTCTACGTCCCGATTGGATTGGGATCTGGCATCTGCGGGGCGATCGCCGCGAGGAATGCGCTGGGCCATACGGCGGAAATAATTGGAGTCGCCGCGACGGGCGCGCCTGCGTATGCGCGCTCCCTGGAAGCGGGCGTCCCCCTATCCTGCGAGGTCACCACCCGGCTCGCCGACGGAATGGCGTGCCGCGTTCCCAATCCGGATGCGCTGCAGATGATGATGGACGCGCGCATTCGCATCATCGAAGTGACGGACGAACAGATCGCCCAAGCGATCCGCCTGTTGTTCGCGACGACGCACAACGTTGCGGAAGGCGCAGGTGCCGCGGCGACGGCGGCGATGCTCGCCGACAGCGGGACGGCGAAGGCCGGAGCGCGAGCCGTCGTACTCTCCGGTCAGAACATTGACACCGGAATGCTTGCTGAAGTTCTGACGGGCCGTTGACCGGCGGGCTTATTCTACCGGCGCGCCCGCTTCATTCCACGCGCGCCAGCCGCCGGCCATCGAGAGCACGTTCGTGTACCCCATCCTCTGCAATGCGTCGGCGGCGATCGCGGACCTGAACCCGCCCCCGCAGTAGAGGACGATCTCTGTGTCTTTGGCGGGAACTGTCTTCTCGATATCGCGCTCGATGATTCCCTTCGACAAATGCTCGGCCTCTTTCGCGTGGCCCGCCGCAAATTCGAGATCCTCGCGGACGTCGAACACGCGAGTGCCCGACTTCATCTTCTGCTGCGTTTCCGCGACGCTGACTTCGCGCACGTTCTGCATCGCGTTCTCGACAAATTTCAGAAAACCGGGAGAGTGATCCATTAGGCCGCCGGAGGTTTTTTGCCCGTCACTTTCTGCCACCCGAGCCGGGCGCCGTGACGCGCACTAATTTGCACCGCCGCAACGACTGTCGCAGAAACCGCCGCCCACGCGATCGCTGATTTCCAGTTGTCGGACCTCCACGGGTTTACCGGCGGATCGTCGTCATATATGGCGCGCCACCCTGATTCCATCCCCCGCTCGGCGATCATTCCGGCGAGCATCGCCGAGGCCGCGGCGACGAGGAACCAACTCTGCTTCTCAACGCTCTTTCTCATAGCCGCTCAAAGCGCAAGCGGAGTGCCGTGTCAGACGTGGCAGCTGGCAAGCCCGCGCTTCTCGAGGTAGCGCTGGTGGTAATCCTCGGCTTTGTAAAACGTCGTCGCGGGGGTGATCTCGGTCACGATCGGCTTGGAAAAGCGTCCGCTCGCAATCTGCTTCGCCTTCGACTCCTCGGCGATGCGCTTTTGCTCGTCGCTGTGATAGAAGATTGCGGAGCGATACTGGGTGCCGATGTCGGGACCCTGACGGTTGAGAGTCGTCGGATTGTGATTTTCCCAGAATACGTCGAGCAGTTTCTCGAACGCCACCTGCGACGGATCGAACTCCACCTGCACCACCTCGGCGTGTCCGGTGCGCCCGGTGCAGACGTCCTTGTAGGTGGGATTCTCCATTGTCCCGCCGAGATATCCGACCAGCGCGTCCTTCACGCCCTTCACATTGCGGAATGTGGTTTCGACTCCCCAAAAGCAGCCCGCACCGAATGTCGCCAGCTCAGTCATCGCGTTCCTCGTCAATAGCAGGGTACAGTTTGAATATACCCGGTGTCACGCGTGAACGAGATCGTACATCGTGCAGTCGATCACCGGGACGTACCCGATTTGCGCGTAGATGCTGTTGGAAATCGGGTTAGCGAGGTCGGTGAAAAGGAAACAAAAACGTCTGCCTCGCTCCAGCATCATCGTCGTGACATCGGCGACGAGCGCGGTTCCGTATCCCTTACCGCGCTCATTGGGTGGAGTATAGACAGGTCCGATCCGCACTCCGTTCGGAGTCCTTCCGCCAGCGCCCGCCATAGACACCACTTCGCCGTCTACTTCCCAGAAGAATATTCCGCCGTCCGGGTTGGAGATGTGCCGGTCGATCCCCTCCATCATCTGCGCGTCGGAGCGGCGCGGCAGCTTCGATTCGGAGATGAAGAGCTTCATCCACTGCTGCGCGTACTGGCGGTCGCCGTCGCGGAAGGCGCGCATCTCACCGCGCGGGGATCTTGCGCGCGTAACCGACCCGCAGCGGTAGATTCGCTCGTTCGCGCGAACACTTCTTCGCTGCGTCGTCAGCGATTCCCACTTGGCGACGAATCGCTCCGTCGGACGGATCGGCCCAATGGCTCCTGACAGATCCGGATATACCCCGCGGACATCCTCGGCGAGCAAATCGATTGCATCATCGTCGCTCGTGTCGGCAATCGAAACCCCGAACGGCGGCGTGCGGATCACAGCCGCGGTCACAGCTCCGTCCCGACGCGCGACGGCAAAGTACGGGGGCTCGTCGCCGAATGTCGCGCCACGGATGACATCGTCCGTGATCCCAAGCAGAAGATTGTTCTCCGCTTCGCGCGCGACGAGGAACTGCTCGGCGGCCCGTGAGAATTCCCGCGCCGAGGAGAAGCGCTCTACGGTCAGCTGCGATGTCACTTCAGGGCCGATCCCCGCTCACCAACCATTCCGCTCGCGCAGCCTGGTAATGTGAGCGATGTGGTGACGGCCGTGCCAGGCGCAGAGCGACAGAAGGCGCTCCAATGTTATCTGCCTTCCGGGCTCGGGGTGAACGGGCCACCGACACTCCCGGTGGCGTATTCGAAACGTCCGGAAGCTCCGCCCACTTCGCTTCATCGTGAGGCTTGACAGGGGGAAACGCAGATCGTCCATATCTCAGCCGCAGCCTTCCACCCAACGGACGGGATCCCAGAAGCCGGCGCGGAAGGTCGTGACCTTTTTTCCGTCGGTCTCGAACACGATTCCCTTGGCCGTCGCGCTGTCCGTTCCCGATCGGATCTCGAGGTAATGGCCGCTGATGAATTTGTGCGGCTCGACGATGACGCCCGACCCGTAGAGCTTCATCACCTTCGCTTCCGTGTCGCCAACGCGAACGCCCTTGTCCGTGGCGACGGAGTCGTTCTCAATGTCTATGCGCGCGACCCTTCCATTGACCTGCGTGATGGAGACACCAGCCGGCATCTTGAACGGATCGGCAGCCGAGACGATGTCGCACTCACGCTTGAGCTTCGTCGTGTCGCCGAGCTCGCCGATCGCAGCCTGCAGCTGGCCAAGTGTCATTCCAATCCGCACCACTCCGAACGAGCTGTCGGTCAGCGCGGGCACCGTCGCGGCCGGTGGTGACACCGCCGCCTTCAGCTCGTCGGACGACTTCTTCCCGAAATAAATCGATAGAGGAACAACAACCAGAAGTGCGGCGACAAAGAGATAAGCGAACAGCCTGTTCTCGCGATGCTTCGCGGTCGTCACGGCCCCACCTGGTGGAACTTCGCCTCGTACCGCTCGATGGATTCGACGATCACCTGCATCGCGCTCTCGCTCTTCTCCCAACCGACCATCTCCACGCGCCGCCCCTCGAGATCCTTGTAGATATGAAAAAAATGCTCGATCTCCTTCAGCGAATGCTGCGGGATGTCGGCGATGTCGAAATACTCCTCGTAGTGCGGATCGTGGCAAGGCACGGCGAGAATCTTGTCATCAGGCTCGCCGCGGTCGCGCATCTTGAGCACGCCGAGCGGCCGGCAATCGATCTGGCATCCGGGAAAGGTTGGCTCGTTGACGAGCACGAGAATGTCGAGCGGATCGTTGTCTTCGTGAAGCGTGCGCGGAATCAGGCCGTAGTCGCCGGGATAGTGAACGGCCGAGTAGAGTACGCGGTCGAGACGGAAAAGCCCCGACACCTTATCGAGCTCGTACTTGTTCTTGCTGCCGCGCGGAATCTCGACGACGGCGGTTACCGTGTCCGGGGGATGCGCGCCAGCGGGAAGATCGTGCCAGGGATTGATCACGCGGTCGCCCTCTCCATCGTGCCCTTGTAGGACATCGGTCCTTCCTCGACTCCGAAGTTTGATGCGGCGAGCGACTCAATTTTCTGCATTTGTTCCGGCGTTAAATCCGATTTGTCGGACGCTTCGGCAAACTCGGCGAGCTGCCCATCGTCATAAATGTTGGGGAGAGTCGTCACAACCGCCGGCTCGGCGAGAATCCATTTCAGAGCCGCCTGCCCGAGCGTCATCTTCGTCGTGAGAAAATCGAGTGTACGCACTTTCTTGACGCCATTGATGAGCCACGACCGCGGGCGATGCCGGCGATGGTCATTATCGGCGAAGACGGTGTCCTCCGTGTACTTGCCTTCGAGCATCCCCGACGCGTGCGTCACGCGAACGTTGAAGCAACACTCGGGCGCGTGCTCGCGTGCGGCCTCAATCATCGGAGTTCCCGGATGTTGCTCGAGAATATTCCAGATCATCTGGACGGTGCCGATATCGGGCTCCCGCTCGCACAGCTCGACTGTCTCGTAGAGCCAACCGATCGCGGGGCCGAACGCGGCGCCCCAGACTTTGATGATTCCCTCGTCCTTCATCTCGCGCAGCGCCGCCCAGATGGAGGCGTCGCGCACGTGGTCCATCTTGACGTTGTGGAGCTGGAGGACATCTATGTAGTCGGTCTCGAGGCGCGCGAGACACTTCTCGACGGCGAAGCGCAGATAGTCGCGGTCGAACTTCTGCGGCAGCTCGCTCTGGCCGCGCCGCGCCGTCTGCGCCGATTCGTTGTAGATGTCGTAGCCGACCTTTGTGCCGTACACGACGTCTTTGCGCTTGCCGCGGAAGGCCTCGGCAAGCTGGCGCTCGCTGCGGCCGTTGCCGTAGCTGTCGGCGGCGTCGAAGAAATTGATTCCATAGTGGGAGTGCGCGGAACGCAGCATCTCCACCGCTTCAGCGTCGGTTTTTTCGCCCCACCAGCCGGTCGAGATCGTCCAGGTTCCGAACCCGACCTCGCTGACCGACACGTCCGTCCCGGGGAATTTCCGGTACCGCATTCTTTACTCTCCTTCCAAGGGATTGAAGTTAATCCGATGAAAGGTTTTGCGGGACTTGCCGCCCTATTTCAACCCTTTTATCCAGCCGGCGATGGTGGACGCTACTTCCGGAACGATCGGAGTGTGCGGATCCATATACGACGGCAGTTGAGTGGCGAGCATTGGAGTCGCCGCCGCTTTGAGGACGTGGTTGGCGGTCGGGAGAATGACGAACTTCGCCGCCGGTTGCGCCGCGGCCAGAGGACGCGCGTCTGCTTCGAGGCTCACCTGTCCGTCGTTCGCCCCCTGAACGATGAGCAGCGGCAGCTTCGATTTTGCGATCTCATCAGTCGGTACATAGCCCTGCATCCCCTGGACGAAGAGCCTGTTGTCTGGCTGAAAGAGCGACATCAGCGCCGGCGGCAACGTGGCCGTGGGCGTCCCGTTTCTCATATAAGCGGCCATCGCCGAGTCGTACGCGACGAGCATTGCGGAATCGAGCTGACGCGAAAGCTGTTCGTGGAGGATGGAGAGAAATCTCCTCCCCGCGCCCGACGCCATCACGACTCCCGCAGCCGGCGCGCCACGGTTCGCCGCGAGGAGGACGAGCCCGGCGCCCTCGCTGTGGCCGAGGAGAATCACGCGCGAGAATCTCGCGTCGGCGGCGAGCTGCCTGGCGCCGGCGGTGACGTCACCGACAAAATCATCGAACGAAGTCTTGGCAATGACGATCCGCTGCTGATTCGCGCCGAGGCTTCGCTTGTCGTATCGCACCGAAGCAACACCCTGCTCGGCGAGACGCCACGCTAGCTGCGCGTACATATTCGGGTGTGGGAGCGGACCGTTGTATCCCGGGGCCACCGAGTTTCCGTTTCTATCCGTCGGCCCCGATCCGGCGACGATGAGCACGACGGGAATCTTTCCCGACGAGGCAGCCGGCAGCGTCAGCGTTCCGGGGAGGGAGAGCATCCCGCTCGTGATCGAGTAGCTCGACTCGCGCACCGTTGAGGGCGCCACCGTGTCGACCAGAACCTGTGCTGGTGTCTGCGCGAATGCTGCCGCGGGCGATGCCAGAGCGGCGGCGATTGCAACGATGGCGGAAGAGCGAGCGAGGCGAGTGGAGATCATTGGGTTGGGATCCGCGAAGAGTTCAGACAGAAGATGAATGACCGGCGCCGTTTCTCTCGCGCCTCCATTCGACATAGGAATAGACGACCAATGACAGCGCCGCGGCACCGATCACCGGGCCCATTACCGCGGGCAAGAATGGAGCGCCCGCAAGCCCCAGCGTCAGCAGGATAATACCCGTCGACACCATCACGTAGCCAGCGAGTCTATTGGTCTTCTCCCAAACGCGGTCGCTGGAGAGAGTCCAGGGAGTTCTGACGCCGATGAACCAATTGGGCCGCGCGCGGGGCATCAGGTTGCCGAGCGCGATGAACAGCCCGCCAATGCCGATCGGCGCGAGCCGGTCCATAGCCACGGGGTATCCGAGCCCGGCAGCGAGCAGCGCGAGGTGCATCATCAGGAGAAGGAGCATTACGCTCACGAACATCGCTTCGAATCCGCCGGCGAACTTTGGATAGCTGGCCCCGCGCGGGTCAATCAGCGGCAGCACGCGCATCAACACCGCGACGAACACGAGGATAAGGGGCACCACGAACGCACCAAAGAGTCTTGGTGACGTCCCATTCACCTCGCCCTCGCTCCCCCAATGAATCGCAATGGTATCTGGCAGACGGGAGAAAACCGCGAGCGATGCCGCGACGGCGATCGCGACAATCAGAAATGGAATCCATTTACGCATTGGACCTTCCCCCCTTCGGCTTCAGCCATTTGATGAGGTGCTCGACCACGTCCTGAAAGACGGTCGTGTTCAGCTCGTACGTGATGTGCTGTCCGTCGCGCTCGGCGAGAATGAGCTCGGCGTCCTTGAGGATGGAGAGATGGCGCGAGATGGTCGCCCAGCTGGTGGGAAACTTCTCCGCGATCTCACCGGACGTGCGCGGGCCCTTCCGGAGAAGCTCCAGAATCTCCCTGCGGGTGGGATCGGCGAGGGCCTTGAAAACGTTATTAGTCATTTAGCTAAGCAACTAATTAACAGCCGTCAGGGTTTGCGTCAAGGGACGGTGTGAAGAACCTCAAGAGCCAATTACTGCGACAGCGGCGACTCTTCGTTAGAGATCAGGATCGTCGATCTCGAGGCTTTTACAGATTTCCGAGCGAGGAATTCATTGATTTCGCGATTCGACCGTGTTTCTTCGAGAGTCGCACCCGCCGTCGGAAGCGTAGCGAGAAACGAGCGAAGCTCTAGCGGTCGGGTGCAATAACTGGCCCGACAGCTGTTGGTTCCGTGGAATCTGTCGGTGCTATCCCTGCGGGCTCATACGTTGGAGTGGAACGGGCGACCAGCCGGCAGCGATCGGCTCGCCGGGGAACCGGATATCGAAGCGCTCGATCAGTTCGGGCACAGTCTCTGGGCGCATCTCCAGTTCGTAGCGGGTGCACAACTCGGTCAGAACCTGCGGGTCGGCAGAGGTGACACCGCCGAGGTCAACCAATTCGCGGAAGAAGTGCTCGAAGCCGGCGGGCGAGATAATCTCCAGGATGCGGCAGGGCTCATCGCCAGCGTTCCAGAAGGTGTGCCACTGCATACGTGGCTTGAACACCAGATCGCCAGGGGCAGCTTCCAACACCTCATCGCCAAGTAGTGCGCCCATACGCCCCTCAAGGACAAAGCTGTACTCATCCTCGCGGTGGTGCCGGTGCAATGGAGCCGCTAGCGCCCGAGGCCCCAAAGGATGCTCAACTAATGAAAATCGCTCGCCCGCTTCGGGGCCGTCGATCATAAACCGTACCCCGATGCTCCCCAGAAACCCGCTTTTGCCATCGAGTGGCCCGACAACCTTTGCTTTGTTCGTGCTCATTGTTTGCTCCCTACGCACATATTCCGTTTACCGTCGTTGGCCATCGCACGTGCAAAGAATGCGCCGGGCGCGGGGCACTCGCCATGTGCGAGAGAACGATTCTGACTTCCGCAGGAGACAACACAACGGGGAGCCGCCGGCCGCGCTTCGCGCGACACCACCGACTAACCCAGTGGCCGGCGCAGAACGCTGCTGAAAGAGGAACAGAAGCGTCTGCAGCGCTTGGTTCTGAGTCGCGGCGCTAACGTGACGTTCCACGGCGAGATGTGTGAGGAAAGCCGCGACATCGGCGTCGGATAGATCCCGCGGGTGCCGACGCTCCTGGTGAGGGGTCACGACGTAACCTTGCGGTTTGTCCGCACACCCGGTTGTTAAAAAGCCGCCGGCGTAAGCGGCCGCGCGTCTACTGCTTGAGCACCTTTGCCGCTTCCGTCGCGAAGTAGGTAAGAATGAAATCCGCCCCGGCGCGCCGAATGCCGAGCAGCGATTCCATCATCACGCGCTCGCGGTCGATCCACCCGCGCTCGGCGGCGGCGCAAATCATCGCGTACTCGCCGCTCACCTGGTAGGCGGCGAGCGGATAGCCCGGTTCCGCTTTCACGCGGGAGACGATGTCCAGATAGGGGCCGGCCGGCTTCACCATTATCGCGTCGGCGCCCTCCTCGATGTCGGCGAACACTTCGCGCAGCGCCTCTTCGGCGTTGCCCGGATCCATCTGATAGCCGCGGCGGTCGCCGCTCTTCGGAGTTGATTCAGCCGCCTCGCGAAATGGACCGTAAAAGGCGGACGCATACTTCGCGGCGTAACTGAGAATAGCGGTTGAAGAGAAACCGTCGTCGTCGAGCGCGGCGCGAATCGCCTGCACCCTGCCGTCCATCATATCGCTCGGTGCGACAATGTCCACGCCCGCGCGCGCGTGCGACAGCGCCGATTTCGCGAGCAGGCCGAGCGTGGCGTCGTTGTCCACCTCGCCGTCGCGGAGAATTCCGCAGTGGCCGTGATCGGTGTACTCGCACATACATACGTCGGTGATCACGACGAGCTCGGGCAGATTCTTCTTCAGAGCGCGCACACCCTCCTGCACCGCGCCCTTGTCGTTCCATCCTTCCGACCCCGTCGCGTCCTTCGTCTCCGGGATTCCAAAAAGAATCACTCCGCCGACTCCGGCTTTCGCAGCCGCTTCCGCATCCTTCAACATCTCATCTACGGAAGTCTGCGAGACCCCGGGCATCGAGCCGACGGGGCGGCGAACGTTCTTTCCATCGCGAACGAAAAGGGGAAGCACCAGCTGCGACGGCGCGAGAATCGTCTCGCGAACTAGATTGCGGAGCGCGGCGGTGCGGCGAAGGCGGCGCGGGCGATGCTGCGGAAAGCTGGACAAGTCTTATTCCGGTTGCGGTGCGATGGTGGACTGCGATTCGCGCAGTGCGGCGACGAGCGTGGAGCCGCCGCGCGAACGAATGTCATCGGCGAGCGATTCGCCCGCCGCCTCGGGATTGGCGCGATCTATCTCCGCCTCTCCGCGAAGAACCTGACGCCCCGAAATGTCGGCGAGCATTCCATATAGTATTAGCTTTCCGTCGCGCTCGATGGCCAGCGCGCCGATCGGGACCTGGCACCCGCCCTCGAGCGCGGCGAGAAAAGCGCGCTCGGCGCGGGTGGCGATGGTAGTCGGCGCGTGGTCGAGCGACGAAACGAGCTGGTGCATCCTTGCGTCATCGCTCCGAATCTGAATCGCGATCGCTCCCTGCCCTGCGGCGGGAAGCCAATCCGGAGCATCGAGATATTTCTTGATCCGGTTGCGCGCGTCGAGACGAATGAGACCGGCGGCGGCGAGAATCGCGGCGTGGACGCGTCCTTCGTCCAGCTTCTTGAGACGGGTGGGTACGTTTCCGCGGAGCTCGACGACTTCCAGATCGGAGCGCAGCGCAAGAAGCTGCGCGCGCCTTCTCAGCGACGATGTTCCGACGCGTGATCCAGCGGGAAGATCGTCCAGCCCTTCGGCTTCAATCCCCTTGTTGATGACGACGGCATCGCGAGGATCCTCGCGCTCGAGCTGAGCCGCGATCTCGAGCCCATCCGGCATTTCCGTCGGAAGATCCTTCAGCGAGTGCACGCAGCAGTCCACCTTCCCCTTCTGCAGCGCCGTCTCCAGCTCGCGGGTGAACAATCCCTTGGCGCCGATCTCGGTTAACGGCTGATCGAGCTTCGTGTCGCCGACGGTTTTGAAGGTGACGAGCTCTGCGGCAACGCCGCGTGAATGAAATGCATCAGAGACGAGACGAGCCTGGCGCAGCGCGAGATCGGACGCGCGGGTCGCGATGAGCACCACCGACGGATTGCGCTCCTTCCTAGGCGCCATCTACGATCGCCTCGACCAAGCCGTCGATGGTAGAGATCTTCGCTTCGATCCGGATGTCGACTCCCGCTTCGCGCAGCGCTT
>JBKJHG010000182.1:0-19936 GCA_046599115.1 Gemmatimonadaceae bacterium
GATCCGACTCAGTATCAGGCGAACGTCGAGCGTGCGACCGCTGCTGTCGCCAGCGCGAGATCGCAGGCGGCGCAGGCGAAGCCGTCGCTTACGCAGGCGCAGCGCAACTACGACCGCCTCGCGGCGCTGAAGAAAGCAAACCCGACGCTCGTATCCGACGAACAGCTCGAGCAGCTCCGCACCACTGCCGAGGTGTCGCAGGCGCAGCTGGAAGCGGCAGGCCACGCCGTGGATCAGGCATCGGCATCGCTCCGCGACGCGCGCAGCAGCCTCAGCAAGACGACGCTCATCGCTCCGATGAGCGGCCGCATCACCCGCCTCAACGTCGAGCAGGGCGAGACGGCGATAATGGGCACGCTGAACAAGGACGCGGCAACGCTCCTCACGATCAGCGATATGAGCCTGCTCGAGACGAAGGTCAAAGTTGACGAGACCGACGTATCGCGCATCAAGCTTGGCGACTCGACCGTGATTCAGCTCGACGCGTTTCCGGACACTACGTTCATCGGTCGCGTCTCGGAGATCTCCAACAGCTCCGTAAAAGCCGGCGTCACCGGCGGGACGGGCAGCGCCAGCGACCAGGCGATCGACTACGAGGTGACGATCACTCTCGTCAACGCGCCGGCGACGACACGCCCGGACTTCTCGGCGACGGCGAAGATCATCACTGACACCCGCAAACGCGCGCTGTCCATCCCGATCATCGCTCTGACGGTGCGCGAGGATTCGACGGTGAACAAGGCCGACACGCTCGCCACCCTCGGCCGGAAAAGGCCGGCGAAGGAAGTCGGCAAGCGCGACGTAGAGGGAGTGTTTGTCGTCGGGAAGAACAACAAAGTCACCTTCCGCCCCGTACACGTTGGTATCGCGGGTGAGAAATACTTCGAAGTGCTCACCGGCCTCAACGAGGGCGAACAGATCGTCGGTGGCACGTACCAGGCGATTCGCGAGCTCAAGGACGGCGCGGTGGTGAAAGACACCAAACCGACGACGGACAAGTCAAAGGCGGTTAAATCGTGACACCGATAACGGACGAAATCCCGCTCAGCACGACCGCCGAGCGGCAGATCATCACCGGCGCGCCGGGCAAGGCGCCGGAGAAGGATTGGGTGATCGTAACGCGCGGACTGAAGCGCGAGTACGACATGGGCGGTGAGATCGTGCGCGCGCTGCGCGGCGTGGACGTCGCAATCCGCCGCAACGAGTACGTCGCGATTATGGGTCCTTCCGGGTCGGGAAAATCGACACTGATGAATCTCATCGGCTGTCTCGATACGCCGAACGAAGGCGAGTATTGGCTGAACGGGATGCTCGTTTCCGAAATGCACGAGGACGAGCTGGCCCGTGTGCGCAACAAGGAGATCGGCTTCGTCTTCCAGACGTTCAATCTCCTTCCCCGCGCGTCGGCGCTCCACAATGTCGAGCTGCCGCTGGTGTACGCCGGCGTCGCCAGCGACGAGCGGCGCAAGCGCGCTACCGAGGCGCTCACGCGCGTGCAGCTCGGCGACCGCATTCATCATCGCCCGAATGAGCTTTCCGGCGGCCAGCGGCAGCGAGTCGCCATCGCTCGCGCGCTGGTCAACAAGCCGTCCATCCTTCTCGCCGACGAGCCGACGGGTAACCTCGACTCCTCGACCTCGGAAGAGATCATGCGCGTCTTCGAAGGTCTCGCGTCGGAGGGACAGACGGTGATTATGGTCACCCACGAGCCCGACATCGCCGCGCACGCGCGCCGCGTCATCGTCCTCAAGGATGGAATGATCGAGAGCGACGACCGTCGCGAAAATTTCAGAGCCAAGAGCCAGTCTGCCGGCAACGCCGCGAAGCCAGGCATCTAGGGATGCCGTTCATCGAGGCGATAAGACTCGCCCTCGCGCAAATCCGCGTTCAAAAGCTGAAGAGCTTCTTCACGCTGCTCGGAGTGACGATCGGCGTGATGTTCCTCATCGCTGTCATCTCCATCGTGCAGGGTATGAGCAGCTATATGGAGAACGACTTCGCTGCGAAGATGCTCGGCGTGAACACGTTCACGCTGCGCCGCTTCCCGTGGTTCGGCGACGGCGCGTCCTCCGAGGCGGAGTGGCGCACGTGGCTGCGCCGCCCACGGATCTACCACACCGACCTTCCACTGGTCGCGGGCGTTCTGCCGGCGGGCAGCAGGATCGCCGTGGAGAGCCAGGAATTCCTGATGGCGTCCACGCCGTGGGCGCGCACGAAGCAAGTCGAGGCGCACGCCGTTGACGGCGACTACTTCACGATCAAGAAGTACGACGTCGCATCGGGCCGGCTGTTCACCACACAGGAAGCGGATCTCGGAACCCCGGTAGTCGTCATCGGCGACGAGGTCGCGGGTTACTTCTTTCCGAACCTCAATCCGGTCGGGCGGGAGCTCCGCATCAAGGGAATCCCATATCAGGTCATCGGCGTTCTGGAGAAGCAGGGCAGCGTGTTTGGGCTATCGCTCGACCGCGTAGCGATAGCTCCCTACAACTCGCCGATGCACCGGTTCACCAATCCGCGCGGCGACGTGGACGGGATAATGGTCCAGGCGCCAACGCCGAACGAGATGGACGAGGCGATGGAATCGGTGCGCGAAGTGATGCGCGGCCGCCGCAATCTGCGTCCCGGCACGCCGGATAACTTCTTCATGGAGACGTCAGCGTCCGCGCTTGCGTTTATGGACAAGCTGAAGACGATAATGACGACTGCGGGAACCGCGTTCCCTGCTATCGGGCTCATCGTCGGCGGGCTCGTGATCATGAACATCATGCTCGTTGCCGTTGCGGAGAGAACGCACGAGATCGGAATCCGGAAATCGCTCGGAGCGAGACGGCGTGATATCCTGCGCCAGTTCCTCGTCGAAGCGGCGACGCTGAGCACGATGGGTGCGATCGTCGGAATCATTCTCGGCATCGTGCTCGCGAAGGGCATTTCGATGACGACGCCGCTGCCCGCCAAGGTGGCACCGTGGTCCATCGTCGTCGCGACGCTGCTCGGCACCGTGGTCGGAATCGTTTCCGGGGTATATCCGGCGCGGCGCGCCGCCGGACTCGATCCGATTACAGCTCTGCGCAAGGAATAGCGATGCGCGTCGTGCAGAGAATCGTAAACGCGATGGAGGGCGTCGCGATGGCGCTCGATTCCATCAAGGCGAACCGTGTTCGCGCGGCGCTAACGATAATGGGCGTGGCGATCGGCGTCTTCGTCGTCGTCGCGATGTCGTCGGTCGTGCGCGGAATCAACGAGAGCTTCGCCAAGGATCTCGAAGCGGCGGGGCCGACTTCGTTCTACATGTACCGGCGGCCAATCGGCGGATTTCAAACTTGCGACGGGTCCGACGCGACCTGTCCGGAGCGTCGCAATCCTGCGCTCACCCTCGACGAAGCGCGCGCGATTGAGCGGCTGCCGACGATCAAGGCGGTCACCGCTCACCGCGCGATGAACTACAAGTTCGAGTACAAGGACAAGTCCACCAACGCCGGCGCCGAGACGTACACGCCGAACTGGGTGGACGTGGACGGCGGTGACATTTATCCGGGCCGCAGCTTCACCTACGCGGAGAACACGACCGCGGCCCACGTCATCATCGTAAACGAAAAGCTTGCGACGCGTCTGTTCGGAACGTCGGATCCCATCGACAAGGAGATCAAGGTCGACGGGGTCCAGTTCAAGGTGATCGGCGTGTACCACTACACAGCCAGTCCGATGGGCACTCCGAGCTCCGCCGGCGGCGGCGACGAAGCGAAAGCGATTCTGCCGATCGAGACTGCGCGGAGAAGCCTCGCGCTCTACCTCCGCGGCGTGGATTTCATCGTCAAGCCGCAGCCGGGAGTCACCGCGCTCGAGGCGACCGATGACGTGACGGCGCTGATGAGGGGGATGCGCGGACTCAAGGGCTCGGCGAAGAACAACTTCGAAATCGTGACGCAGGATCGCCTGATGGGGATCTACGACAAGCTGTTCGGAACATTTTTCATCGTGGGAATGGCGCTGTCGTCGATCGGCTTGATGGTGGGCGGGGTCGGCGTCGTCGCGATCATGATGATCAGCGTCACCGAGCGGACCAGGGAGATCGGCGTGCGGAAGGCGCTCGGCGCGACGAAGAGCGCAATACTTTGGCAGTTCCTGGTCGAGGCAGCGACACTGACGAGCATCGGCGCGGCCATCGGCTTGGCGCTCGGCATCGGCGTATCGGTGGGAGTGCGAACCGCTTTCCCCGCCATTCCGGCTTCGACGCCGGTCTCGGCAGTGGCGATGGCGCTAATCGCAAGCGCAATCACGGGAGTTCTGTTCGGACTTCTACCGGCGGCGCGGGCGGCGAGGCTGGATCCAGTAGAAGCGCTTCGGTACGAGTGATTGGTATGTAGTTCTCTGTTCGACGCTCCAGCCAACGGCTAACTTTACCAGAATGAGATTCGGCGATGTAATTCGCACCGCGTTAGAGCAGATCCGGGTCAATAAACTCCGGTCGTTCTTCACTTTGCTCGGGATCATCGTCTCGGTCGGATTTCTCGTCGCCGTCGTCGCCATCATTCAGGGGATGAACGCGTACGTGAAGGAGAATCTCGCCGGCGCGATCGTCGGCTCGAACTCTTTCCAGGTTCGCCGGATGCCGATCCGAATCGGCTTCTTCGACGACGAAGAAATGCGGCGCATTCGCAAGCGGCCGCGCGTTACGGAAGCGGACAAGGCGGCGGTGCAGGGTGCCATTCCCGACGCGGTGGCGATCAGCCTTCAGTCGGGTTGGCCGACGCCCATGACCGATTTGTCCTGGAAAGACCGCACGCTCGGCGAAGTCGCAATCTTTGGCGTGACGCCGGCGTATCAGATCATACAGGACTATCGCTTCGACGCCGGCCGTGGACTCAACGATCTCGATCTCGACCGAAAAATGCCGGTCGCGATCATTGGGCACGACGTCGCCGAGAAGCTCTTCCAGAACGTGGATCCGCTGGGCCAGGAGCTGAAAGTTCTCGGCTCGCGCTTCACCGTCGTCGGCGTGGTGGCAAAGAAGGGACGCGTGCTCGGACAGTCATTCGACGGATTCGTGATGCTTCCGCTCACGACATTCGAGACGCTCTACGGACGCCGGAAAAACAACACAATCTCGGTGAAGATGGGGACGGCCGACGAGGTCGCCGGCGGGATGGCGCGCGCCGAAGGAGCGATGCGCGCGCAGCGGCACCTGCGTCCGGGAGAGGAGAGCGATTTCTCGATCGACACGGCCGACGCGCTGGTGGAGTTCTGGAAAAATCTCACGCGCCTTCTTTTCTCCGTCATACCGGCGATGGTCGCGATCGGAATCGTCGTCGGCGGAATCGTCATAATGAACATCATGCTGATGTCGGTAACCGAGCGCACGGTTGAGATAGGAGTGCGAAAGGCGCTCGGCGCCAACGCGCGCGACATCCGCCGCCAGTTTCTCGCCGAGGCTATCGCGCTGGCGACGATGGGTGGAATCGCCGGTGTAATGGCCGGCTGGGGATTGGCGCTTCTCATCAGCACGGTTTCTCCGCTGCCGGCGCGCGTGACGCTGTGGTCCGTCGGATTGGCGCTGACACTCGGCGCCGGAGTCGGCGTGCTGTTCGGGGTTTATCCCGCAGCGCGCGCGGCGCGCCTCGATCCGATCGCGGCGTTGAGGCAGGAATGATCATCGAAACCCTCGGCTCGAACGTGAAGCTTGCGATCGACAATCTTCGCGGCAACAAGCTGAGATCGGCGCTCACGATTCTCGGAGTCGTGATCGGAGTTTCTACGGTGATGACGATGGCCTCCATCGTCCAGGGGATTCAGGGCCAAATCGTGCGCACGATCGAAATTGCGGGCCCGACAACGTTTTACGTGGTGAAGGTTTTCTCGAACACGCCGGTAAATCCCGACCGGCCGCCGAAGTGGATTCGCGTACGTCCGAATCTCAAGGAAGAGGAAGCGCAGCGAATTGCGCAGCTGCCGGAAATCTCTTACGCCGCGATTTGGGGTCAGGCGGTGGGCCGTCTCGAGTACAATGGCATCCGCACCGGCAATCTCGCAATCGTCGGCGCGGACGATCGGTATATGGAAATTCAGGGGGGCGAACTCGAACAGGGGCGCTGGTTCACTCAATCGGAGCTCTCGTCCGGCTCCGACGTCGTGGTGCTTCAGGAAGACGCGGCGAAGCGCGTGTTCGGTGCAGAGAGCCCGCTCGACAAGACAGTTCGCTTCGGCGGCAGACCGATGCGCGTGATCGGATTGTATTCGCCGCCGGGGAACATCTTCAGCCCACCAGGTCAGGACATCGGCGCGATAGTGGCGTACAAGTTTCTCGATCACGCCTTTTACGTCGATCCGATCAATGCGCTCTACATCCCCGTCAAACCCAAGGCGAACGTCCCCATTCAGGATGCGAAGGACGCCGTAACGATCGCGGTTCGCGAGATGCGGAGGCTGCGTCCGGCGGACAAGAATACCTTCGACCTTATCACGAACGACCAGATTCTCGACAGCTTCAATAAGATCACAGGCGTGTTCTTTCTGGTGATGATCGTACTTTCGAGCGTCGGACTTATGGTCGGCGGAATCGGAGTGATGGCGATAATGATGGTGTCGGTGACGAGTCGCACACGTGAGATCGGGATCAGGAAAGCGATGGGCGCAACGCAAAAGCAGATACTGACGCAATTCCTCGTCGAGGCGGCGACGCTGACCGGAATCGGCGGCGTGATGGGAATTCTTATCGGCCTCACGATTGGAAGACTGGCGACGATGCTGATGAGCATCGAAGCCGGGTTCCCGCTCGTGCTGACGGCGGTGGCCGTCACTGTATCGGTGGCGATCGGAATCATCTTCGGAATGCTGCCGGCCCGGCGCGCGGCGCGGATGGATCCGATCGTCGCGCTGCGGTATGAATGAGCGAAATCAAATCCATTACTTGAAAACCAGGCGATGAAACACGTTGACGTGCTGGCAATCTGCGCGCACCCCGACGACAGCGAGCTGATCTGCGGCGGAACGCTCGCGCGCAGCGTCGCTCTCGGGCGGAGCGCCGGAATCATCGCCGTCACCGGGGGCGAGCTGGGGAGCCGCGGGTCGGTTGACCTTCGCGCGCAAGAATCGGCTGCGGCGGCGAAAGTGCTCGGGCTCTCATTCCACGAAACGCTGGGATTGCCGGACGGCGCCGTGCTCAACACGCCGGAAACGCGGGCGCAGCTGGCGGTGCTGATCCGTCAAGCGAAGCCCTCGGTCGTGATCACGCACTGGCTCAAGGGGCGCCATCCCGACCACGCAGTTACGGCGCAGCTCGTCCGCGACGCCTGCTTCGTCGCCGGACTCAAGAACATCGAGTCGGCCGTTCCGCCGCACCGGCCGCGGAAGATTCTGCACGCACTCTCATTCCGCGAGGACAATGAGAAACCGACTTTCGTGGTTGACGTCTCCGATTCATTCGAGAAGAAGCTGGAGGCGGTGCGCTGTTACGCGTCGCAATTCTCCGACGTAAAGCAGGCCGGTGAGATTTTCCCGAATGGCGAGTCGCTGTTCGATCTCATCCGCCACCACGCCGCGCACTACGGCTCGCTGATCCGCACGCAGTACGGCGAGCCATTTCACACTAACGAAACGATGCGAGTTGATGACGTGACCGCTCTCGAGGTGTCTTCGCTGTGACCGACGCCAGGAAGAACGCCGGCGAGGAAGTCACCTATCCGTCGTATCTGCGACTGGACGAACTTCTCGCGCTCCAGACGCCGCGCTCGTCACCGGAGCATCCGGACGAGCTGCTGTTCATCGTCGTTCATCAGGCGAGCGAACTCTGGTTCAAGCTCATCCTCCACGAGCTGGACGCCCTCCGCGCGCTGCTGCAGGAGCACGACACACTCGGCGCTGTAGGCGCGGTGCGCCGCCTCAACGCACTCGTTACGATCGTTACGGCGCAGCTGACGGCGCTGGAGACGCTGCCGCCCCAGAGATTCGCGCAATTTCGCGGATACCTCGGCACGTCGAGCGGGTCGCAGAGCAACCAATTCCGCGCCATCGAGGCGAGGTCGGGACTACGCGACTCGCATTTCCTGCAGGCGCTCACCGAGCACGGAGAGATTCCGCAGTTGGTGCAGGAAGCGCTCGACACTCCGCCGCTTCAAACTCTGTTCAACGAGCTGCTCACCGCACACAAGGTGACGGTCGAGGAAATTTATTCCTCGAACAATCAGCGGCCGCTGCAAATGTTGGCCGAGGGGCTGCTTGAGTACGAGCAGGGCTTCGGAATGTGGCGATTCCTGCACGTGCAGCTGGTGGAGCGCATCATCGGCCCCGGAACCGGCGGGACGGGCGGGACACTCGGGGCCAAGTACCTCCAGAAGACCATCTCGCAGCGGTTTTTCCCCGATCTCTGGGCGGTTCGGAGCAAGTTCTTCGGCGCCTGACGCATAATTCGGTTTTCACGCAGCGAGCCGCCCTTATAAATTGAGATCAATGGCAACCGCTCCCATCTACCTCGACCACGCAGCGGCGACCCCTGTTCGCGACGAAGTCTTCGAAGCGATGCAGCCGTTCTTCGGCGCACGGTTCGGGAATCCGTCAAGCACGCACCGATGGGGCCGCGAAGCACGCGCCGCGCTCGACGAAGCTCGCGAGCGCGTGGCGAAATGTCTTTGCGCCCGGGTGGACGAAGTCTGCTTCACTTCCGGCGGAACGGAGGGCGACAACTTTGCCCTACTCGGCGCCTGGCGGGCGATGAAGGACAATGGCCGCACCTCCATCGTGACGACTCCGATCGAGCACAAGGCAATACTCGGCGCGGTGCATCAGGCGGCGCGCGAGGGTGCGAACGAAAGTTTTCTCGAAGTAAGCCGCGATGGCGTGGTGGTTGATGCGTCGTTCGATGCGCTCGTCGGCGCTGATACGGCGGTCGTGTCAATCGTCTGGGTGAACAACGAGATCGGTGTCATTCAGAACGTGCCAGAGCTCGCCGTCCGCGCCAAGGAGCGTGGCGCGGTGATGCACACCGATGCGGTGCAGGCATTCGGAAAGGTTCGCATAGACGCGGCGAGCCAGCCGTTCGATCTCCTGGTGATTTCCGGGCACAAGATCGGGGCGCCGAAGGGAGTTGGCGCGCTGTTCATCCGGCGCGGAACGCAGATCGAGCCGCTGATGCACGGGGGAACTCAGGATCGCGGCCGCCGTCCGGGCACGGAAAACGTCGCTGCGGCGGTCGGGCTCGCGCGCGCTACAGAGCTGGCACTCGAAGAAATGGACGCCGAGTGCAAACGCCTCCGCACGCTGCGCGACCGGCTGGAGGCGGGAATTCTCGCCCACGTTCCGGATGCGGTCGTGCACGGCCGCGGCGCCACGCGCGCTCCGCACATTCTCAACATCTCTGTTCCAGGAACGGACAGCGAGTCGCTGCTGATGGCGCTCGATCTCCGCGGAATCGCGGCATCGGGCGGGTCGGCCTGTCAGAGCGGGGCTGTCGGGGCGTCGCACGTGCTATCTGCGATCGGAGTCCCTCCCGATCTCGTAAACGCAGCGGTGCGAATGAGTCTTGGCGCGCTGACAACGCCGGAGTGCATCGATCGCGTGATCGAAGTCTTTCCTGCACTTGTGGCGAAGTCGCGTCAGCTCGCCGCAGCGGAGTAGCGATGAAGGGCGAGCGTGTGCTTGTCGCGATGTCGGGCGGCGTTGATTCATCCGTAGCAGCGGCGATTCTCGTCGAGCAGGGATACGACGTAGTCGGCGCGACGATGAAGCTTTTCTCGCACGGCGATGCGGTTCCCGACCGCCCCTGTTGCTCTCTGGATTCGGCGAACGACGCGCGCCGTGTCTGCGAAAAACTCGGCATTCCGCACTACGTCGTGGATCTGGAATCCAAGTTCGGCAGCGACGTCATCAGCGATTTCGTGAGCGAGTACGCGGGCGGGCGCACTCCGATTCCGTGCGTGCGGTGCAACTCGTTCACCAAGTTCCACGATTTCCTCCGCACCGCCGAGGCGGCGGAGGCGAAGTGGATCGCAACGGGGCACTATGCGCGGATCGTTGACGGTGAGCTGCACCGCGGCCGCGACGCGAATAAGGACCAGACATACTTCCTCTGGGGGATCGACCGCAGCGTGCTTTCGCGGCTGATGCTCCCCATCGGAGATCTCGACAAAGCGGAGACGCGCCGCCGTGCACACGAGCTGGGGCTTTCGCTCGTCGCGGAGAAGCCGGAGAGCCAGGAGATCTGCTTCGTGCCCGACGGGGATTACGTGGCGGTCCTCGAGCACCATCTCGGCGCGGACGCGCCGGCGCTCTCGAAGGGTTCGTTTGTTACTACGAGTGGCACAGTCGTCGGAGAGCACGACGGTTTCGCGCGATACACCGTCGGCCAGCGGCGCGGGCTTCCGGGAGGCTCGGGCGTTCCGCTTTATGTGATCGCGATCCGCGCTGAAGACCGGGCCGTCGTCATCGGGCCGAAGGAAGAACTGCTCGGCGCCACAGTCAGCGCGCGCGAATTGAACTGGCTTGCCGACGCGCCAACGGTGGGATCACGCGTGGCGGTTCGCATCAGGCATCGCGCGCCACTGGCGCCGGGATCGGTCTCCAGCATCAGCGAGGACAGTGTGGAGATATCGCTCGACGAGCCGGTGTTCTCGATCGCCCCGGGGCAGTCGCTCGCGATCTATGACGGCGAGAAGATGCTTGGCGGCGGCCTGATCGAAGTCCCAGCGCGCCGTCAGCTCCCGCTGTTCGCCGCTTGAGCTAGGGAGTGCAGGGCCCGAATATCGACATTAGTATTTAAGCCCACCCGCCTCGGCGAACTCCTTCATCATTCGCTGCTGTTCTTCGGAAAGTGTTTCAGGCACATCGATGGACAACTCGACGATCATATCTCCCGTCTTGCCGCCCTTTTCGATCCCCTGGCCTTTGACGCGGAATCGTTTCCCGGACGGCGTTCCGGCGGGGATCTTGAGCGCGACCTTTTTCCCATCGAGAAGCGAGACGTTGATCTTGGTGCCAAGCGTTGCCTGGGCGATGTTGATCGCGACCGGAGCGATGACGTCGAGGCCCTCCCGCTTGTAAAAACGGTCGTCCATAACGTTGAAGGTGATGACGAGATCGCCGGGCGGTCCGTTGGCAGCGCCCTTCCCTCCCTGTCCCTTGAGACGGATGCGCGAGCCGGTATCAACGCCGGCTGGAACAGTGATGAGAATCTTCTTACGCGCGCGAATCTCGCCGCTGCCCTTGCAGGTTGGACACGGTTCGACCGGGACTTGTCCCCGCCCCAGACAGACAGGACAGGGACGATTCACCGCGAACCCGCCCTGGCCGAACGAGACAACACCACGGCCGTCGCACTCGGGGCAGATCTTGAGCTGCGTTCCGGGCTTCGCGCCATTGCCGTGGCAGGTACTGCACTCCTCGGTAACTTCGAGCTCGACGGGTACTTTTCCACCGCGCGCTGCAGTGCGGAACGGGATGTTGAGCGTCGTCTCGATGCTCTGACCCTTTTCCGGACCGCGGCTGCGTCCCGGTTGCTTCGCTCCGCCACCGAACATCGAGCTGAAGAGATCGCCGAGTCCGCCGAGGCCGCCGATGTCGAAGTCCTGGAAGTTTACGTTCTGCGCGCCGCCGCCGCCGAACCCACCTGGGCGCGCGCCACCCCGGGCGCCGAAGCCTCCCATTCCTCCGCCGAACGCGCCGAGCCGACGCATGTCGTCGTACTGCTTCCGCTTGTCGGCGTCGCCGAGGACGTTGTTAGCCTCGGAAATCTCCTTGAACTTGTCGGCCGCCTTCGGGTCGTTCGCGTTGGCGTCGGGATGGTACTTCTTCGCGAGCTTGCGATAGGCCTTTTTGATTTCATCCTGGGTCGCGCTCGAGCTCACGCCCAGCACGGCATAAAAGTCCTTCGTCTGCGCCATTATCGCGGAGCGGTCAGCCGTTCCACTGCTTCACGACTACGCGCGCGGGCCGGATGAGCTGGCTCTGAAACACGTAACCGGGCTGATACACGCGCGCGACCATATGGTCGTCTTCCTTTGCCGACGTTGGCTCGGTGGCGACCGCTTCGTGAAGTGCGGGATCGAATGGCTGGTCGACGGGATTCACGACTTCGAGGCCGAGAGCGCCGAGTTCGCGCAGCATTTTCTTCTCGACCATCTCCACGCCCTGCGCGATAGTCACGGCATCCGTCGTGGCCGGGTCAATGTGCGCGAAGCGGGCGAGATCATCGAGACCCTCGACCAACCGTCTCACGAGCTCGGCCTGCGCGCGTCCGCCCGACTCGAGCCGCTCCTTCGCGGAACGCTTGCGGAAATTGTCGTACTCGGCGGCGAGCCGCAGATACTTCTCGCGCTCGGCCTGCACAGGGTTGGTACCGTCATCGCCCGGGGGAGGCGCGGTGTCGGTGTCGGATGCAGCTGTCGGATCTCCATCGGCGGCAGGCTCTGCTGTTCCGTGCTCTTCGAGGAAGTCTTCAGAATCGTGGTGTAGTTCCTTCTTCTTCGAGTTCTTCATGTATTGAAGTTATACAGGTTGCAAAGCCCGGCGAACCATATCGAGCGCCGACTGGGCGGAACGCTGACGAATCTCTTCCCGGTCACCTATCAAACGGAGCAACTTCGCCCCGCTGACACCTTCTCCGTCGATCGCAATGCAAACCGTCCCGACAGGTTTCTCCGAAGTGCCGCCGCCGGGGCCGGCGATACCGGTGATGCTCACTCCAATCTTCGTGCCCAACCGAGCGCGAGCACCAGCCGCCATCGCTGAAGCGCATTCGACGCTGACAGCGCCGTGAGAGGTAAGAATCGCATCGCTCACCCCGAGGAGCTTCAGCTTGACATCGTTGTCGTAGGCGATGATGCCGCCGTGAAAGACGTCGCTCGACCCCGCGATCGCGGTCAAGCGCTGGCCGAGCATTCCACCGGTGCAGCTTTCTGCAACGGCGACGGTGACGCGCTTCGCTCTGCAGATCTCCAGCACGACCGATGCGAGGTCCGCGTCGTCGTCTCCGTATACGTACGGCGCGATAGGCTTCCTCAGTTTCAGTGCCGCTACCTCCAGCAGCGATTCCGCTTCTGAGCGGCTCACTCCCCTAACTGTCAGGCGAAGATCGACTCCGTTTGCCGAGGGGAGGAAGGCGAGCGCGAGCGAGATTTCCGTCGCGGCGGTGCCGAGCGGCGCAGGGCCGAGGATTTCGGCGATCGCGGATTCACCGATGCCGGCCGTGCGAAGCGTCTTCGAAAGAACGACGCTGTCGTCCGCAGCTTTCACGAGGCGCGGGAGGATTTCATCGGCGAACATTCCGCGCATCTCGCGCGGTACTCCGGGGAGCATCGCGACCCAGCGCCCCGATTCGTCATCGAGCCAGATTCCGGGCGCGCTCCCGTGGCGGTTGGCGAGAACGGTCGCGCCTTCCGGTATCTCCGCCTGCTGCCGATTGGGAGGAGGAAAGTGCCGATCCGGCCAGAGCCTCTTGAACCGCTCCTCGATCTGGCGCAGAACACTTTCGTCGAGAACCATCTCGCGTCCGAACAAGGCCGCGATGGATGCCTTGCTCAGATCGTCGCTCGTAGGGCCGAGACCGCCGGTCGTGATTACGGCGCCGGTTCGCGAGAGCGCGTCAGCGACTGCGCTGCCGATTTCGTCTGCGCGGTCACCGACAGTTGTTCGGCGGACTACCTCGTATCCGATCTCTCCGAGCGCTCTCGAGAGGTGTGCGGCATTTGTGTCGATGGTGAAGCCGAGCAGCAACTCGTCGCCGATGGTGACGATCTCAATCCGGCGCCCGCTCAACGGACGAGCAGGCTTCCGTATCGCCGCATATAAAGCAGCAGCGAATAGACAGTGAGGAACACGGCCCCAACCATCGTCACGGTTCCGACGATTCCGTTGAAATACGCGAATCCCATCCACGCGCTGCCCGTCCATCCGCGCCGCGCCGCGAGAGTGGACGCGAAGAACCAGAAGTAGGCCGAGCCGACCCAGGTGCTCTGAAATCCCGTCTTCCACTTCGCGGGACCGATCGCGCCGATGACAACACCGCGCCAGGCGGCGAACTGTCGGAAGAGAGTCATAAATACTTCGCGCCCGATGACGATGGCCACGATCCACCAGGCGAGACCGACGTTACCGAACGGTGTAACGAATGGAAGACTGGATGCTTCGGAAGTCGTCTCGATTGCCGGAGCGAAGCGGTCTCCCACTGGAGACATCAGCACGAACATCGGAATGAGCGTGGCAAAGAGCAGCAGCTTGTCGGCGAGCGGATCGAGCATCCGCCCCATATCCGTGACAAGTCCGCGCGTGCGCGCGAGCTTTCCGTCGTAGTAGTCAGTGACGGCGGCGGCGATGTAGAGAACGAACGCGAGCAGCCGCGCTCCCGGCGACGCGATGAACGGCAGCACGGCGATGAACGGCGCGGTGAGGATGCGCCCGACAGTCATCGAATTGGGAAGGTTCATCATTACGCGGCCTATGCGAGCGCTTTGAGCACTAGCTTGCTTACTGCCTTGAGGGTGTCGAACACGCCGTCTCCGTTGACGGCGATGGCCTCGAAGTATGGCGCGCGCTCGACCCATTCGCCCGTCTCGATCTGGTCGACAAGATTCTCGCCGGCGTGATATGGATCAGGAGTCACCCGGTGCTTCGCGTTGTCGTCCACTTCCCAGCCCGGATTGAGAGCGCCCTGCAGATCGGCCAACGGGGCGGCATTTGGCAGATCGCGCTTATTGTACTGGATCACGAATGGCATTTTCGTCAGGTCGTATCCGTACTCGGCCATATTGTCGTACAAGTTCTGCATCGACTCCAGATTCGCTTCCATCCGCTCCGTCTGCGAATCGCCGACGAAAACGATTCCGTCAACGTTCTTCAGTATGAGCTTGCGGCTGGCGTTGTAATAAACCTGGCCGGGCACGGTGTAAAGATGGAATCGCGTCTTGAATCCTCGAATGGTGCCGAGGTCCACGGGGAGAAAATCAAAGAAGAGCGTGCGCTCAGTTTCGGTGGCGAGCGAGATGAGCTTGCCGCGCGTCTCCGGCTTCACCTTCCCGTAGATGTGCTCGAGATTGGTCGTCTTACCGCCGAGCCCGGGGCCGTAGTAAACGATCTTGCAGTTGATCTCGCGGGACGCATAGTTGATCATCGACATTGATTCTTCCTCACCATTGGAAGAGATCGTCGATCTCTTGTTCGGCCCCGTGGAGGAGGTTCTCCTCGGGCGGCGTTCCCAATCTCGAGCGCGACATCGCCGCGTCGAGAAGCAAGGTCAGCTCTTCCACTTCCGGCTTTAGCTTCAGCTTGACGAGACCGACGCTGGTGCGGGAGTCGAATATCACTACGAGAATGAGCCTGCGGGCGACGTCGGCAACGAAAACCGATTCGCGTTCACCCTGGTGAAATAAACTGGAAAATTCCGTCTCGCCGAGTATCCGGGCCAGCTGGTCGTTGGCGCCGAAGTCGGCGGCGGTAAGAGTTGCGAAAGTAGTTGTGTCGAGCCCGGGGGCGTTTCCGACCGTCGTCACCAGCTGTCCGGATTTGTCCACCAGCATCGCGCACATCGAGCGCGTCTCATCGAGAAAGCGGCGGAGAGATCCGGTGATCGCACCGAAGTCGTCTTCGGTGAACGTCCAGCTGGCGGCGCCGGCTGTCATCTAGCGGAGGGCTTCCTCTACCCGATTGAGCAGCTTCACGCCGCGCTGCCTGAGGATCGGACTCGCCTCCCACGCGATGTACTCGCGCAGGAGCTGGGCGGTTGATACCGTCGGGCGACCGCGAAGAAAACTCAGCGCGGCAACACGTCGGAATCGGCGCGGGCTGAAGAGGTCGTGACGGTGCGTGCGCTGGAGGCGTGACCAGAGCAGCGTCCCGGCGGCGACGCCTCCGACGAACCCGACGGCGACAAGCCTGGTGCGGGCGGTTCTCATCTACATCGCCCTCCGCGCGGTCAATGCCTGTGCGATCGTCACTCCGTCAGCGTATTCAAGGTCGCCGCCGACCGGCAGTCCGCGCGCGATGCGCGAAACAGTCAGCGGATCTCTGGAAATCTTTCGCTGAACGTACAGCGCGGTGGCTTCTCCCTCAATACTCGGATTGGTGGCGATGATCACCTCCCGAACGGCTGCATCGGCGGCTCTGTTCTCGAGCGCGGGGATGGTCAGGTCTTCCGGGCCGACTCCGTCGAGGGGCGACAGGCGTCCGCCAAGCACGTGGTACACGCCACGGAACTCACCGGCTCTCTCGATGGCGCCGATGTCCGAAGCCTCCTCGACAACGCAGATGATGCCGGGATCCCGGCGCACGTCGCGGCAAATGGCGCAGACTTCATCCTCTGTGAGGTTGAAGCACCTCGCGCACGGCTTGACCTTTTCGGCGAGAGTGGCGAGAGCGTTCGCGAGCTTTTTGCTCTGATCGGCCGGCTGGCGGAGCAGATGATAGGTGAGACGGAGTGCCGTCTTTCTGCCGATACCCGGGAGACGCGCGAGCTCGCCGGCGAGGTCGTCGATCGCGCTCAACTAAAACGGAAGCTTGAAGGGTAGGTTCAGA
Organism: Gemmatimonadaceae bacterium; assembly: GCA_046599115.1. Lineage (GTDB taxonomy): Bacteria > Gemmatimonadota > Gemmatimonadetes > Gemmatimonadales > Gemmatimonadaceae > UBA4720. Next base: position 16,495 of record JBKJHG010000182.1, read on the forward strand.
CCGCCGGTCATCTTTCCCATCTCGATCTTGGCGAGGTCGGCGGCCTTTTGCTGCGCCTGATTCACGGCTACGAGAATGAGATCCTCCAACATCGCCACGTCATCGGGATTCACGACGGCGCGGTCGATGGCGACCTTGACCACGTTTCCCTTCCCGTCCACTTCGATTGAGACTGCGCCCGCGCCGGCGGTCCCGGTGACTCTCTGATGCTGGAGGTCATCCTGCATCTGCTGCAGCTTCGACTGCATCGCCTGCGCCTGCTCGAGCATCTTGGAAAAATCGGGCATTGTCGTCGGGAGTCCGGTGTTGAGGGAAGCTAGTCGAGTAGCTCGAGATCGAGAGCGTCGATCGCAGCCCCGAGGGCCGGATCCTGCTTCCGCAGTTTTCCGATCCGCTCCTGCTTGAGAGCTTCGGTCGTGATGCGCTGTCTTGAATCGCTCTGCGCAGTGCGGTCCATCGCGTCGCGCGCGCGAGCGAGCTGCTCGGGGCTGCGCTCGCGCTCGATTGGCCGCTGCGACGCAGACGCGGGCGGTCCTCCTGTTTCAAGCTCGTCTTCGTCTGCGACAGAAGCGGCCGATGCCTGACGCGTTGGCGAAGGCGGTGTCGCTCTCGAGGACGCGCGCGGAGCGAGAATCGCGGGCGCGTCACCGCCGGTGCCCATTCCCTTCAGGAGATCCTCGATAGAAACGGTGCGATCGATCAGCGCCAGGCGGACGAGCAGCATTTCCACCAGCATCTGCTGCTGGCCGCTCTTCCGGAAGTTGGGCTCGAGTGTGCTGATCGCGCCGAGCATTCTGAGCAGGTCACCGGCGGAGAATGAATCGCGCTGAGCAGCGAGGGCATCGGCGATTCGCGGAGACACCGACTCGGCTTTTCCGCCGAGCGCCACTGCGAGCTGGCCACGGAGCACGTCGGTGAATCCGGCGAGAAAGACGGCGAAGTCAACTCCGGCATCGCCGAGGCGGTTTACGAGAGGGAAAACTTCGGAGGCGCGGTGGTCGCGGATGATCTCGAGCACTGCGAGGTACTCGTCCTCCGGAACGAGTCCGAGCGCGTCACGAACGCGCTCGACGGTCATCGGTCCGTCGCCGATCGAGATAACCTGGTCGGCGAGGCTGAGGGCGTCGCGCATCGATCCGTCGGCGGCGCGGGCGATCATCGCCAGCGCGTCAGGCGTCGCTTCAACCTTTTCTGCGGCGAGAACCGTATCGAGGCGCTCACGAATGTCGGCGGGCCCGATGCGCTTGAGATCGAAGCGCTGGAGGCGGCTCAGCACCGGCGCCGCCATCTGCGCGATTTTCTGCGGCTCCGTGGTTGCGAATACGAACACTACGCGCGGGGGCGGCTCCTCCAGAATCTTGAGCAGCGCATTCCACGCCTCCCGTGTAAGCATATGAGCTTCGTCCACGATGTAGACTTTGTAGCGATCGTCGCCCGAGGGTGCGTATAGAGCACGCTCCCGCAGCTCGCGCGCGTCGTCCACTCCGCGGTTAGACGCCGCGTCTATCTCGACTACGTCGAGGCTGGACGACCCACTCCAGATGTGACGGCACGATATGCACTCGCCACAGGGCTCGCCGTCATCGCGCTTGTCCTCGCAATTGAGGGCCATCGCGAGGACGCGGGCGAGCGTCGTCTTGCCGACGCCGCGCGGCCCGCAGAGCAGGTACCCGTGCGCGACACGTCCCCGAGCTATCGCCCCTCGCAGAGTATTGGACACGTGCGACTGGACGGCGACTTCGGAGAATTTGCGCGGTCGGTATTTTCGGGCTAAGGCGACAGACATTGGCGGGCGGGAATACCCCAGGCCTGACGGAGCAACGCAAGACACCACACGCCGCTGCTACCTTCGGGGTCCTGACGGAGTTAGCGGCCTTTCGCCCTCCGGGACCTGGGGCATCTCAAATATATCCGGACGGAGGCGCCTCAGCGAGATGCCGCAAACGAAAAAAGCCCCACCCGTAGGCGGAGCTTTTTTGTCGCCGGGAAAAGACTACTTCTTCTTCGGCGCGTTGATCTGGACGGTCGGGACCTTGATCGTGGCTGAATCCTTCTTCATCTCGACCTTGGGTACCGAGACCGTGGCCGACTCCGTTCCGACCGAAACCGTCGGGGTCGAAATCGTGTCGGTCTGCGTGCCGACAACCGGCTTCTGGACTTCATACTGACCGTCGCCGGTCTTCTTGCACGCCGAGACGCTTACAACGGCCAAGATGGCCGCCACTGCTGCTAGCTTACGCACGAGAGCTTCCTCCGAAAATGTTGTGGGGCACCTGCACTGCGGCGACCTCCGACGCAGGAAACATACTCAATCCTCAAAAGCCTCGCGCTGTAGCTTTCTAACCCGGCGGAGCTCATAAACCTGGGCAACCTCCCCCCCGAGGATGAAGATGAGGGAGGCGTAGTACACCCAGATGACCACCAGGACGAGGGCGGCCACTGTTCCGGTGTAAAATGACCCCGGATTGAACGACCTGACGTACCCGCCGAAGCCGTACTTTGCGATCTCGATCATCACGCTGGTGAACACGGTGGCGATGAGCGCGGTTCGCCACCTGATCTTCCGGTTCGGCAAGAACTTGTAAAGCGCGAAGAACATACTGCCGATGAAGGTCAAGGCGAGCAGCTGGCCGAGGTTGTACTCGAGCGCGCCCATCACCTCTTTGCGGATACCGAGATCGGCGAGGATCAGCACTCCGCGCGTCGTGGCGATCGCCAGGTATGCGTTGAGGACGATGTAGGCGATGAGGAGCATCGTCGAGACGACGGTGATCTTGATGTCGAAGATTTTGCCGGCGATGATCCCCTTGTCGGAGTCGATGTCGAAGATGGCAGCGAGAACTGTGCGCAGCGAGCCGAAGAGCCGCGTCGAAAACCAGATGAAACCGATCGCGGCATAAATCCCCAGGGCGCCGCGACGCTTGATGATCTCGCCGAGTATCGCACCCACCGGCGACTGCGATCCGGCGGGATGCGGAGGCAGGAACTGATCGACGATTGACAGCACTTCCGTCGTCGTCATATCGGGCGACTGACGGAGTAGGTAAACCAGGCCCGTCGCGAGAAGCAGAAAGAACGGAACGGCGGCGAGGAGCAAGTTGAAGGCGATGCCGCCGGCGAGGAAGAAGACGTTGTCTTCGCCGCTGTTATCCCAGACGCGCTGCGCGTAGTCGCGAAAAGTCCATCCGAGCCGGACGACCAGCCGGCGTTTCGGCACTAACTGTCTAAGTGGGCTGCCTTGCTCTCGGCGAGCCGGAACTCCAGCTCTTCGCGGGCCTGCCGGGCGGCGGCGCGCCCCGCTTCGACCGCGGTAGACATCCGGCGGCGGCGGACGTCCACTGCCTCACGAGCAGACTCAATCCCGTCTTCGACCTTATCGCGGGCCTGCTCGAGTTTGTCGCCGACCAGATCGCCGAGCTCGCCGGCCGCATCGAGCGCGGCG
>JBKJHG010000116.1:0-3863 GCA_046599115.1 Gemmatimonadaceae bacterium
GTCATATGGCGGGGATGACCGGTGCACAGATGCACGCGGCGATGCCGGCGTATCACGCGCGTATGACGAGGTTGATGGGGATGCACCGCCAGATGATGGGGAAGACGTAGACAAGAATGCACACGTAAAGCTGATGCTCGCCGACATCCGCGAGCGTGTGTACTGGAAGCAGTATATGACGGCGTACGCGAATCGTCCTCGACGCACTCGAGGGCTCGGGATGAGCTACCCAAAGCCGACGGCGGCGCGCAGGCGGGAGTTGGTGGCGGCACGAAACACGTTGTCCAAGAAGCACACGTAGGCAGCGGCGTACTACGCGCAAGAGCACATAACCAAGGAGCAGTGCCGATGTTGCAGATAATTGAGATTTTACCGCCAAATGTGATTGGCGTGCTGGCCGATGGAGAGGTCACGCGGAGCGATTACGAGACGGTTCTACTGCCGCTGCTACGGGAGGCCTATCGAAAAGGCGACAAGTTTCGCTTCCTGTACCAGACGTCTCCCGGTTTCTCGGGCTACACGGTGGGTGCGATGGTGGAGGACACGCGAGTAGGACTCAAGTACCTTCGTCTATTTGAACGATGCGCCATCGTCACGGACGTCGAATGGATTCAGCACGGTGCAAGGCTCTTTGGTTCGCTGATGCCTTTCCCGGTAAAGATGTTTCCAAGTCAGGGCTTGAAGGAGGCCGTGGCTTGGCTGAGCGGTCCGGAGGTCGATTCGACACTGACGTGTGAGCTCGGCGACGATGGCGTCCTGGTTGTTCACCCCCACGGCCCCCTGCGCCGAGAGGACTTCGACAAACTGGCCGGCATCGTCGATCCCTGGATCGAGGCCCATCAACAACTGCGCGGACTGGTCATCTCAATGCCCAAGTTCCCAGGATGGGAGAATCTAGGAAGCGTGTTTCAACATATGGAGTTCGTACGTGACCACCACAGACACATTCGAAGGGTGGCTTTGGCGGTAGATGGCGTTCTTCCCGAAGTGATGAGTCATCTTGCGTCTCACTTCGTCGCGGCTGACATCAAGCAATTTCCGTTCGATCAAGTGGAGCAAGCGAGGCGATGGGCCGGAGAATAATCGATAAAGCCATACCGCTGGAATCCAATCACCTTAACAGGAGAATCGCGTGCAGGTCCAAATCAGTACCGATCACAACATCAATGGACACGAGTCGATGGCGGCCGCCACCACCGACAGCGTGACCTATGCTCTACGGCATTTCAGCGATCACATCACGCGAGTGGAAGTGCATCTCGCCGACGAGAATGGGCCGAAGGCGGGCGAGAATGACATCCGCTGTACGCTGGAGGCCCGCATAGAAGGTCGCCAGCCGATTGCCGTGACACATCACGCCGACACGATTCCGCTCGCCGTTGATGGTGCTGCCCATAGTCTGGCGTCGCTGATAGAGCACACACTTGGTCGCACAGAGTCGCTTCGGCGCGCAGCGCGAGAATAGGAGCGACGAGACAGCGTGCACATCAGTCCACTAGCGGGAAAACCAGCGGATCCTGCAACGCTCGTCAATGTTCCGCATCTCATCACCGCGTATTACACCGACGTCCCCGACCCCGCGATCGCGGCGCAACGCGTGGCGTTCGGTACGTCGGGACACCGCGGGTCGTCGCTCGACAGGTCATTCAATGAGTGGCACATACTCGCCATCACGCAGGCGATCTGCGTGTACCGTAAGCAGCACCGGATTGACGGCCCGCTGTTTTTGGGCATCGACACGCACGCGCTCTCCGTGCCTGCGCTCGCGAGTGCGCTCGAGGTTCTGGCGGCCAACGGCGTTGACGTAATGCTCTCCGAGCACGACGCATATACGCCGACGCCGGTGATCTCGCACGCGATACTCACCTACAACCGGGGACGCACGACCGGGCTCGCTGACGGCATCGTGATTACGCCATCGCATAATCCGCCGCGCGACGGCGGTTTCAAATACAATCCACCGAACGGCGGGCCGGCGGAGTCCGGTGTCACCGACTGGATTGGAGCTAAGGCAAATGAGCTCCTCACTGCGGGCATAAAAGACGTGCGGCGGATTTCCTACGAGAAGGCGCTTCGCGCGAGCACGACACATCGGCACGACTACCAGACCGCCTACATCCGCGACGTTGGTAACGTGATCGAAATGGATGTCATTCGCGGCGCCTCAATCAGTCTCGGCGTGGATCCGCTCGGAGGCGCCGGCGTGCATTACTGGGAGCCGATCGCCGAGCACTACGGCCTGAATCTCACCGTCGTCAACAAGGCCGTCGATCCCACGTTTCGTTTTATGACGGTAGACTGGGACGGCCAGATTCGGATGGACCCATCGTCGCCGTACGCGATGCAGAGGTTGATTGACATCAAGGATCGCTTCGACATAGCGTGGGCCTGCGACACCGACCACGACCGGCACGGCATCGTCACCAGGAGTGCGGGATTGCTGCCGCCCAATCACTATCTGTCAGCCGCTGCCTTTTATCTGTTCCAACATCGGCCGAAGTGGCGCCCGGATGCGGCGATTGGCAAGACGCTGGTGAGCAGCCAGATGATCGACCGTGTCGCGGCCAAAGTTGGCCGGAAGCTCTACGAAGTTCCCGTTGGCTTCAAGTGGTTCGTGGATGGATTGCTCGACGGCTCACTCGGCTTTGGCGGCGAAGAAAGTGCGGGAGCGACCTTCGCCCGCCTCGACGGCTCCGTCTGGACGACGGACAAGGATGGCATCGTGCCGGCGTTGCTGGCGGCGGAAATCACGGCGCGAATGGGCCGCGACCCCGGGGAGATTTATCAGGACCTCACGCGCGAGCTCGGCGAGCCAGTTTATGACCGGGTTGAGGCGCCGGCGACCGCGGCGCAGAAAGCGCTCCTCGCGAAGCTCTCACCACAGCAGGTCACGATCACCGAGTTGGCGGGCGAGAAGATCGAGCAGGTACTCACCAACGCGCCGGGGAACGGCGCATCCATCGGCGGGGTGAAGGTGATCACGAAGAGCGGATGGTTCGCCGCGCGCCCGTCGGGAACCGAGGATATCTACAAGATCTATGCGGAGAGTTTCAACGGGGCCGAACATCTGCACCGCATTCTCGACGAGGCGCAACAAATCGTCAACGACGCCCTCGCGGGGAATCGGTGAGAGTCCGGGCGACGGACCGCGCGATCATTGAATTCTCATCGGGGTGAATGATCCTGACCGCGCGCTCTCACTTATGCGCTCGATCAATCGCAGGATTGTGCCACGCTCCGTGCTTCGCGATCAGCGCATCCGCCTCCTTCGGCCCCCAGCTTCCGCGCTTGTATCGGATGACAGGCGCGTGCCGTTTAAGAACGTTGTCCACCACGGCCCACGCTGACTCGACCGCATCCTCCCGCGTGAACAGCGCTCCATCGCCGGCCATCGCATCGGTCAGAAGCCGTTCGTAAGGCAACTCGGCGCCGAGCCGCCCCTCCAGCAGATACAACTCCTGCTGATCGCCGACGAACCCCTTGCCCGCTCGTTTGACGCGAGCCGCGAGCGCGATGGCGGCATTCGGCGAAAGACGGAAGCGCAGATAGTTCGCCATACCGGTGCCGGGATCCGAATCGCCGAACAATTCGGCAGGTGGCCGGTTCAGTTCCACGATCACCTCGGCGGCAGTCTCAGGAAGACACTTCCCGGACCGGAGATACCAAGGCACGCCCTTCCATCGCCACGAGTCAATGTGCAGCCGCAGTGCGCAATATGTCTCGACGTCGGAATCGCGCGCGACGTTCGGTACCTTGCGATAGCCGGCGTATTGCCCGCGCACGAGATCGCGCGACGTGAGCGGTCGCATCGCATCGAAGACCTTCGCCTTCTCGGTGTGAACCGCGCCGTAGTTGCGGTCGAC
>JBKJHG010000147.1:0-29749 GCA_046599115.1 Gemmatimonadaceae bacterium
CCGAGTTTGTCGTAAATGCGCAGCGCATCGTCGTCGAGCAGCTCGGAGAGATCCGACCACTCGCACCGCTTCGCTTCCGGCATCTCACGCAGCGCGCGCGCAAACGATTCCTCCGCCGCGACGAAGTGGCTCGACGACTGAGCGACGAGCCCCGCTAGTGCATCACACCACCACCGCTCGGCGCGGCATCCGGCCGCCGCGTCGCGCGCGGATGACTCATCGCCCTGCTCGATGAGATAACGAATTCGCTGGCCCGTGATCCAGCTGTCGCCGGGCATCTTTGCCGATGCCGACGCGAGAACGGTTAGCAAATCCGCCCGGGCGCGCGTGGTTGCTTCCGGCTCTTCCGGGATCTCGGTGAAAGCAACTCCCGACACACGTCTGCAGAAGCGTCCGATCATCTGGCACGTTCCCTTCGATCCGGCGTTAAAGCTCGGAGCGAGAAAGCGCCGTCGCGATTCAAAGTGGATCTGAGCAGACTTTGCGGAACGCAGAATTCCTGTCGAGTCTGCGCGAGGGGTGTTCAGCGGGCGAGTTTGCGCTGAGGCGGCAGCGGACAACAGCGCGACAAGAGCGATTCCCGCTGCCGCGCGCAAGTTACTTCCTTTGTTCGAGAGCGGTCTCCAGCGCATTCCAAGCCAGAAGCGCGCACTTCACCCGCGCCGGGAATTTCGAAACTCCCGAGAGAGCACGCAGCGAGCCGAGCGATTTGTCGTTGGCGGAGCTCAAGTCGCCCATTATCAACTCTCGGAACCTGGTCCGAATCCCGTCGATCTCGGCTCTCGTCTTTCCCTTGACGATTTGCGTCATCATCGAAGCCGACGCCTGCGAGATGGAGCATCCGCGCCCGCTGAACTTCAGGTCGCCTATCGAATCGCCGGCGTAGATCACCTGAAGATCAATTTCGTCTCCGCAGAGTGGATTCCGCATCTCGATCGTTGCATCCGCGTTCTCGAGCTTGCCCTTGTTGCGCGGCTTGCGGTAGTGATCGAGGATCAGTTCCTGGTACAGCGCCGCGATCTCGGCGCTGTTGTCAGGCAGCGCCATGACCGAAGATCTCCTTCGCCTTAAGGACTCCGCCGATCAGTGCTTCGACATCCGACTCGTCGTTATAGACATAGAACGACGCGCGCGCCGTCGCCGCGACGTCGAGCCGCCGCATCAGCGGCTGGCAGCAGTGATGCCCCGCTCTGATGCAAACGCCCTGTCCGTCGAGGATCGTCGCCAGGTCGTGCGGATGAACGTCGCCCAGGACAAAGCTGATGACTCCGCTCCGCTCCGCCGCCGGCGGCCCGAAGATCCTGATGTCGTCAATGGACGATAGTCTCGTCTGCGCCGAGGCCATCAGCCTGCGTTCGTGCGCGAGTATCTGATCCGCCCCGATTGATTCCAGATACTCGACCGCGGCGGCGAGCCCTACCGCGTCCGCGGCGTTCGGTGTTCCTGCCTCGAACTTGTGAGGGAGCACGTTCCACGTCGTGCGGTCGTCGTATACGAACTCGATCATGTCGCCGCCGGTCTGGTAGGGCGGCATCGCTTCGAGCAGCGCGCGCTTTCCGATCAGCCCGCCCGATCCCATCGGTCCGAGCATCTTGTGGCCGCTGAACGCGAAGAAGTCCACGTCGAGCTCGTCGAACTTTACGGGGAAGTGTGGCGCGCTCTGCGCGCCGTCGCAGACGAGCACCGCGTCACATCCCTCGCGTGCGATACGGACGATTTCTCGCACAGGGTTGATCGTTCCGAGTGCGTTCGAGACGTGGTTGAAGGCGACGATCTTCGTTCGCGGCCCGAGGATGCTCTCGAGGCAGTCGAGGTCCATCCGCCCGTCAGCCGTCAGCTCGCAGATACGCAGCTTCGCGCCCTTCTCGATCGCCAGCTGCTGCCACGGGACAAAGTTCGCGTGATGCTCCATCGCCGAGACGACGATCTCGTCCCCTTCGTTCACGTTTGCGCGGCCATACGCCGACGCGACGAGGTTGATGGACTCCGTCGTCCCGCGCGTGAATATCAGGCAGGAAGCATCCCTCACTCCGAGGAATCTCGCGATCGTTTCACGTGCGCCGTGATACCGCTCCGTCGCCTCGACGGAGAGCGCATACGCGCCGCGGTGCGGGTTGGCGTTGCTGTTCTCGTAAAAATCGCGAATCGCATCGAGCACCACCTTCGGCTTCTGGGACGTCGCCGCCGAGTCGAGGTAGTGCAGGTCCGGATTGTTGACGAGGAGCGGAAAATCGGCGCGGCGGCTCACGAAATGTCTCCGATGCAGGCAACTGACGGCTCGTACCGGTCACCCTCGCGATTCCGCCGCGGCCCGACCATTACGTGCTCGCCGTCGAGCCGGACTTCGTAGACGGGAAGAGGGCTTGAGGCCGGGATCTGCTTCACTTCGCCGGTGCGACAGTCGAACCGGGCGCCGTGCCAGGCGCATTGGATCGTCCCGTCACGCAACAGATCACCCTGCGACATCGAGAAATGCTGATGGGTGCAGATGTCGCTCAACGCCGAGATTTGTCCGTCGTGCCGGACAAGGCAAACGGCTTCACCGGTGGCGAGGATTCGCTGCGAAATCCGCCCCTCAACGAGCTCGGAAACGAGTGCGACGCGCTCGAACTCCGGGCTCTCTCTAATGAACGGCACTGACGGCGATGCGCACATTTATGGTTGACTCAACTCCTGATGACACAAAGAGATACGCCGCTACGGCTGCAATCCCCGTTCGCTTGACTATCCCGACAGATTTACTTAGGATTCAATCTATAGAGTGAAGTGTAGAAACGACAAGGAGTTGTAATGGGTTCGGCGATCGAGTCGCTGGTCAATCGCGACTATCAATATGGGTTTGTGACGGACGTCGAAACCGACACCGTCCCTGCCGGGCTGAACGAAGACATCATTGCGCTGATCTCGTCGAAAAAGAACGAGCCCCAGTTCATGCTCGATTGGCGTCTCAAGGCCTACCGTACCTGGCTCAAGATGAAGGAGCCGCATTGGCCCAACGTCCACTACGAGCCGATCGACTACAACTCCCTCGTCTACTACTCGGCGCCAAAAAGCGTCAAGCCGCTCCAATCTCTCGATGATGTGGATCCGGAGCTCCTGCGCACATACGAGAAGCTCGGCATTTCGCTCACCGAACAGAAAATGCTCTCCGGAGTTGCGGTGGACGCGATCTTCGACAGCGTTTCCGTTGGAACGACAATGCGGGAAGAACTTTCCAAGGTCGGCGTCATCTTCTGCAGCTTCGGCGAGGCGGTTCAGAGTCACCCCGAGCTGATCGAGAAGTACCTCGGTACTGTTGTCCCGCACAGCGACAACTTTTTCGCCGCGCTCAACGCCGCCGTCTTCAGCGACGGCTCTTTCTGCTACGTGCCGAAGGGCGTGAAGTGCCCGATGGAGCTCTCGACCTACTTCCGGATCAACAGCGCCAACACCGGTCAATTCGAGCGCACCCTCATCATCGCCGACGAAGGCGCGTCGGTGAGTTATCTCGAGGGATGCACCGCTCCGAAGCGCGACGAAAACCAGCTCCACGCCGCTGTCGTCGAGCTCATCGCGCTCGATAACGCGTCGGTGAAGTACTCCACGGTCCAGAACTGGTACGCGGGCGACGCCGAGGGAAAGGGTGGCATCTTCAACTTCGTCACCAAGCGCGGCAAGTGCGCCGGCGTGAACTCGAAGATTTCCTGGACGCAGGTGGAGACCGGCTCGGCGATCACCTGGAAGTATCCGAGCGTGATCCTTCAGGGCGACAACTCGACGGGCGAGTTCTACTCGGTCGCCGTGGTGAACCGCAGACAGCAAGCGGACACCGGCACGAAGATGATTCACATCGGGAAGAACACGAAGAGCACGATCGTTTCGAAGGGAATCTCCGCCGGTCACGGGAACAACAGCTATCGCGGGCTCGTTCGCGTCCTGCCGCGCGCCGAAAACGCCCGCAACTACACGCAGTGCGATTCGATGCTTATCGGCAATCAATGCGGTGCGCACACCTTTCCGTACATCGAGGTGCAGAACAACACCGCCACTCTCGAGCACGAAGCATCAACGTCGAAGATTGGTGAAGACCAGATCTTCTACTGCAAGGCGCGCGGTCTGACGGCCGAGCACGCCGTCTCGATGATCGTGAGCGGCTTCTGCCGCGAGGTGTTCAAGGAGCTGCCGATGGAATTCGCGGTCGAGGCGCAGCAGCTGCTCGGAATCACGCTCGAGGGCAGCGTCGGTTGATCGGAGCGATCGGTTGCGCGTGAAGCCCGCGAGAGGGTTTCTCCGCACCAGGATCGTGGAAGGGTTTCATTGGCTGAGAAAGGGACCGAGAACGCCCGGTTATCCGTTCACCGCCAACTGGCAGCTGCTCAGCAATTTCCTGTACGTGGTGCAGACCACTTTCAATCAGTGGTTCCGCCCGAAAAATAAATAGCCACTAGAACCGGAGTTTGTCTTGCTGGAAATCAATGACCTTCACGCGAACATAGGCGAGAAGGAAATACTGAAGGGCATCACGCTCGACGTGAAAGCCGGCGAAGTGCACGCAGTGATGGGCCCGAACGGATCGGGAAAAAGCACACTCGCCCAGGTGCTTGCCGGCCACCCTTCGTATGAAATCACCAAGGGAACGGTGACTTACGATGGCGAAAACCTCCTCGCGTTGGACGCCGAAGTTCGCGCCCAGAACGGCGTCTTCCTCGCCTTCCAGTACCCGGTCGAGATTCCCGGCGTTTCCAACGCCTACTTCCTGCGCTCGGCCTACAACGAGATCCGCAAGGCGAAGGGGATGGAAGAGGTGGATCCGATGGAGTTTCTCGACCTGATGGAAGAGAAGCTGAAGCTCGTGGATATGGATTCCGCGATGCTCCAGCGCTCGGTCAACAGCGGGTTCTCGGGCGGCGAAAAGAAGCGCAACGAAATTCTCCAGATGGCTGTGCTCGCTCCGCGGCTCGCCATCCTCGACGAGACCGATTCCGGTCTCGACATCGACGCACTGCGCATCGTCGCCGAAGGCGTGAACAAGCTCCGCTCTCCCGAGAACGCGACGATTCTGGTGACACACTATCAGCGCCTTCTCAACTACATCGTGCCCGACAAGGTGCACGTACTCGCCGGCGGGCGAATCGTGAGATCCGGCGGCAAGGAGCTCGCCCTCGAGCTCGAGGAGAAGGGCTACGACTGGATTCAGGACGAGACGAACAACGGAGTGACCGGCCGCTCGCGCTCCAAAGCCGGAGCGAAGTAATCGTGGTCGCTTATCGCGCCGATTTCGAGGCGCAGGGCACGGCACCCGATTGGTTGAGTTCGCTTCGCGGAGCCGGCATCGCACAGTTCGAGAAGGCCGGATTCCCGACGATGAAGGACGAGGATTGGCACTTCACGAGTGTCGCGTCGATCGCCGACTCCACGTTCCATCTCGCCGCGAAAGCGGCGGCGATTTCTCCGCGTGACGTCAAGCGACTCACCTTTGAGCAGCCGGACTGGCACACGATTGTGTTCGTGAACGGCCGCTACTCGGCTGATCTCTCGTCTTTCGCGGGCGAGGACTCAGGTATCCGCGTTGGAAGCCTCGCCGAGGCGATTCGCAGTGGAAAGGGCAGGCCCGAGCGGCACGTTTCGAAGATTGCACCCCCTGCGGCCAATTCCTTCACGGCGCTCAACGCCGCGTTCATCAGTGACGGCGCGTTCATCGAGGTCCCGGCCGACACCTCGATGAAGAAGACGATTCACCTCGTCTTCATCGCCTCGGGTGCCGACACCGTGTCGCATCCACGCAACGTGATCGTCGCCGCGCGTAATTCTCGCTGCGCGATCGTCGAGAGCTACGTTTCGCTCGACGAGGCAAAGTATCTCACCAACGCCGTCACTGAAATTCAGATCGCCGAGGGCGCGCGGGTGGATCACTACAAGCTGCAGCGCGAGTCGTCGCACGCGTTTCACGTCGGGACGATTCAGGTGCACCAGTCAAAGGCGAGCCAGTTCAATTCGTTTTCATTCGCCACCGGCGCCCAGCTTTCACGGACGAACATCTACACGACGCTTGACGGCGAAGGCGCGGCGTGCACACTGAACGGCTTGTATCTCGCCGATGGGACGCAGCACGTCGATCACCAGACGCGGATCGAGCACGTTCAGCCGAACTGCCCGAGCCGTGAGGTTTACAAGGGCGTGCTCGACGGACGATCGCACGGTGTTTTCAATGGGAAGGTGTACGTCCATCCCGAAGCGCAGAAGACGGACGGCAAGCAGAGTAACAACAACTTGCTGCTCTCGCCGACGGCGCGAGTGGATACCAAGCCGCAGCTCGAGATCTTCGCCGACGATGTTAAGTGCACCCACGGCGCGACGGTCGGCCGGCTCGACGACAACGCGATGTTCTATCTGAACAGCAGGGGGATCGGCAAGGAAGCAGCGAGAACGCTCCTTACTTATGCGTTCGCCGCCGACGTGCTGGAAATGATCGAGCTCGAGCCGCTCAAGCACGCGCTGGAGGCGATGGTCCTCGCCCGCTTCAGCGAGCCGGTGACCGACTAACGGCCGAAGAGGTAGAGCACAACCGCCAGCACAGCGATTGCGATCAGGATTTTCATTCGCAGCTGGGGATCGCCAGCCGGCTCCTCGGCGTGACCCTTCATCAACGGATTCTTGATCGTGTCGCGGCGGTTGCCAACCTGATCGCTCAATCGTTCGCGGTGCTGCGCGCGCTGGACCACTGAGACCCCGATCGGAAGCCGCTTCTCCGTATAGGTGAGAACCGCCGACCCGATTTCGATGCGCGCGCCTTCCGAAAGTGGCACGGTATCCGCGACAGGAACTCCGTCAATCAGCGCGGGAGTGGACCCGGGTGATTCAATGATCGACCGCTCGTTCTCGCGGCGGATCACGGTGTTGAACCGCGACACGGCGGACTCGCGCAGCACGATATCGTTAGAGCCGTCGCGCCCGATTCGGACGGCCTGCTCTGTGATCGGGTATGCCCTGCGCTCGAATTCGTAGATGACGTGCGCGTTCAAATGTGTTCCCGCTTCGGTCGAGCTCATTCCAGTCTCCCTGGTACGCCTCCTCTTGCCCCCACTGGCTATTGACGACTAATCATTGGGGAGGGTACATACGTTTGGAGAAAGCGCCCGCTATTCCTCAATTCGGGGTCGGGCTATAATATCGGCGCACGAGAATCCATTAAATCTGGGAGAACCACATGGCGACGAAGCTGGACAAGACGCTCAAGCGAGAGATCGAGATCGACGGCAAGGCGTATATGGTCGCGATTTCACCCGAAGGGCTAAAGCTGACGCAGAAAGGTTTCCGGAAGGGGCAGGAGCTGACGTGGCATTCCATCGTCAGTGGCGAGTCGGAGATGCGCCAGCAGCTCGGTGCGTCGGTCGACGCCACCGGCGAGTAATTCCCAGGGCATCTACTTTGTCGGGAGCCGGAGGCTAACGCCGTCCGGCGGTGTTGAACACTGAGAGGCCACTTCGCGAAGTGGCCTCTTGTCACATCTGTCCCATTCTCTGGGGTGCGTCGGAGAGATGCTCCTGGACGATCATCCATCTCCCGTCACGCCGCGCGAACACCGCGGTCCAGGCGCCGCCGATCTCGTGGCGCATCCCGTTGGGCGTCGTGTGCGGAATCCGGTAAGTGGTGGTCATTACCGCCGCGTCCCGCGAAAGGACATCCACTTCCATCGCCGTCCACTCCCACTTCGGCTGCTTCATGTTGCTGCCAACGTACTTCCAGAATGTCTTGATCTGCTCCTCGAGTTGGGGACGAGTCGTCGTCATCGCGCCGCCGCTCGCAGAAATCACACGGCCGCCGGTTGGGTACAAGCTCATCAGGCTGCCAACGACGTCCGGCTTGGAAAGATCATATGCGGAGATCACCATCTTCTTCAGAGAGTCGGCGATCGCGGCTCGCTCCGGTCCGCTCAGACCTGGGTCGCGTGGCGCGCACCCCGCCGCGAACACGACGGACGAAACGGATGCGAGAAATACGAAAACCCGTGTGCGTGATCTGGTGGTCATCGCTCGAAGGTAAGCCGCGCGCAGAGGTCGTGGTAGCAGCGGAATGCAGGCGGCGAGAGGTGTCCGATAGCAGCGACACGCGCGTCACCCGGCGGTGACATCTTTTTGGTTTGAGCCCCGCGTCGGCGGCGTAAGCCGGGGATTCCTGATTGCATTCTCTCGGCTCGCTTTAGTGAAGCACCGGCGAGGCGCGGGGAGACACCCGAGCTGCCGGATAATTTCCCGAGTGGGAAGGGGAGGAGCGGTGCGGAAAATTTCTCTGTTAATTGGTGGGGCGGTAATCGCTCTCGCGGCGTGCGGCGGCGATAAGCAGACGGCAGCCAACGACACCCTGAAAAAGGATCTCGAGCTGGCGTCCACGTCCGACGGACTCGGTGTCGGCACCGGTACGGCCGCGCAAGGCACGCAGGTGGTCTCTGCGATCGAGCGCACCGCGCCCGCCCCAAAGGCACCGGCGCTTTCCAGCAAGGCGCATCGGTATCACAAGGCGCCGACACAGACGCCGGCTCCCGTTGTGACGGAAGCGCCGGCAACTGTTACCACGCCTGAGCCGACTCCCGTCGCGACTGAGCCGGTCGCAACGGAGCCCGCGCCACAGATGCCACGTCCAACTCCGCAGACTGCTTCATATCCTGGCGGCAGTACGGGGACGATCGGCAGAGGTCCCAGCACCGGCTCGGTGCTCGGCTCGATACTTGGCGCGGTGATTCGCGGCGCGGTCGTCGGTGGAATGGGTGGCAGAGACACGTGCGATCCCAGGACCGACGGTCACCGCCGAAACGGTGGCTACATCAACCAGCGCATTCCTCCAATCGGTACCTTTCTGCGCTAACCATTCGGGCGCGGGGATTTTCCCCGCGCCCTCTTTCATAGATAGAAATGTCCAAAAAACTTTTCCGCACCGGAGCGCTCGCGGTCGCCGCACTCTCGTTTTCCCTCGCCGCGTGCAAGGACAAGAAGAGCGATGATGTGCTCGCCCAAGACAGCTCCCTCAACAAGGATCTCGCGCTGGCGAACAACGACACGCTGGCGCAGCCGCAGCTGAAGGACGTCGCGGTTCCAACCGATTCCACGACTCCGGCTCCGGCGAGGGTCGCCCGAACGCCGGCGCAGATTCTCACCCCGCGCGGTCCGCTCCGCCGCATTCCGGTTCGCACTGCACCCGCGCCGGTGGCTACCGTCCCGTCGAACGTGACGGCCAGCGGCAATACGGTTAGCACGAATGAAGGCGCGGCCGCAGTGGCAATGGGCACAGTGTCGAGCGGCTCGACAATCGGCCTCTACTCCGGCCAGCGCGTGTGCACGAACACGAATGCCGTCGGTGACAGGTTTACGGCCAGCGTCGCCGAAGCAGTGCAGGGGAGCAACGGCGTTACGATTCCCGCCGGCGCGACTGTCGTCCTGGAGATCACGGCGGTGAAGCGCAGCACCAGCCCCAACGACAACATTCAGATCGAGATGGTGCCGTTATCAATCGGCTTCAACGGAAAAACGTACCCTGTGAGCTCGATCGTCACCTACGCCCAGGTGGACAAAGTTCGCGATGCCACGCGTGGAGATGACGTGCGCAAGGTGGCGACGGGAGCGGCGATCGGAGCGATCGCGGGACAGATTTTCGGGCATCACACCAGATCCACGGTGATCGGTGCGGCGGCGGGCGCGGCAGTTGGCGCGATCGCCGCGTCGGTGACCACGCCGGTTGACGGCTGCGTTCCGAGCGGCGGAAGAATCACGCTGCGCCTCAACCAGGCAGTGATGATCGCCGCCGGCTAAGCTTCCATTTCAAGCTGGGGGTTGGGACGAAAGGCCCGTCGCGGGAGCGGCGGGCCTTTTTTGATGTCAGGCCGGTTCGCTAGATGTCGTAATTGCTGGCGACTCTAACGGCCACGTACGCGCCCAGTCCCGTTCCAACCATACTGACGATGAACGCGGTCATCGTTCCCCACGGCGCGCCGAGCGCCCATCCTGCCCAGCCGCCGATCGTCATTCCGATGAAACCGAGAAGCTTTTTCACATCGCTTCGTAGGCGAAGCCGTGCTCCTGGGCCAGCCCAACTAGCATAGTGTGCGCAGGCACGAGGTGCACGCCGGGCATCATTCCCGCGAGAAGCTCGGTGCGCACGGTTTCGGCGGGCTTGCCGACCGCCTTCGCCATCGAGTTGACGATGAATGAGAATGCGTTATTGCACTGCCAGAACGCGGTTCCCCGCGCAGCGAGCGCCGGGATGCTGAAGGGGCCGCCGCCATTTTTTTGATCGTCGTCGTTATAGACGTTTCGCTTGGCCCACGTCCCCGTCTTCGGATCTTTGATCTTCCACTGCTCACCGATTGGGTACTTTGCCCAAAGTGAATCGGACGCATTGAGCGGATAGGCGTGGCCGGCAATTCCGACAATGGTGTTTACTTTCGGCGATTCGAGCCCGAAGACTTCCTTGTGCGCATCGAGCCAGTTGCGCACAACGAGGAGATGACTCTCCTCGCTGACGTCAGCCTTTCCAAAATCGAAGAGCTGTCTGTGCTTCCCCTTGAACGCGTCGAGCCAGGAGAGATCCCAGGGGGAAGCGGCCGCAGCGATGCGCGACGGCATCGCCTCGAGCTTCTTGGTCTTCGCAAGAAACGTCAGCCCGGAGATCGCTCCGAGCGAGGTCAGGAAGGAGCGGCGATTGGTCACGCGGCTGCTTCCTCGATCAGGACATTGTTCAAGCTGAACTTCATCTTTCGGCTCCAGGTGGGGAGGAATTCCTGTGGCGGCTGGCCTGACGGGCGGCCGGGCGCGTTTGGAAGCGACTCAAAACTAAGACCGGCCGCACGCTCCGGACAGCGAATTGTGACCTTTCCCGGCTTCGGTCTCTCGTCGGTTCGAAGCCAGCCATTTTTTTCGCCTCTTCCGGTCTAGCGGCAATCCCGTCCGCGAGCCAATCTGAGTCTATGCTGCGGAGAAGTCTGGGTACCCGGGTATGCGATGAAGAGGGCCGGCGATGGGACTGCTAGGAGGGAAAGCACCCAAGGGTGGCGCCGGCTATTCGGTAATCGATGACCGCCTCACGATAAGGGGCGAGCTCGACACGGACGGAACAGTCCGCGTGGACGGTCACATCGAGGGCGCGATGCATCGCGCCGGGTCCATCATCATCGGCGCGCGCGGAGAAATCGTCGGCGACATCGAAGCCGGCGAAGTCGTCGTCGCCGGGACGGTGCGTGGCAATGTCCACGCGGCTGGGCGCATCGAGATCGAGCCGGGCGCGTCGGTGCACGGTGAGATCCGTGCGAATGCGATGGTGCTCCGCGAGGGCGCGATCATCCACGGCAAGGTTTCGATCGGCGCGGTCCCGGCGAGCGCCGACAATGCAGGCGCGGCCCGCCGTCTCGAACTCGCGCCCGCACCTCCGGGAAGGGCTCGCCTGTGAGCGGCCGGAGGGCAAGTGATCGGGAGCGCGCGCGTCGGCGACGGGCTTGGACGATCATCCTTGTGCCCCCTCGGCCAGAGACACCGACCCGTCAGATACGCATCAGTACACGGACGGTGGCAGGACTTGGGTCGTTCGCGCTGACTATTATCGCCGTTGCCGCCACCTGGACAGGCGAGACGACTAACATCGCGGAAGCGGCAGCGGACAGGCTCGCGGAGTCGCAGCGGACGGTGGTTTCCCTGCTCGACAGCGTTCAGGTTCTGGGTGCGCTGGCCGCTAACGCGAAAGCGGCCCGGCTTCCTCCACGCGACATGATAATGCCGGTTGCGGGAGTCATCTCGAGCGGATTTTCGGCTTCACGCTTTCACCCGATTCTTGAAATCTTCCGCGCCCACAAAGGGGTGGATGTTTCCGCTCCGGCGGGAACGCGTATCGTCGCGCCGGCAGCCGGCCGCGTGACTTATGTCGGCTGGAGGTTCGGATACGGCCTCACCGTCGAGATAGAACATTCCGGCGAGGTGCTGACCCGCTATGCGCATTGTCGCACATCACGTGTGCACGTCGGCGACCAGGTCGCCGCCGGGCAAGAGATAGCGACAGTGGGATCGAGCGGTCTCGCGACGGGCCCGCACGTTCACTTCGAAGTGATTGCTCGGGGCAACTCCGTTGACCCGATAAAGTTTCTGGCGCTCAGTCGCGATCCGGTGGCGGTGGAGAGGATTTATGGCCAGAGACGCAACTAACCGGGCGGAGCAAGCAAATCGGGTTGACACCCGTTAGCAGCCGCGCTACTTCTGGCTCCCCGCGCAAAGCGGGGATTACGCTCACAGAGCAGGAGGATGTTTAGATGTTCAATGATCGAAAGACTCCCGTAAAGGCGATGCCGGCGGTCGTTCCCGAGAGCAACAACGGGCGGCCGATGTCCATCACTCTTCTCACCGTCGTCGGCGAGCACGCGCGAATGGAAGGGAAGTTCGACATCACGGATTCGATTCAGGTGGAGTGTGAAGTCGGCGGGGAGTTGAACGTCGGCGGGAAGCTGGTGATCGGGGAGAAAGGCATCGTCAATGCGAACGTCCAGACGGTGGACGCAATCATTATGGGCCACTACGAAGGGAACATGGTCGCGACGGGCAACGTCGAGATCGCCGAGACCGGCCGCGTGAGCGGAAACATCCAGACCGACTCGCTTGTCATCTCGAAGGGCGGTTTCTTCAACGGCAACATCACGAAGATGAACGAGACGCCCTCGCTTCAGGTCGTCGCCAACGAAGAGAAGCGTTCGAACCCGCAGTTCGCGGCTCGTTAAACCGCTGTCGAGGGCAGGGCTATGCAGTTGAGGAGACCCGGTGAGCCTTCCTCGAAAGTGCCGACAGTCGGCACCGTCATCGCGGAAGGTTCCGAAGTGGAAGGAAAATTCACGTTCACCGGAACGGCGATGGTGAACGGCCGCCTGCGGGGAGAGATCATCTCCAACGACAGTCTCATCATCGGGGAGAAGGGCGTCATCAATGCGTCCATCCGCGCCGGCATCGTCCACATCTCGGGTGAAGTGGTCGGCGACGTGAACGCATCGGAGCGGCTCGAGCTTCACGACCGCTGCCGGGTTTACGGCGACGTGGAAGCACCGATCGTGATCATCGAGGAAGGGGCGCTTCTCGAGGGGCAGTGCCGGATGGGACGAAGCCGGCCCGTGGACGTCCCGCAACCGATCGCGGCCTCGCGCGACCCGTCGGTGATGCCATTGAAGAGGCAGGAGCTCCCGCGGTAGACTCACTCTCCCTCGACTATATTGGTATTCTAGACAGGGGTGCCAGCTTAACGCGCGGCAAAGTGCGGCGTGATGCCTGGCTGAGAGAGTCCCTCAGAACCTGACCCGGTTCGTACCGGCGTAGGGAGTCGCTACAAATGGAAGCACGCACGCAGATGCACTACGCGCGTCGGGGTGAGATCACCGATGCGATGCGCTTCGTCGCCGAGCGCGAAGAGCTGGGCCCCGAGACAGTTCGCGACGAGATCGCGATCGGGCGGCTCATCATCCCCGCCAACATTCATCACCTCGAAGGCGCACTCGAGCCGATGGCGATCGGCAAGGTTTCGAAGGTGAAGATCAACGCCAACATCGGAAACTCACAGGTGTCGTCGGACGCCGAGGGCGAGCTTGAGAAGCTGGCGACGGCGATCAAGTACGGCGCCGACACGGTGATGGACCTCTCGACCGGCGGGAACATCGACGGCATTCGCCAGCAGATCATCAAGGCGTCGCCGGTTCCGATAGGCACGGTTCCCATCTACCAGGCGGTGCAGGGCGGACCCGACGGAAAATGGGACAAGGAGCTCGAGGAGCTCACCGCCAACGATCTGCTTGACATGATCGAGCATCAGGCGAAGCAGGGCGTGGACTATATGACGCTCCACGCCGGCATTCTCATCGAGCACCTTCCGCTCGTTCACGGCCGCATCACCGGCATCGTCTCTCGCGGCGGCTCGCTCCACGCAGTGTGGATGATGCACCACCGGAAGCAGAATCCGCTTTATGAGCGGTACGACGATGTGCTCGAGATCCTGCGCTACTACGACGTCACCATCTCACTCGGCGACAGTCTCCGTCCCGGCTGCATCGCCGACGCCAGCGACCGCGCGCAGTTCGCCGAGCTCGACACGCTTGGTGAGCTGACACGGCGCGCCTGGGAGAAGGACGTGCAGGTGATGGTCGAAGGACCGGGGCATATTCCGATGGACCAGATCGAGATGAACGTGAAGCGGATGAAGGAAGTCTGCAGCGAGGCGCCGTTCTACACGCTCGGGCCTCTCGTCACCGACATCTCTCCGGGATACGATCACATCTCCAGCGCGATCGGCGCGGCGATGATCGGCTGGTTCGGCTCCGACATGCTCTGCTACGTCACGCCGAAGGAGCATCTCGGACTTCCCAACGCGGAGGACGTGCGGCAGGGAGTGATCGCTTACAAGATTGCGGCGCACTCCGCCGACATCGCGCGCGGACGGAAGGGCGCCCGCGACCGTGACGACGCTCTCTCACGCGCCCGTTACAACTTCGACTGGAACGAGCAGTTCCGTCTGTCGCTTGATCCCGAGCGGGCGCGCGAATATCACGACGAGACTTTGCCGGCCGAGTATTTCAAGAGCGCCGAGTTCTGCGGAATGTGCGGCCCGAAGTTCTGCTCGATGCATCACTCGAAGACGATCGAGGACGGAATCGCGGCAATGGCTCGCGAGTTGGCGGTGAAGGAAGGATCGGATAGGG
This sequence comes from Gemmatimonadaceae bacterium, assembly GCA_046599115.1. Classification (GTDB taxonomy): domain Bacteria; phylum Gemmatimonadota; class Gemmatimonadetes; order Gemmatimonadales; family Gemmatimonadaceae; genus UBA4720. Next base: position 14,687 of record JBKJHG010000147.1, read on the forward strand.
GCGAGCCGGCGCTGGCGGGAGCAGTGAGCTGATCTCAGCTCGCTGCGCGGCGGCGGCCATTCTCTGTTTGGCCTCCGCCGCGTGCGTCAGCTTCCGCGCGCCGGAGCCTCCCACTCCGGCGCCGGTGAACCCGGCCGCCACAGCGGCGATCACGCCGGGAAGGATTCTGAATCCCGTCGCAACGCTTCCGCTCCGGATCACACCTGCCGATTCGGAGTACTTCGCCGAGCATCCGTTGATGGTTCCGGTCGAGGGAATCGCGCCCGACAAGCTTCGCGACACGTTCTACGAATCGCGTGACGGACTTCGCATCCATCTCTCGCAGGACATTCTCGCTCCGCGCGGAACCCCGGTGCTCGCAGTTGCCGACGGGAAGATTCTTCGAATGTCGCAGAACACCCTCGGCGGAACCACGATCTACGCCGGTGATGACGACGGCAGGTACGTTTTCTACTATGCGCATCTCGATCATTATTCCGATGCGGTTACTGTCGGGCTGGAAGTGAAACAGGGAGATTTGCTCGGCTACGTTGGGACGAGCGGAAACGCGCCCCCCGAGACCCCACACCTCCATTTTCAGGCGATGAGGATGGCAAAGGGGCGGCACGACTGGTGGAATGGCACTCCGATTGACGTACGTCCATTTATGGTAATTCGCGGGGAGCAGAGACAATGACGGGAAAGGAGCGGGCAGCGCTGAGGTCGGAGGCGCATCACCTCGACCCGACGGTTCACGTTGGGCATCAGGGGCTGTCGCCGGCGCTCATAGCGTCTCTCGACGACGCGCTGCGTACGAGGGAGCTGGTGAAGGTGAAGCTGGCCAAGCAGGCGGACGTCAAGGCAAGGGATGCGGCAAACACGTTGGCCCTCGCCACCGGGGCCGAAGTGATTCAGGTTATAGGACGCACGGCCACACTGTATCGGGAGAATGACGAGCTGAAACACAAGCCCGGCGATCTCCCACCGTGGCGCCGGTAGCAGGAATCTTTTTCAAAGAGGCTTGATGGGAGCGCCCGCGATTGCCGCCGTCATCATCCGCAAGGAGCGAGAGCTCGTCGAGCTTTTTCAGTCGGCCGGAGCGACGTCGCCGGCGACTGCAAAGACGCTCGACGATGTGGGGGTCGAACAGGCTTGGCCGCTCAGCCGGCTCCGCCGACGGGCAATTGTGAGAGAGGCCGCTCCGGGGCGCTTCTACGTGGACGAGGAAGTCTGGGTGGCGATGCGCGGGATGCGCCAGCGGATAATCATGATGCTGCTCGGATTGGTCGCCCTCGTGGGGTTCCTTGTCTGGATCGGCTTCGTTACTCTGAAGTAAGATTGATATTCGGGGCGGCGCATCTAATTTTCTGAGCCCGCCCGACGTTTTACCCGAAAGACTCCGATGCCTTACGTAATCACTGAAGCCTGCATCAATACGAAGGACAAGGCGTGCGTTGACGTTTGTCCGGTGGACTGCATTTACGAGGGGCCGGATCAGCTCTTCATCCACCCCGACGAATGCATCGACTGCGGCGCCTGCGAGCCGGAATGTCCGGTCACGGCGATCTTCCCCGAGGAGGACGTGCCGGGGAATCTGAAGCAGTACGTCCAGCTAAACCGCGACGTATTCAAGAGCGAGAATCCGCCGGGCAAGCCCACCCGGTAGCAAACCGTGAGCGGCGGCTCCGTCTCGATTTTTCGAAAATCAAACTTTCGCTGGGACTGCGACCAGTGCGGTGTGCCCTTCAGGGCGGGAAAAGGAGGCGTGTGTCCGAGCTGCAAGCGCGCGCTATGCGACAGCCACCTGCACGGCTCGAAGCTCCTCAAGCTGCGGCGCTCTCTCTCTCACGCGCCGACGATCTGCGTCAGCTGCCGAAAAAAATCCGGTTGACCTAGCTCCCGCTGGTGTAGCGGCTCTTGATGTAAAAGGCCGCGCTCAATACCGCGTACTGCAAAAACGTGCTGACTTCGCTGCGCCACGCTTCCGCCCAGTGGTACCCGTCCTCGCCTGCAACCGAACCCGACGGCCGCGGAATCCACCTCGGCGTTCGTCTCTTGTAGGCGAGATACTCCTCGCCGAAAATGGACTCGAGCACGCCTTCCTCGTAGCGAACGATGAAACTGTACTCGACTGCGAAGAGAACTATCGCGACTGGCAAGAACCAGAGCACGCCCGAGATGACGACGAATCCCATCCAGATCAGGAAGTTTCCGTTGTAGAGCGGATTCCTGCTCCAGGAGAAGACCCCGTACGTCACCAGCCGCTGAACCGCGCGCGAGCGGCGGCGCGTTTCCGTTCCGGCGGCAGCAACTCCGGACATCCGGTACCACTCGCCGAGGACCACGATCAGTACACCGATAACCCAGCGCAACGGCGATGTCGTGACCCAGCGCGTCGGTGGAGTGGTTCCCGGTCCGACAAGCACCGCCGCCAGAAAGAAAATCGGCAGCCAACTGCGATGACGAAAAAACGCCGCGCCGATCTTCGCCGCGCGCGTCTGCTCGGCGGCGCTGATCTGCTCCGGAGGAGGTGAGCTCACTTGGGGTCCTCAGCCCAGGGAGAGAACAGATTGCGCCATTCGTCGGGAACGGGAATCGGCCGACCCTCGGGTGAGACGGTTACATAAACGATCGTCGCGTCGCAGGCGACTTCTCCCCCGCGCCCTCTCGCCTGCTGTCTCACGACGAAGCTGGTGTTGCCGACGGAGACGAGCCCGGTGAGAATGGTGAGGTCGTCGCCGGGGAATGTCTGCGCGTTGTACAGCGCTTCGACCTTTCTGACGACTGCCCACAGTTTCGATTTCTCGTATTCGTCGTACGTCATCGTCTTCTCCAGCGCCGCCCAGCGGGCGCGCTCGAGCAGCCGCAGCATCTGCGCGTGGTTGACGTGACCGACCGAGTCGCAATCGCTCGGGTATATGTGAACCGTGAATTCTTCCTGTTTCGGCATCGCGATAGCTGGAGGTATTTGCAGGAAGAAAAGTTAACGCCCTGAAGCCCTGCCATAAGAAGCTAGATTTCACTAATGGCTACACGAATCATCGAAGGCGCGGTCTATGTGGACGAGGTGGACGCCGTTGACGCCCTCCTCGGCGAGATCGGCTCCTGCACCGAAATCGCCGTGGACACGGAGGGAGCGAGCTTCCATAAGTTCCTTGACCGGATCTACCTTCTGCAGCTTTCGACCCACGACCGCAGCGCGATCATCGATCCGCTCCCGACCGGAAAACTCGACCGGCTCGGAGCGCTTCTCGAGGCCCGGTCCGTTCAGGTCATATTCCACGACGCCGATTACGACCTCCGCCTGCTGCGCCAGGATTATGGTTGGAGTGTCACCAATATTTTCGACACGCGCGTCGCTGCCCAGCTGCTCGGAATCAAATCGTTCGGGCTCGCCGCGCTCCTTCAGCAGTACTTCGACGTCAAGCTCGACAAGAAGCACCAGCGCGCCGATTGGTCGATGCGGCCGCTGCCGAACGACATGCTCGAGTACGCGGCGCAGGATACAAAATTTCTCCTTCGGCTCAGAGACCATCTCCACTCGCAGCTCGAGGCGAAGGGGAGGCTCGAGTGGGCGAAGGAAGAGTTTTCCCTGCTGGAGAACATCCAGTGGGAGCCCGGTCCGGATCCCGACGCATTCCTGAGAATCAAGGGAGCGCGCGATCTCACGCGACGCGAGCTGGCGCTCCTTCGCGAGCTCGCCGCGTGGCGTGATGAAGCGGCGCGCCATCTCGACCGCGCGACCTTCCGCGTGATCGGCAACGAAGCGCTGCTCGAGATCGCGCACATCGCTCCGAAGACGATGCAGGAGCTGATGCAGATCAAGGGCACGCCACGCGCGCTGATGGAGCGCGCCGGGAGCGAAGTTCTCGCGGCGGTAAAGCGCGGAGTTGCAGTCCCGGAAGCGGAGCTGCCGAAATTTCCGAAGTCGCTCCGCTGGAACAAGGATCCGGATTTCGACGACCGTGTCGCGCGTCTAAAAGCTGCACGCGATGAATCGGCCGACCGCCTTCAGCTCGATCCAGGAGTGCTCGGCTCGCGGGAACGGCTCGAAGCGGTGGCGAGAAGGAATCCCAAAACCATTTCCGAATTCGCCGACATCCCCGAGCTGCGTCGCTGGCAGGTGAAGGAGATGGGAGAGCAGTTCATCCGCGCGCTGAACAAGACGCGGGGCTAGAAACCGAGGTAGGCCCTCACCCTCGGCTCCATCTTCTCGGGCGTCCAGAAGGGCGCCCACACGAGATTCACTTTCACGTCCTCAACGCCTTCGAGCTTTCGCAGCTCCTTGTCGGCTTCGCCCATTATCTCGGGCCCCGATGGGCAGGCGGGTGAGGTGAGCGTCATATCTACCTTCACCGTCGTGCCTTCCACGGCGATGTCGTAGACGAGCCCCATATCGATGATGTTGAGATTAAGATCGGGATCCTTCACGCGGCGGAGCGCGAGCTTCACCTGATCAACCGAAACGACGCCTTCCATCGCCGATTCCGTGTTGGGGATTTCCGCCGTGCCCGGGTTTTCCTGTGAGTCTTCAGCCATAACGCCTCCGCCTCGAATAATCACACTCTTCGGCGGATGATGGCAGTGGGCGCGCTTGGGTTAGCCGTGCTTGTGCTTCTTGACGACCTTCTTGAAAGCTTTCTTGTGGTGCTTGGCGGAAGTGTGCTGATGGCGCTTATGCCGGCGCGGCGGCTCCGGGTTCCAGCCGATCTCGCTGTCGGCGCGGAACTTTGCCGGCATCGCAGCCGCCGTCTCATCGCCGTCCATCACCGCCAGCACCGCGGCGTCGGAGAGATCGGCGCGCACGTCGGAGATCACCTTCGCCGGGCGCTTCGCTTTCGCGGAGTGGATGCGGTTGGTGAGAAGAATCATGAACATCTGTCGGTCGGGATCGATCCATATCGACGTTCCGGTGAATCCGGTGTGACCGTACGCGTTGGGTCCGAGGTAGCGGCCCGATCCGAAACTTCCATCCGCGGTATCCCAGCCGAGCGCGCGGTGTCCGAAGGCGCGTTTGGTGAAGAGATCGACCGTCGGCTTGCTGATGATCTGCACGCCATTGTACTCGCCGCCGTTGAGCATCATTTGCGCGAACAGCGCGAGGTCGCTCGCGGTGCTGAACAATCCGGCGTGTCCGGCGACGCCGCCCATTGCCCACGCATTCTCGTCGTGCACCTCACCGCGAATGGGATAACCGCGCGGCGGATCAACGGACGTCGGGGCGGTGCGGTACTTCACCGAGTCGGCGGGGCGATAGAAGGTCTGCCCCATTCCGAGTGGAGCGAACACCCTACGCCCGAGAAAGCTGTCGAGCGTTTCGCCGGCGACGACTTCGACGATCAAGCCAAGCACGTCGGCGCCTAGGTCGGAGTAGATGTAGTGCTGGCCGGGGGCGGTTTCGAGGGGAGTCGATAGAAGCGCCGCACGCGCCTCCACCGGACTGTGTGCGATTCTATAGATGTCGCGCCCCGCTGGAAGTCCGGATGTGTGGGTCAGCAACTCGCGGATGGTGATGTTGTCCTTGAGGGCGCCGTCGCTGAATGTCGGGAGATAGCGGATGACCGGAGTGTCGAGATCGATCTTTTTCTCGTCGTAAAGAATCATCATCGCCGTCGTCGTGCCGACGACTTTGCTGAGTGACGCGATGTCGTAGAGCGTGCGGTGTGGATCCACCGGATCCTGCGGGTCATTCCAGGAGAGCGTTCCGAATCCTTCTTCGAGAACGGTCGAGCCCTTTCGCCCGACGATGACGGCCGCGCCGGGGTAGCCACCCGCCGAGATGCCCCGCTTGACCACCCGCTCGATCGCCGCGAGGCGGTCGCCGGACATGCCGACCGCTGTCGGGGAACGGGCCGGCAAACTATCGGCCCGCGTAAGTGTCAGAGCAGTAAGGATGATTCTCAGCAACGTTTACTCCGGGGTTCCTGCTTCCTTCTAATACCCTGCCAAAGCGGCGTGTTCCGCGGGCGGAGGCGTAAGGCATTGTGCCCCAGCAACTTCGGCTCACTTCTTTGGGACGACCCGCGCATTCGCGGGTAACGCCGGCAACTCGGCCCGCCACGCGTCCGTATATGCAAGAAGGGGACAAATCACTTGTTTTCCGACAGGCAACGCCCGGCGTTTTGCGGGTGACTAACCTTGAGTCATCGATGACAATGGATCAGCTGGAGCTCAAGCGCGCGATATCGGGCGATGAGGCAGCGCTGCGGCGTCTATGGACGCAGCACGCGCCGCACATCGACGCCGTGGTGCGCCGGCTATGCGGGGATCCGGATATCGCCGCCGACATTTCGCAGGAAGTGTGGATGCAGATCTTCAGAGCGCTGCCGAGTTATCGGGGCGATTCGCAGTTCGGAACGTGGGCGCACCGGATCGCGGTGAACCGCACCCTGAACGCGCTCCGGAAGGTAAGACGCATCGCCGGGTACGAAACTGACATCGAGGATGACAGCGCCAGCGTCGAGATGGACAGCGATCGCACGTTCCTCGCCGAATCAATAGAGCAGGCGATGACGCAGCTGTCACCGGGAGCGCGGACGGTATTCGTGCTTCACGACATCGAAGGCTACACGCACGGCGAGATCGGCGAAGAGCTCGGCATCACGGCGGGCGGATCGAAATCGCAGCTGTTCAAGGCGCGAGCGAAGCTGCGAAAGCTTCTCGCGCATCTGGTGGACGAAACTTCAACTGTCGCAAACGTGGCGGGAAAGGTAAATGTTGCCCCTATCTGAAGACGGGCTGGACACGATGGTGGACGGAGAGCGCAGCCGCGATTTCCCTCCGCTAAACGACTGGAACACGATCGCCGCTAGGCTGCGTGAGGAAGGTCTCATTCGCGATCGAAGTCGTCCGGCGATGATGTCGACGAATAGCTGGTGGATGCGCGCCGCAGCGGCCGCTCTTCTCGTAATCGGCGGAGCGGCGGCGGGCAGGTTCAGCGCGGCCCCTCGGGTCGATACAGGCAGCCCCGCGATTCTCTCCGCTCTGCAGACTGCGGCTACCCCGGCGCAGACGGCTTCGCTTACGACACCCTCTGCTGGAGTCGCCGACTTCAGGTCGGCCGATGAAGCGTGGGCGGTACTTAATCGCTCCGGCGCCGAATATCAGAAGGCGTCGGCGTATCTCGCCGCGAACAATTCGACGCAGACAATTCGCGCCGACAGCGCGCCAGTCTATCAGAACCGGCTCGCCGCTCTCGATCAGGTGATGCAGGCGACACACTCGGCGCTCGACCAGGCACCGAACGATCCGGTCATCAATCAGTACTATCTCGCGACGATGGGCGCTCGCGAGGCGACACGTCAGCAGCTGAACGCGGTGCGGACAGTCGGCGCCAAGCTGAAGGGATTCTAGAAGGATGGGAGAGAGAAGGATGGATCTGAGAAACACAGCCGTGATGGTTTGCGCGCTCGCGCTCTCGGCGTCGGTAGCGGGAGCGCAAGATCGCGCCGCGCAGGAGCGGATGATCCAGGAGCAGCGGCGCGAGAGCGACGCTCCGTCCGGATGGTTCGGCGTCACGGTGAACGACAACGGTACGATTGATGAGCACGGTAATCCGTTCTACAACGGATATCCGACCGTGACGAGCGTCGAGCCCGGATCTCCGGCCGAGAAAGCGGGAGTGAAGCCGGGTGACGTTCTGATCATGTTCAACGATCACAACATGAAGGGGAGCGCGCTCGCACTGCGCGACTGGCTGCAGCCGGGGTTGAGCTTCACGGTCAAGCTGCGCCGCGACGGCGCGGCGAAGGATGTCCGCGGTACAGTCGGAAAGCGCCCGGAAGGATTTGGCGAGCGGGTCACGCTGATCTGGTCAACGCCGGAGGCAGGTGGCGCGATCGGCGGCGGTGGGCCGAGCCCGATTGCCGAAGGCGGCCCGGTGCGCGTGACGATGCGCGCTCCGCTTCCCGCGAAGCTACCGCCGGTGATGGGTGGCTTTGCGTTCGGCAGCGGGATTTTTCCATTCGCCGGCGCGGAGTTCACCGCGCTCAATCCCGACCTCAGCGAAGCGCTTGGCATCAAGCGCGAGGGAGTGTTCGTGACGAGCGTAGTGCCGGGATCGCCAGCGCGTCTCGCCGGACTCCGCGGCGGCGACGTCGTGCTCTCCGCCGACGCGATCCGTCTCGACGATCCGATGGGGCTCGTGCGTGCGATTCGCGAATCGAGCGACCGCTCGATCAAGCTCGAGATCCTGCGCCGGAAGAAAACGCAGACGATAGTACTGAAGTACTGAGCCGGCGGCGCCCGCCGCCGGTTATTTCAGCAGTCGCTCTTCAGGAATAAGTGAATGGTGGATCGCCAGCGCTGCGATCGCACCGTCAGACGCAGCGGCGATTGCCAGCTGCGGCCCGGGCACGATGTCTCCCGCGGCGTAGACGTTCTTCACCGACGTGTGATAGCGATCGTCCACGACGATCAGTCCGAATTCATCGCGCTCGCACTTGAGCTGGGCGCCAAGATCGTCGGCGGGATATTGGCCGATGGCGAAGAACAGACTGTCGCAATCAAGTTGCATGTCGTCCTCCAGCTCAACGGCGCGAATCTCTGTTCCGTTGGATGCCAGGCGTCGAATCTTCGCTTCGCAGATTGGGATATTGAGCTTGGCGAGCTGGGCGCACTGGTCGTCGGTGATTTCGCAGGGCTCGCCATTGGTGCAGATGACGATCTGATCGGTCCACGTTGTGAGGGCAAGCGCCATCCCGACTGCCTTTCTGCTCGTGCCGACGATGACGACTTTCCTGTCGCGCGATTCATAGCCGTCACAGTCGGGGCAAACGTGAACAGTTTCGCCGTAGCAGCGATCGAGCCCTTCGATATCGGGCCACACGTCCCTGATGCCGATGGCGAGGAGCACACGCCGCGCGTCAATGCAACGCCCGCCCTTGAGCTCGAGCGAGAAGAGATCGCCGTTGCGATTAGTCGCTTCTTCTACAGTGTCGTCAACGAGCTCGACGCCGTACTTCTCACATTCGGCGCGCCCGTATCCGCGCAGCTGCGATGGCTGGATGCCGCTCTCGCCAAGGAATCCGTTCACTCCGCGGGTTTCCCAATTGCGTGGATCGCCGGAGTCGATGAGAACGACTTTATGGAGATACCGCGCGAGCCATAGCGCGCCGGTAAGGCCGGCAGGCCCTCCTCCCACAACGGCGACGTCGTAGGCGTCACTCATTGGAGAAGCGCCGAGTCGGACGGAGTATCGATGTCGAGCGCCGCCTTCTCCATAGGAACGCGGGTGACCGAATCGGATCTGGCGCGAAGCCACGCGCCCGCTCCGGCGTCTCCAGTGAGCGTCGTCAGCTCTTCAAGAAACTCACGTCCGAATAGTGCCGGCACTCCGATCACTCCATTGTAGGATGACGCCACGAGGCGATTGTCTTCGTCGAATCGCGCGATGAGAGAAGCAAGTGCGGCGCCATCCACGAACGGCTGATCGGTGAGAGCGACGAGCGTCGCATCCGACTCGCGATTTTCGATGACAGCTCGCAGGCCGAGTGCGAGTGACGACGCCAACCCGGTTTTCCACGCGGCGTTTTCGAGAGTAACGACCCCGGGCAAATTCTCGAGTGCCGGAGCGATGTGTTGCGCGCTTGCCCCAAGAACGACGAAGACGGGAGACGCTCCCGCGGCAATCGCAGCTTCCGCGGCGCGGTGGATCAACGTCTCGCCATCCTTTTCGGCGAGCTGCTTCGGCGATCCGAATCTCGTCGAGCCGCCAGCGGCAAGAATGACCGCCGCGACTTTTTTCGCGCCAGTCAGGGGGTGCCTTGCGCAGCGGACGGTTGGGTCGCCGCGTGAAGGGGACCGCGCTTGTCGCGCAGATGCATTCCCGATCGTCCCGCCATCACTGCACCTACCTCGGCGACGATCGATAGCGCGATCGCATCGGGACCGTCGCCACCAATGTCCATTCCCACCGGGGCGTAGAGCCGGGCGTCGCCGTCGCCTGTCGTAATTCCCTTGGCAGCCACCAGATCTGCGAGCATCCGTTCGGTGCGCGCGCGTGGTCCGAGCATTCCGATGTATGCTGCTTCGCTGGCGAGAAGCGACTGGAGATAACTGCGATCCCGCTCAAAGTGGTGTGAGACGACGACTGCGGCGGTGCGCGAGGTGATGCCTGCATCCCGCGCGACTTGCGAAGGATCGTCGCAATAAACGAGACGCGCTTTCGGAAATCGGGCGGCGTGCTCCTGCGTGTGCGGCCGATGGTCCACGACGATCACGTCCCAGCCGAGGTCGGCGCCGAAGCTAGCGATCGGCAACGCATCGGGACCGCTGCCGCAGACGACCAACCGCACGCCGGGCTGCACCACTTCGTATGCGATCTCCGCTCCGCCGAGCTCGGCGACGAACCCGCGGCGGCCGGCGGCGAGCGCTTCCGCGCGTTTCGCGCGCGTCTCTTCGAGAAGCGAGGTGTCTCCCCACTCGCCTGCGGTGATAACGCGTCCACTTTCAGGAATCCACGCGTGAGCGCCGACGGCAGCTCCTTTCGCGTTAGCACCTACGCGAATGACTGTGGCGACAACCGAGGGCTGGGTCGTGTTGAGCGCCACTTCGAGCAATCCACCGAGCGCTTTCGCGTCCGCGGGGTTGAGCGGCTCGAGCAGAACTTCGATGAGGCCGTTGCATCCGAGTCCGAGCCCCCACGGCGCGTCTTCATCGTTGCGCGTGTCGTAGCTCACGACCTCGGCGCGGCCCGAGGCACTCACCCTCTTCGCGTGCTCGGCGAGATCCGACTCCAAACATCCGCCACTGACGAGACCGACGGTGGATCCATCAACACGTGCAAGCATTCGCGATCCGACGCCGCCGTAGCTGGACCCGGTGACACGTACCACGGTGGCAAGAACAGTGGAGTCGCCGCGCTCCGAGGCGCGGCCGAGCTCGTTTATGATGGCACTTTGAGTGGACACGCCTTCAATCTGACGGGTGTGTCGGGTAGCGTCTAGCGTCATAGGGGAAACCGCGTCCCGGAATATTGCCCCGTGGCTGCCGAGAGGGCATCTTGAGCCTATGAAAGCAGTCGGAAACAGCGTTGCCAGAAAGGATGGAATCGGGAAGGCCACCGGAGCGGCCAAGTACGCCGATGATCTCACTTTTCCGGGGATGATTCACGGGCGCACGATTCGCTCCACCATCCCGCGCGGAAGAGTGAAGTCGATCAAGTTCGACTTCGACACGACCGGATTCACGATCGTGGATTATCGCGACATCCCCTCGAAGAACATCGTGGACCTGATCGAGCAGGATCAGCCATTCCTCGTCGAGACGGAAGTGCGGCATATGGCGGAGCCGATCGTGCTCCTCGCCCACGCCGACCGCGAGAAGCTGAACGCGGCGAAAGTAGTAATCGAGTACGAGGAAGAGACTCCCGAGTTCGACCCGGAAAAATCGACGCATTCGTTCAAGAACATCGACATCGTGAAGGGCGACGTCGCGAAGGCGCTCGCGGGCGCGGACGTCGTTGTCGAGGGAACGTACCGGACCGGTCATCAGGAGCACGTTTACATCGAGCCGAATGGGGTCATCGCCATTCCGGAGAACGACGGCGGCTTCTCAATATTCGGCTCTGTGCAGTGTCCCTTTTATGTGATCAAGGCGCTGCGCTGCCTGATGGGCTCGGCGCATCCGAACATTCGCGTCGTGCAAACGGAGACGGGCGGCGGATTCGGCGGCAAGGAAGAGTATCCGTCAATGATCGCCGGACACGCGCTGATGCTGGCGATGAAATCGGGCGTGCCGGTGAAGATCATCTACGACCGTGTCGAAGATATGATCGCGACGACAAAGCGTCATCCCGCCATCGTGAGGCACCGCACCGGCTTGAAGAAGGACGGGACGCTCGTCGCGATGGATATCGAAGTGATTCTCGACGGCGGCGCGTACGTAACGCTTACGCCAACGGTGCTCTCCCGCGGCTGCATTCACGCGGCGGGACCGTATCGCTGCGAGAACGTCCGCATACAAGGGCGCGGAATGTTCACAAACACTCCGCCGAACGGAGCGTTCCGGGGTTTCGGCGCACCACAGACGGAGTTCGCCGTCGAAGTTCATATGGAGAGGATCGCCGAGCAGATGGGACTGGATCCCGTCGAGCTGCGAAGAAAGAACGTGCTTCGCGCCGGCGACAAGACCGCGACGGGCCAGATTCTCCGCGACGATACGAGCGCGCTGATGGTACTGGACGAAGCGGTGCGTCGCACCGATTTCTCGCGAAAGCGGAAGGAATACCACGGAACGAACAAGGCGATCGGAATGGCGCTTTTTTATCACGGCGCCGGATTCACCGGCGCTGGCGAGCGCAATCTCAAATCGAAGGCGCGCATCGATCTCACCGAGACGGGAGTCCGCATCGCTGTCGGCAGTACCGAGATCGGACAGGGCACGCGCACGATGCACGCGCAGATCGTCACCGACGCGCTGGGAATTCCTTATGAGAGCGTCGAAGTCGCGCAGCCTGATACGTCGAAGGTCGCCGACAGTGGGCCGACCGTAGCGTCGCGCACCTGTATGGTGGTCGGAAAGATTCTCGAGGAGTGCGCGGAAGAGATGAAGGAGAAGCTGGGCGGGCTCTCGCCGGCGGAGTACCACAAGAAGAATGGTCCCTTCTCGGTGGAGCGGATGTACGAGCCGCCCGCCTGGATCACCTGGGACGACAAGACATACCTCGGCGACGCGTACGCGACATACGGCTGGGGCTGTAACGTGATGGAGCTCGAGCTCGACCCAGACACCTTCGAGGTGAAGCCGATCAAGATGACGGCGGTGCAGGAATTCGGACGTCCGATCCATCCCGCGCTCGCGCGCGGCCAGATTGAAGGCGGCACCGCACAAGGGCTGGGGTACGCGCTGCTCGAGAATGTAGTGATGCGGAATGGAGCGATGGCAAACGCGCAGCTCACGAATTACGTGATACCGACGACGCTCGATATGCCGGAGCTCGACATAGTGATGATGGAGAATCCGTATCCCGGAGGACCGTTCGGAGCGAAGGGGCTCGGCGAGCTGCCGATGGACGGTCCCGCGCCGGCGGTCGTGAACGCGCTGCGCCAGATGGGGTGCGACATCCGTGAGATCCCGGCAACGCCGGAGCACATCGCGAAAGCCCCACGGATGAATGGGAATGGGAGAGTCGCGAAATGAAGATGACTCTCAACGGAACGGTTGTTGACGTCGACGCCAGTCCCGCGGCGCGGCTTCTCGACGTGCTGCGCGAAGACTGCGGACTCACGGGGACCAAGGAAGGCTGCGGCGAAGGCGAGTGCGGCGCGTGCAGCGTGCTCATTGACGGTGAGGTGGTGTGCTCCTGCCTCGTTCCCTTTGGCCAGGCGGAGAACACCGAGGTGCTGACGATCGAGGGATTGAACGGCACGCATCCTTTGCAGGAGCTGTTTATGAACGAAGTCGGCGCGCAGTGCGGCATCTGCACGCCGGGAATGATTTTGGCGGCGCTGTCGCTGAGCGAGAAACCCACGCTCGATGAAGTAAAGATCGCCCTCGCTGGTAATCTCTGCCGCTGCACCGGATACTCGGCGATCTACCGCGCGATAATGAAATGGCGCGGGATGCCGATCCCCGAGGAAGCGGGCAGCGCGGTGATGGCGTGAGCAGGACGCCAATGTCGGAGCTCGATCTTCGCCGCGCGACTTCGATGCAGGACGCGCTGACAATACTGCGCGACGAGAGGCGCACTCCTATCGCCGGCGCGACGGATCTCTACGTCGCGGCGCAGTTCGGTACGCTGGTGCCGAGGAAGCTGCTGGATATCTGGAACCTGAAGGAGCTACAGGAGATCGGGACGAGCGGAGATATGCTGGTGATCGGTGCGCTCGCGACGTACACCTCGCTGATCCGAAACGCCGAAGTGAACAAGCGCCTGCCGATGCTGGTCGAGGCGTCGAGACTTGTCGGCGGTCCGCAGATTCAGAATCGCGGCACCGTCGGCGGCAACATCGCCAACGGATCGCCGGCTGGGGATTCGCTGCCGGTCTGGGCAGCGGCTGATGCGATTGTCGTTCTCCGCAGCGCGAGCGGCGAGCGGCGGGTTCCATTCAACGAGTTCTATTCCGGATACCGCGCCACGGTGATGAAGCCGGACGAGCTTATCGTTGCCGTCGAAGTTCCACCCGTCGAGGGGAAGCAGTGGTTCCGGAAAGTGGGAACGCGGCAGGCGCAGGCGATCTCGAAGATCGTTGTCGCGGGAGTGCGGAGTGCGACCCCACGAGTCGCATTCGGAAGCATCGCCGCGACGGTTGTGCGGGTACCGAAGACGGAAGCCGCGCTCACGAAGTCGGGGATCGAGGAAGGTGCAAAGGTTCTCGCCGGCGAAATCAATCCGATCGACGACGTCAGATCCACGGCGGAATACAGAAAGCAGGTGGCGGTGAATCTTCTGCGCCGCTTCTGGTCCGACACGAACTGACCTTCCCGCTCGCCAGGTAGCTCGATGAGCAATCTCGTGATTCGCGGGCAGCGTGTCGTAACGCCCGACGGTGTTCGCCCCGCATCGGTTCACATCTCGAATGGCAGCATCGTGCGCGTCGGCCCAGTTGACGAGTCGACGGGAAACGCGCAGGAAGTCGAAGCAGGTGACCTGCTCGTTATGCCGGGAATCGTCGACAGCCACGTCCACGTCAACGAGCCGGGGCGCGTGGAGTGGGAGGGGTTCGCGTCAGCGACGCGCGCGGCGGCAGCGGGCGGCGTAACGACGATTTGCGATATGCCGCTCAACTCCATTCCCGCGACGACGACGGTGGCGGCGCTGGAGGCGAAACGCGCCGCAGCGCGTGGCAAGTGTGTCGTCAACGTCGAATACATCGGCGGCGTCGTGCCGGGAAATGCAGGCGAGTTGAAGCCGCTGCGCGCGGAGGGAGTCGTTGCATTCAAGTGCTTCCTCACTCCGTCGGGTGTTGATGAGTTCGGTGCCGTCGCCGAGCGCGATCTGCGCTCTGCTTTTCCCGATCTGTCGGAGCTGAATGCGCCGCTGATGGTTCACGCAGAGGATCCCGCCGAGATACTCGAGCCGGCGGGACCGTCGCGCGAATACGCGGCCTATCTCGCGACGCGCCCAATCGCCGCCGAGCGCTC
>JBKJHG010000175.1:0-7579 GCA_046599115.1 Gemmatimonadaceae bacterium
TTTTGTATTTAATGAGCCGAACGTTCTTGTTCTTTGCTACTCGAACAGCGAGCTGACCGACTGCTCACTGTGGATGTACCGAATCGCCTTCGAAAGTAATTCTCCTACAGACAACACACACAGCGTCGGGAACCTTCTTTCCGGCGCGATGGCGATGGTATCCGTCACCGTCACCTCCTTGATCGGCGCCTTGCTCAGCCGCTCGACCGCCGGTCCCGACAGCAGGGCGTGCGTGGCGCAAACGTACACATCACGCGCTCCCAGATCCTTCAACGCCTTCGCCGCCTCGGAAACCGTCCCGGCGGTGTCGATCATATCATCGGCGAGGAGACAATCCTTGCCTTCGACGTCACCGACGACGTTCACAACTTCAGCCACGTTCGCTTTCGGCCGCCGCTTGTCAATGATCGCCAGCGACGCGTTCAGCCTTTTCGCGAACCCCCTCGCCATCTTCGCCGAGCCGACGTCCGGCGCAACCACTACCGGGTCGTGCAACTGCTTCTTTCTGTAGTGCGAGACGAACACCGGCGCCGCGTAGAGATGGTCGACGGGAACGTCGAAGAATCCCTGCAGCTGATGCTGGTGAAAATCCACACCGACCACCCGATTGGCGCCGGCCGTCACGATCATGTTCGCGAGCAGCTTGGCGCCAATTGCGACACGCGGCTGGTCCTTACGGTCCTGCCGCGAGTAGCCGTAGTACGGCATCACGCAGGTAATGCGCGCCGCCGAAGCGCGCCGCGCCGCGTCGATCAGGAGCAGTAGCTCCATTATGTTGTCGGCCGGCGGATTGGTCGGCTGGATGATGAAGACGTCGTTACCTCTGACGTTTTCGTCGATCCGCACGAAAATCTCTCCGTCCGCGAAGCGCGTTACAGTGGACTTGCAGAACGGAACATCCAGATAGCTTGCGATTTCCGTGCAGAGATCCGGGTTCGCCGGACCGCAGAGCAGCTTGAAACCGTGTGCCGGAACTGACAGTCCGTCCATTTACCGCAGCCTCAAAAGTTAAGCGGCGAAGGAGCCCGAATCAATTGCCCCCGGTGGATTCGAACCACCATTCTCGGATCCAAAGACCGATGTCCTGCCATTGGACGAGGGGGCAACAGACTCGAAAGCTAGTCCAGAACGGTTACCGGGACAACGCTGTCGGCGGTGAGAGTTGTGAGAAGATTCACCTTCGAATTCATCATCGGGAGGGCAACCGGCGCGTCGTCGAAAATCGAGAAAACCGCCGAACCCGTTCCCGTCATCCGGGAGATCTGCGCGCCGGCGAGCTTAAAAGTCGAAATGAGCCGCGGAATTTCCGGGTGCTGTGCCCCCACTACGCCCTCGAAATCGTTCTGCGCCAACGCTGCCACCGATTGCCACGAAGTCAGCTCGGGCACCGAGACCAGTCGCGGAGCGGTCGCTATCGATCCCGAGCGATCGAGCGCCGCGTACGCTTCCGCGGTCGAGACGCTGAACTCCGGAACCGCAATCAACACGGGCTTCCTCGGAAGTGGATCGAGCGCTAACATCCGCTCGCCGCGCCCCCAAGCCAGCGCCATCGCTGATTCGCTGGCGAGAAAGGGGATGTCGGACCCCAGCTGCCGCGACAGGCTCAGGATCGCCTCCGCGCCAAGTGGCTCGGGGGCGAGTGTCTCCAGAATCCGGAGAACGGCCGCGGCATCCGCGCTCCCTCCTCCAAGCCCCGCGCCCGCGGGGATACGCTTCGAAATCTCGATCGAGAATCCGCGTGGCCAGCCCGCTGCCTCCGCATACGCCTCGGCTGCCCGATAGGCGAGGTTGTTCTCCGAAGCGACTCCCTCCAGCCCCTCGCAATCGATTGCGCGCCCGAGATCGTTGACGCGAACGGTGACGTCGTCGCTGAGTCCGAGGCGGAGAAACAGAGTCTCGATGGAGTGGAAGCCGTCCACGTCCTTGCCGAGCACGCGCAGAAAAAGATTGATCTTCGCCTGCGCTACGGTTTTCGCGGCAACCGGGCTCATCCGCCTTCGGCTCCTTTTTGAAGCTCGGAGAAACCGAGTCCGAGTCGCGTGAAGTAATAGCCGCCGATGACGGTGATCGGTATGAACGAGACGATGTGAAATCCGATCGCCCAGCTCGTCGCCTGGCCCTTCGCGACGCCGTAAATCGCGAGCCCCTGGATCGCCATATACTCGAAAACGCCGAAGAACCCCGGGGCGGATGGAACTGCGGCGCCGAGGGCGATGAATCCGAGGAGGAACAGCGCCGCGGAGAGGGGAACAGTGATCCCGAAGGCGCGAAATGCGAGCGTGTAGCCGATCGCGTTTACAAGCCAGTGCGCGGTCGTCCATCCGAGTATCGCGGCAAACCGGTCGGGACGGCGCAGCACGCTGAGCCCGGCGATGAATTTCTCAATTACGATCTTGCCCTTTGCTTCGAGTGTCGGAGACAGCCGGCGAGCGAAGAGCTCGAACAGGCGGATCAGGACCGAGGGAAAGAACACTAGGGAGAAAACGCCCGCGATCATCACGAGCAGGAGGAGGACGCCGCCTGCGGCAACCGCCACCAAGGGGCCTCCCGCCAATTGCACTCCGTGGCGGAGAGCCGGGTCCGCGGTCGCCAAGCCCATAAAGCCGAGCAGAACAACGGAATCAAGAAGTCGATCCACCGCCAGCGAGGCGAGTGTCGTCGCGAACGGAACGCCGGTCTCCCGCGTCAGCGCAAACGCTCGCGCAACTTCGCCGGCGCGTGCGGGGACGACGTTGTTCACCATCATCCCGATCGCCGTGGACCTCCACAGCGGGCCGAATGGGAGATCGGGCGCCACCGGGTCGAGAATCGGCCGCCATCTACGCGCGCGGAGCGGAAAGATGAGTGTCGAGCAGATCGCCGAACCGGTGAGCAAATACCAATTCGCCTGCGACAGCTCCCGCCATACCTCGGCGGCGCTCACGCCGCGCAGCGTCCAGTAGATCAGCCCGGCGCTAAGAATGATTCCAATGACACTGCGCCAACTCGGCTTCAAAGCGTCACTCCGCGGCCGCCAACTCTACCAGGTCGCATAGCTCCGCGATTGTATCCCGCGACGGCGGAGTCGTCGCGGCGAGTATCTGCGCGCGCAGCGCTTTAGATCTCGTCACCGCCGATTTTCCGCGATAGAGCAGCGATTGAATCGGAACCGTCTGCTGCGGCGCGGGCTCACCAGGACGCTCGAGCGAGTGCATCCGCGCGAGGCTGCTGCCGAGCGCGTCGCGCAGGGCGGCGCCGCGAAGCCCCGAACCTGATGCGTTTCGGATCGGTGGCGGAGAGGAATGCGTAGGAGGTGGCGGAGCGGGCGGTTGGGGGCGCGTCTGCTTTTCGCGCAGCCGCTGCTCGAATGTCGTGCGTGGGCTGGACGCCACTTCCACGATGTGCGGTCCGGCGTCCGAATAAAACAGTTCGGAGATCGGGAGGATTACATCTTCGGCCGCCGACACTTCACCGGGCGCGAAGGAGTCGAGATCATCGAGCGCGCGCCGGGCGCGCTCGTCGTGCTCGGGCGCCCAGCTGCGTACGGCGCGTACGAGCCCGTTCAATGTCTCGACGGCGGATCCGATCACCCGGCGCAGCGGCGCGTCGAGCGCCAGCTGTCCGTCAGCGATCTTTGCCGCGATGGATTCGAGACGTCCGGCGAGATTCGCGATCGGAGTCGAGCGCGCCATCGTCGCCGTGCCGCGGAGCCCGCGGGCGCCGGACTTCAGCGACTGCACGTCAGCGTTGTCGCCGGAGACGGCAGCTTCGATGCGCGCGAGATACTCGCTAGCTTCGAGACTGAAAAAATCGAGAAGCCTGTTCGGTGTGCTCACGCTCTGTTGCTCCCGGCGGCGTCGATGGCGGCGCGTATCTCCCGCACCGCGGCGTCCAGACCCACGAAAACCGCTCTGCTGATGACCGAATGGCCGATGTTCAGCTCCTCGACCTGGGGAATCGCCGCCACCAATCCAACATTTCGGACGTTCAGGCCGTGACCCGCGTGAACCGCCAGCCCCATCTCCGCACCGCGCAGCGCGGCGCCGCGCAGCGCTCCGATGTTCGAAGGGTCTGACGGGTGGAGTGCGTACGTGCCGGTGTGCAGCTCGATCGCGGTTGCGCCAAGCTTCTTCGATTGCTCGACAGACCGGAGGTCGGGATCGATGAACAGGCTCACGCGCATCCCCGCACGCTGTAGGCGCGCGACCGCATCGCTGATCCGGGCCGGGTCCGAAAATACATCGAGGCCACCTTCGGTTGTGATTTCCTGGCGCCGCTCCGGAACGAGTGTCGCCTGCTCGGGCTTGATCTCGCAGGCGAGAGCAATGATGTCATCGTTACAGGCGAGCTCGAAATTGAAGTACGTCGTAATCCTCTCCTTCAGCTGCCGGACGTCCGCGTCCTGCACGTGGCGCCGATCTTCCCGGAGGTGCGCAGTGATCCCGTCAGCGCCCGCGGCCTCGCAGATGGCGACGGCGTCAACGGGATTGGGCTCATCGCCTCGACGAGCCTGACGAATCGTCGCAACATGATCAATATTGATGGTGAGGCGCTGTTGCTTCAAAGGCATTCGCGGCGTCCAATCCCGAAGGGCATAATCGTGGAGAATCGATTGTCAAACTGGAAGGTTTTACCAGCTCTCGTAGTTCTAGCGGCGTGTGCGTCGCCCGCTCCATCCAATCCGGGGAGCACCACGCCGACACCTGTAATGAACAGCGGATTGTCCGGCGCCGCAGCGCCGCGGCTCGCCGTCGAGCAGTTCCTGAACGCCGCACACGCCGGTGATCTCCAGGCGATGTCGGTTGTGTTCGGCACAAACAGGGGCGCCGCTCGCGACAACATACAGTGGAACGAGCTGGAGAAGCGCGAGGTCATCCTGCAATGCTTCTTCAACGCCGATTCGTACCGAATACTTGGCGAGACAGCGGGCGCCGACGGGCATCGGGTCGTGAGAGCCGAGCTGATGAAGGGAAGAGTGTCCCGGCAGCCGAATTTCTTCGTCGTCCAGGGGCCGGGAGCGCGCTGGTACGTGGACAATATGGAGATCGCCGTCGTCCGTGATTTTTGCGGACAGGCTCCCGCCATCTAGTGCTCCGACAGCTCGACCAGAATCCCACCGGTCGAGCGAGGATGGAGGAAGGCGATCCGCTTCCCCTCGGCACCGATTCGCGGGGCGTCGTCAATGAGCTCGATCCCCGACTCGCGGCAACGGGCAAGCGTTCCGTCGAGGTCGTCAACCGAAAAGCAGACGTGATGAATTCCCGGCCCCCGCTTTGCGAGGAACTTGCCGATGGGAGAGGCGTCGTCGGACGACTCCAGAAGCTCTACGAGCGAGCCGGCAGCATCGAATCCGCGGATTCGCGCCCCGTCGGAGTGGGTAAGTGGCACTTCGGTGAGCCCGAGGATCTTTTCGAACAGAGGAGCCGAGTCGCCAAGAGAGCGCACGGCAATTCCGATGTGGGAGATCTTCGTGCCGCGTGGGCTTGATGGGCTCATTAAATTGTCTGGTAGACTTACTGCCGCAGAATATTAACCGGGGTGGTACCACCGGCTACCCCGCTTTGGAGGCGTGACGAATGTCGAATGCTGTTGAAGTGACCGATTCCGATTTCGAAGCCCAGATCGAGAAGCATCCCGGACTGGCTGTCGTTGACTTCTGGGCGACGTGGTGCGGTCCGTGCCGAATGATCGCTCCGCTGCTGGACGAGCTGGCGATCGAGTATCAGGGCAAGGCGAAGGTCGCCAAGCTCGACGTTGACACGAACATCAAGACGTCGGCGAGGTTCAACGTGCGCTCGATTCCCGCGATCCTGTTCTTCAAGGACGGAAAGCTGGTGGATCAGGTGATCGGCTACGTCGGGAAGCCGGCCCTCGCGGCGAAGTTCCAGCAGTACGCGGCGTAGTCGGCCGGCGCCGCGAACGGTGAGGTGAGCATTCCCGCGGCCGGATCGCTTTACGTCGTCAGCACGCCGATAGGCAATCTCAGTGACATGACTTTCAGGGCGGTCGAGGTTCTTTCCTCGGCCGCCCTCGTCGTTGCGGAGGACACGCGCCATTCGCGCCACCTCCTCAATCATTTCAAGATCACGACTCCGCTCAAGTCCTGCCACGAGCACAACGAGGCGCGCGAGACACCGGCGCTGGTCGCGCGAATGCTCGCCGGAGATTCGATCGCCGTCATCACCGATGCGGGAACTCCGCTCGTGTCCGATCCCGGCGCGCGTCTCGTCGCCGCAGCGGCGGAAGCGGGAGTGCGGGTCGTTCCGATTCCCGGTGCGTCGTCGGTGCTCGCCGCGCTGGTGGGATCGGGGCTTCCGTCGGACCGCTTTCTCTTCATCGGGTTCCTGGAGCGGAAAGGGAAGAGCAGAAAGGACGAGATCGAGCGCGTGATTTCGTCCGACGTAACGGCTGTGTTATTCGAGTCCGCAAATCGCCTTCACGCGACACTGTCCGAGCTGGCAGTCGCGGGCGCCGCTGAGCGGCGAGCCGTCGTCGCGCGCGAGCTGACGAAGCAGTTCGAGGAGTTTCGCCGAGGAACGGTCGCCCAACTGGAGCTCGAATACCGCGACGATGCCCCCAAGGGTGAGATTGTTATTCTTATCGAGGGGAAGGAGCCGGCCAGAATATCGGACAAAGATCTCGAGGCGCTGGCCACGCAGCTGATTCGCGGCGGGGCATCGCCACGGACAGTGATGGACCGGCTGATTCAGGATCACGGCGCGCCACGAAACGCGGCGTACAAGCTGGCGCACGAATTATCCGACGCTGACGCGCGCGGATCGGCAACGAAACCAACAATCCGAGTGACGAAAAGAGATGAGCAAGACTGACCGCCCCGGAAAAATCGTCTGCGTGGGAAGGAACTATCGCGAGCACGCGAAGGAGCTCGGCAACGAGGTCCCGAAGGAGCCGCTCATTTTTCTCAAGCCGCCGTCGAGCATAATCTCCGACGGAGATTCCATCCTGCTGCCAACTGCGTACTCGAGCCAGGTGGAGCACGAGGGCGAGATCGGGATCATCATCGGCGCACGGCTCAGCAATGCGAGCGAGGCCGACGCGACGAAGGCGGTCGCGGCGATCGTCGCGGTGAACGACGTGACGGCGCGCGATTTACAGAAGACCGACGGGCAGTGGACCCGCGCGAAAGGCTTCGACACATTCTGCCCGATGGGGAAGCCGGCGACGACGTTCCCCGCGCTCGACGCGTTGACCGTAATCTGCCGCGTGAACGGCGAGGAGAAGCAGCGCGCGGGAAGCGCTGATATGGTGTTCGCCATCCCGATGCTCCTCTCCTACATCTCGCGCATTATGACGCTCGAGCCGGGCGACCTCGTCGCCACCGGAACGCCGGCGGGCGTCAGCAAACTCAACGACGGCGACGTAGTTGAAGTAGAAATCGTCGGAGTGAGCAAAGTTTCCAATCCAGTAAAGGCGGCGAATGCCTGAGTACACGCAGCGGCTGCTGAGCCTTCCCGAGTATCCGCTCGCGAAGATTCCCGAGCAGAAACGTGAAGCTATCGCGCGCGGTGTCGATCTCATCGACCTCGGCGCCGGCGACGCTGATCTCTCGCCCCCCGACGTCGCGTTGGCGAGGCTCGCC
>JBKJHG010000065.1:0-7731 GCA_046599115.1 Gemmatimonadaceae bacterium
CTTCATCCTGTACAACGTCCAATTTCACTTTCGGAATTTTTCCGTACGCAATTGTGTCGACCTGTCGCGTGGCCAGATCCACCCGAATGATCGGAAGCGTATCCGGGATTTCAGGCGGTCTGAATCCGCCGCCGTCACCTGGGCCACCGCGGCCAAACCCGCCACCACGGAAATTCGGCGGCGCGCGATAGACGAGACGCCCGCGCGGATCGAATCCGACGCTCGTCGAGAATGGACCGGCCAGCATCTGCACGTCCTGCGTTCTCGGCACGGACATCACGCGGGCGATCTTGCCGGCGCCGTCCACGATCAGCATCGACATAGACGAGGGATCGACAAAGATCGATGAATCGCCGCGGAAGGAAATCAGTCCCCCCGTTCTCCCGGCGTATGCCGTCGCCGTCGCGCTAGTCGAGTCGGCGACGAGCGTCGTCGTGCCAAGCCGCGCATCGTACAACACGAGGCGTCTGCCGGATACGTCGTTGACGAGGACACGTCCGTCGCCGAGCGCGCGGATGCCGGAGATGCTGGTGAACGCGTCGCCGGATTTTGCGACAACCGCTCCGAGCTGCCGGATTGGTGGACGCTGCTGCGCGATGCCGAGCGACGGCAGAATCGCCGTCGCGGCAATGATGAAGGTGAAATGGAAACGGTATATGCTTCGCATCGTATGCTCTCTATTCATTGGTTGATTGAAGCCGATCGTGCGCTGCTACTGCCTGATGATGACGCGCTCACCGCCTCCGCCTCCTCCGCCACCACCGCCGCCGCCGGCGAACCCGTCAGCGCCGAAAAAACCGCTCGTGAACGTCGCAGTCCCATTTCTGATCGTCGCGAGATAGCTCGGCTCCAGGTAGCTCTGAACGCTAGCGGGAAGCATTCTCTGCTGCGCCGGCGTGAGAAGCTTCTTCACGGCCGGGACCGTCTGCATCAGCAAGCCTACGCTTGCTCTCCGCCCGGCGATGAACCTGCTGTACACCACGTCGTGATTAAAGTTGTCCTCGAGGCCGGCGAAGTAGTGCGCGATCGGTGTCCAGATCGCGTCGTTGGCCACTGTGTAGCGGCGGTTCATCGATGCGATGCTGTCCGCCTGCGCCGGAGTGAGCTTGAGCGAGTCCTGCTGGCGGAGGATCGTAGCCATCGGGTTCTGAATCCCGCCGCTGTTGTAAATCGCGCGGAGGAAATTCTCCGGAAGCTTGTCGCCCGCGCGCGTGCGTCCGCGGTCGAGCTGCTGCACTAGCTGCTGCCGCTCGCGCGTGGGGCCAACGTCGAACCTCATCACCGCAGTCAGCGTCACCGGCGACCGCTGAACGCCGAACGCCGTATTCTGCGCGCCGAATCTCTGGTTCACTTCATACTTGAACCGCTGGGTCGCGAGATCGAATCCGCGAACGTAGAGCAGCGACGGGTCGGGAATCATCTGGTTTCCCCAGCCGCGTGTGTTCGAGCCGTGCAGCAGCATATCGGCGGCGCCGAGGGGATTCGAAAGCTGGAATGAAAGCGTCGCACGCTGCGGCATCCGCACCTTTGCGGGATTGAAGCTGAACGACATCGAAGCGGTCGAGCTCCACGGCCCCTGGCAGCTGTTGCGCTGCGCAAGTTTGCCGAGCTGGTTTGAAAGGCAGTCTCGCGCCTCCTTGGATCCGTTGGCGAGAAGCGACTGCATCGCGAGGCCGAGGGCGGGGTCCGCCGTCGAGCCGGGCTTGTAAACGAAGGCACGATCGTTGGAGTAGCCGTCGCCGTTCACGTCGCCGGCGATCATCGGGGTGAAGGGAAGTCCGGAGCGGAAGTTCCCGAACCAGCTCACGCGCACGAAATCGAAAAAGTTGTAGCTGGCGTTGTAAACGATCTGGTGGTGCGAATCGAACGCGGAGCGCGCCCACTCGATTGCGAGCGGATTGCTGACAGTGCTGTTGAAGCCGCGCGTCTGCTCGCGCACGTTGGAATAGACGTACGACAGGCTCCAGCTGAAGCTGGTATTGAACTTGAGCGGAGCGATGCGCAGCGAGATCTGCTTGCTATCCGACTTGAGATCCGATCTCAGCTGATTCACGCGCGAGTAGCGCGGGACGATTCGAGCATCCCGGGACGCGATCTGACCTGTCCCGGTGACGATGCTTCCCGGCTGGACGAACACGGGGCGCTGGTTTTCGTCAGGAAGCACGAAGCGCGGCACGCCGCTGAAATTCAGGTCGGTGTTGCCGGCCTGGTTGAAGTTGAGCGACATCGTGCCGTCAACGTTCGCGCTGAGCCGATTGCCAAATGTCGTGCCGCTCCAGCTGAGATTCGACCGCACGCTTTTCGGAGCCGAGAAATCCCTGGAGATCAGACTGACGTTCGGCGCGCTATTGGAGAACACACTGCTCGAGCTTCCGCCCGCGCAGGTGTTGGGAATGAGAGTTGGATCCTGGAGGAACGCGGCCCAGTTCGCCGCCGGCGTCGCCGCGCCGATGCACGTGATCTGCTGCACCGCACCCGGCAATCCCGTGTTGTCCATCGCCGAAGCAATCAGATTCGTGCTCGGCGTGTTCTGGAAAACTCCGATTCCGCCGCGAATGACAGCGCGTGGAGCGCGGAATGCGCCGGCGAATGCGTCGATTTGGGACGCCGCGCCATACGTCCACGAAAAGCCGAGCCGCGGGCTGACGTAGAGGCGGTTCGGAACGTAGGTGTTGTCCGAGTTGAACGCGCTCGCAACGTCGGCGTTGGCGAGCGGGGTCGAAAGGAACCGGTTGCCGTCAACTCGCACGCCGAACTGGAACTGGAGGTTGCTGGTGCGACGGTATGAATCACCGAGCGAGACCGCGCCGACCATCTGCGAAACGTCGCGTATGCGCGGGCTGAGCTGCCGCGTGAATGCAGCGGGCAGGTTGTTCTGAAGGTCGGCGAGAGAGTTGTAGCTGTACGTCCCGAACAGATTGTTCGCCTGCTGCTGCGCGCTGCCGTCGCGCCGGAGCTCGGTGGTGAGCTTCAGCCGGTGCGTATTGGTGGCGCTGAACCACGAAAGCTGATTGAGAAAGCCAAGGCTCGTTTGCGTCTGATTGCCGCGCAGTCCCTGACTTCCGCCGAATGAAAGGTTCTGCACTCCATTCGTGCCGTCCGGGAACGCAGAGTTCACGCGCACGAATCCGCCCGGCAGATCGAGGAAAGAGGTGGAGTAGGTTTTCGAATCGCTGTAACTGACGGATGTCTCGCTGAGGATGGAGTTCTTTATATAAGCGCTGTGACGGCCCTGCAGTCCGCCGCGCCAACTGGTACGGTCGCCGCTATGCGCGGGAACTTCGGTCGGCAGTCCGCTCGCCGGATTCTGCTTAGTCCAGTTTCCGTTGAATGAAAAGTTCAGTGCAGTGCCGCTCGTCGAGCTCGGCGGAGTGAAGTCGAAGGCGCCGAACACTGTCCCGTTGTCGCCTACGCGCTGTGTCCCGACTAGTGGCGTGGAGACTGGAACCGATTTTGTTCCGAGGATTGCGAGCAGACGACTCACGGAATCCGCCGAGATTCCCGACGCGCGAAGGCCGTCCGGATCGGTGGTCAGCAGCGTCTCGAGATCGTTTGCGCGGCGACCGAGCTGGAAGGCGACATTGTAAAATGCCTTGTCGTATTTGAGCGGGCCCGAGAGGGCGCCCCCGAGCGAGAGGTTGGAGTATTTCTGTCCGAGCGATTGTGTCGCGCGGTCGGCCCACTGGAGATGCGGCGTGTCGAAGTTGAGGCTGAGACCGCGTGTTATGAAGTTGGTCCCCGGCCGAGTGCGCAGAGAGAACTGGCCACCGCTGAATCCACCGCGGGATACATCGTACGGCGACGTAACGAGCGAGCTGATGACGGCTGCGTCGCGCGGTAGATTCGAGCCGCCGAACTGCATTCCGTTGAGAGTCGTATTGTTCTGGTCGGCGCCGAGCCCGAGGACGGAGAAACCATCAGGTCCACCATCCGTCCCGGGAACACCCTGCACACCCGGGAGCGACGCTGCCATCGCGGCAAGATCGCCCATCAGGTCGGCAGGAACTCCGGTGTTGTCAACGCGCTGCTCGGTGCCGCTGACGTCGGGGGTCGGATCGTTGCGGCGCACCTTGTCGCGGGCAGTGTTGACTTTCACCGCGTCGAGTAAAGTTCCCGCGGAGCCGAGCCGCGCGTCGGCGACGAGAATGTCCTCGTCGGCGGCGCGTCTGATCTCGAAGCGTTTCGCAGTGTAGCCGATGGCGGCGAACTGGACCATATAATCTCCATCGCCCCCGGGGAACGTCACAGTGAACCGCCCGTTTGCGTCAGTCGTCGCGCTCCGATTGACGTTGCCCGAGATTGACGTGACGGTGACTCGGACGCCCTTCATCGGAAGGCTATCCGGGCCTGTGACTTGGCCGCGGATCACGTCGGCGCTCTGCGCGCGCGCAACCGATGGCGCGAAGAGGGCTCCTGCGAACAGCAGCCCGGCTAGTATAAGAAGACGGCGAAGGGGCATCAATTACGGCTGGAAGTTCGAGTCCACCATTGGACGCGAATCTCTACTGAATGGTTTACGCGCGGCCCGGCCCAACTGTTATCAGTCGCCGGTCGGTACGATCCCCGCGCCCTCGACCATCAGGATCACCGTTCGCTCGGGCGCCCGGGGGCGGTGCTGGACCCCCTTTGGAATCACAATCCCCTGGCGCGGCCCCAACTCGACCGTTCGGCCCTCGAGGTCGATGAGAAACTTTCCCTCCACGACGTAGAAGAACTCGTCGAGATCATTGTGCTGGTGCCAGTGGTACTCGCCTTTCACGATGCCGATTCGCACCACCGACTCGTTCACAGCGCAGAGCGTCTGGTTGAACCACGCGTCGGTGACTTCGTCCGCGATCTTTCGCACGTCAATCAATTCCAGCGGATTGAAACGAACGTCCATATGCGTCACATAGGGAAAATCGGCGGGTTTTGAGCGGGCGCCACTTGTCTCGGGCATTTGTCTGATCCGATCTGAGGTTGGCAACATATGAAAGCTAAGCGCAGCCCGGCTGAAGCTAGAAGCTGTCGGCCTTTGTTGCCTGGTGCTGCGAGCTTGCCGTTCTAAGTCCGAAGTTCAGGAATCTTCGAAACCTCGAGCGCAGGCACGACGACATTCTCTCCCGTAACCATCCGCCGGTGGTAATCCATCTGCCCGAGGTGGTACGCGAGGTGGCTCGCGAGGTGAATGACAATATCCGCGGTGCTCACGGTTCTCCCCACGAGCTGGATCGGAAATGGACCGGCGAGGACATCGTTCGACAGCTTCGGGATCGTCGCCGCAATGGCCTTTCGCGTTTCCTCGATCAACGCGACGATCTCCGCTCTCGTCGCCGAGCGATTTGAAAACTCCGCGTCACGATCGCGTGTGTAGGGCACGCCGCCGAGGAGATTCCCGAGGAAGTGACGGACATTGCCGGCAATGTGCAGGGCGAGAGTTCCGCCTGTGTTGGTGATTCCGGTCACCGGCGTCCAAAGACTTTCGTCCGTCGGGTACGCCTCCACGGAGCGCCGGACAGATTCGATCTCGCGGAGGAGAACAAACCCGGACGAAGACTGGAGTAGGTTATAGCTCAAACCGCGGGAAGTTGTCATCGAGTTGGGGAAGGGACGTCTGACGCTACGCCGAAGTGAGTGTGCGTGTCAATGCCGGTACGATCGACCGACTCCGGTGACCGCGGCTCCGTCACAGCTGACTTCGCGGCAGCTCAGCTCGAGCTCCGCGCCGTCCGATGTACGGATGTAAAGCCGCCACGGTTCACCGGCGCCGAGCTTCTCGAGACCGACGGTGGACAGAGTGAGTACGGTTGGGATCCCGGAAGTGTTGCTCCACTTCAGCGAGAGGAGACTGGCGAACACCACTGATCGCGCGCGCGGCGTGGCGGGAACGACAAGCTCGACGCAGTTGGAACGGAGATCAATTCTGTGCTCGCTGACGCTGGCGCCCTGCAGCGCGGCGGCCACCTCGCGGAAATCCATCGTAGCTGTGTGGGGGAGCAGGTGCTCCCCCGGAATGAACTGTCCATTCCGGAGGAACGCTCCGTTAGCGGTCGAAGACCTGCTCGACCGGCGTGATCTTGATCTTGTCCGGGCTGATGTTGAGCTTCCGCGCGCCGATCACCTTGTCTTCGGCGAGCAGGTCAGCCGGCTTTTCCGCGTCGTACTTGATCGGCGAGAACGCGTCGGATATGAGCGCGTTTCTCAGTCCTTCGGCGTCCTTGGCGATGATTACCACGGAAAGATCGGTTGCCGAAAGATTTCGTTTGATCGCAACGTTGACGTCGGCTCTCGTCAGCTTCGACAGCGCGCTCCTCATATAGCTCGTGTACTCCGGGGTGCCGTACCACTTGGAGTCGAGCGCGTAGCCGAGCTGCTGGTCCTGCGTTGCGGTGGCGAGGTACACGTTCTTCATCAGGTAATCGCGCGTGCTTTCGAAGTCCTCCTGCGAGAGTCCATTGTCAATCAGCTTCTGCAGCTCTGCGGTTGCGATGCGTAGAGCCATCTGCGCGTTTTCCGGAACGACGGGGCGGATCCACACTTCGAACAGCTGTCCGCGGCGCACGATGTTCGCGCTCGGGAAGAAGGTGAACATTCCGCCCGGGAACGCCTCGATGTACGCATAGTCGCCGTAGTTCATTCCGCGGATCTCGCGGATGCGCTGGTACAGATGCGACTGCGAGCTGCGGTGCTCGCCGAGCCAGACACGGGCGACGGAGAGCGCGGCGAAATCAGGCGACGAGCGCGTCACCGAAAGTGGAAGGCCGAACGAGATCGCAGTCGAGCGGGTGTCCTTCCTGATGATCTCGACGTTCATACCCACCGGCTTCGTCGCGACGATGGCCGGCGCGGCGGGTGCAGCGCCCTGTGGAAGCTTGGCGAGCAGGCTTCTCATCACGGCGTCGAAACCCGCAGGGACGTCGCCGCTCAGTCCGATGCGGAGGTTCGAGCGGGTGTAGTAACCTCGCACGAACGCCTTGACGTCGTCGAGCGTGATGGAGTTGATGCCGGCGACAGTGCCGAGGGACGGATGCGCGTAGGCCGTACCGGCGAACACGTTCGTCTGCAGCCGCTCCTTGGCGAGCTCTTCCTCGTTGTTCTGACGCAAATCCTGCGTGAGCCGCGTAAGCTGCTGCGCCTTTAGCCGCTGGAAATCGGCGTCGCGGAATCCCGGCGTTGCGAGCTGGCCGAGGACGATGTGCAGGTACGGATGCCAGTTGTCTTTGTGGATGCTGCCGGAGAAAGTCAACAGCTCCTTATCCACCTGTCGGCCGAAGCCGGCCGCCATCGGATAAAGCACCTGGCGAATTTCACTGACGGTGAGCGCCTGCGATCCGGCGTCGGCGATCATTGACGCCGAGAGGGCGGCGAGCCCCTCCTTGCCCGGCGGATCGTACGCCGAGCCGGCGTTGAAGACCAGCTTCATTGCGATCTGTGGAAGGGCGGACTTGATGAGCGTGATGTCCATCGCCGGCGGATTCGGCGAGGCCGACTTCATGTCTGAGGCAATCAGGGCGTCAACTTTCGCCTTGATGGCGGCCCTCGTCGAATCACTCGCAGCGGAGCTCGTTCCAGCGCCCGGTGCGAGCGACGCGATTGACGGAGGAGTCTGGATCGCCGCCGGCAGCGCGTCGTGCGAGAGAGTGCTGACGACGAGGTTGTTGTCGGTGAAATACTTCTGAGCTGCCGCGCGGAGGTCTGCCGGCGTCAGCGCGTCGTACTGACGGAATGCGTTGTTGAGGGTGTTGTACGATC